>CAYMTN010000058.1:0-24309 GCA_964393335.1 uncultured Anaerolineaceae bacterium
GACTTGGGGAAGGGGCTACTTGACCTTCCCTCTAATTGTGAAGGTTAACTACTGTTAACGAGGGGCCAGTAGCTTTATACCATGAAGATGACGTTTTTATCACCTATTCTGCAAGCCCCTGTTCCGGGCCAGATTACAAACTGGGGATGCTCACCTACAATGGCGGCGACCCTCTGAGCGCGGATTCCTGGGTCAAAAACCCCGAACCCGTCTTCCAACGTTCAGACGAAAATGGTGTATTTGCCCCCGGTCACAATGGCTTTTTCCGTTCGCCAGATGGCACAGAGGACTGGATTGTCTATCATGCGAATGATTCGGTAAGTGGTGGTTGGGACCATGGGCGAACGACCCGTGTTCAGAGGTTTACCTGGAACGCTGATGGAACGCCGAATTTTGGCGTGCCAGTCTCAACCACTGAAGAAATCAGCGCGCCCTCGGGTGATGTGGGCGTTGATCCTATCCCGGAATTTGCCCCATTTTCACAATTTAGATCGTATAGTCGCCCAGGGAGTTATATCCGCAACATGGAAACCTTTGTCCAGATAGGATCGGGGGGTGTGCCCGATTCGCAGTTCTACGTCGTGCCTGGGCTGGCTGATCCAGATGCGGTATCCATCACCTGCATCAATTTACCCGGTTATTTTTTGCGGCATCAGGACAACGCCCTCTACTTCCAGGCGAATGATTAGCTCAGAGGATTTTGCCGGAGATGCAACCTGGTGGATCGAGCCTGGCCTCGCGGATGACACCTGGATTTCATTTGAGTCGTATAACCAGCCGGGCATGTATATAGGCCGGCAGTTCGGCATTTTGGCGCTGGTGGGACTGACCGAAGCATCGCCACGCACTGCGTTGGAAGATGCAACCTTTCTTGAAGAAAACTAATCATCGAGGAGCTTCAGCAAATGACCCGTGCTGTTTACCCATTCCAACCCGTTCCTTTTACACAAGTCACTATTCAGGATGATTTTTGGTCGCCACGAATTGAGACAAATCAAAAAGTGACGATACCGTATGACTTCCAGAAATGTGAAGAAACCGGACGAATCGACAACTTCGTCAAAGCAGCCGGTGAGATGGAAGGCCCGCATATAGGGTTACATTTTAATGATTCAGATGTGTATAAAATCATCGAAGGTGCGGCCTATAGCTTGCAGGTTTACCCCGATGCCGAATTGGAAGCCTACATTGATGCCATAATCGTGAAGATCGCCGCTGCTCAAGAAGATGATGGGTATATCTATACGGCGCGGACCATCGACCCGGACCACCCCCATAAGATGAGTGGGCCGGAACGCTGGTCGAGAGTTGATATGAGCCACGAGCTTTACAACCTGGGACATATGTACGAAGGCGCAGTGGCCTATTTTCAGGCGACTGGCAAACGGGCATTTCTGGATGTTTCGATCAAAAGCGCTGATCTCATCACCGAAGTGTTTGGTCCCGCTGCGCTGCGTGATGTTCCAGGACACCAGGAGGTCGAACTTGGTCTGGTGAAGTTGTATGGCGTTACAGGTAACGAGAAGTATCTCGAACTGGCGAGATTTTTCCTGGATGAACGCGGTCATGCGAATGGCCGCGAACTGCAAAAAGCCTTGGGGAATGTTGGTTACATGCAGGACCACATTCCCGTTATCGAACAACGCGAGGCAGTCGGTCACGCGGTCCGGGCGACCTATATGTATTCCGCGATGGCGGATGTTGCCGCGCTGACCGGGGATCGGGATTATATCAACGCGATCCGGCATATCTGGGAAAATGTCGTGCAGAAGAAACTGGCATTGACCGGCGGCATCGGCGCGCGTCATCACGGAGAGGCGTTTGGCGACAACTACGAATTGCCCAATTTGACGGCCTACAATGAAACCTGCGCCGCCATCGGCAGTATCTTCTGGAATTACCGGCTGTTTCTGCTGGATGGACAGGCGAAATATTATGATGTGCTGGAACGCACGCTGTACAACGGTTTTTTGTCGGGCATCTCACTGGAGGGAAACACGTTCTTCTACGTGAATCCGCTGGAATCAGATGGAAAATATGCCTTCAATAGTGATGATACCATTGCCCGCCAGTCCTGGTTTGGGTGTTCCTGTTGCCCCACCAACGTGGTTCGCCTCATGCCGTCGCTGCCGGGTTATGTCTATGCCGTGCGCGATGGACGCCTGTACGTCAATCTGTACATGGGCAGCCGGGCACAGCTCACTCTTAGTGAAACGGATGTCCGGATTACACAGGATACCAGTTATCCCTGGGAGGGCGATGTCAAATTGACGATAACCCCGGCCCAACCTGCACAATTCACGCTCTCATTGCGGGTTCCGGGTTGGGTCAGAGGCCAGCCGGTGCCCAGCGATCTGTATCGTTATCTGGACGATACCGCCGGAGATGTCGCGGTTCGAGTCAATGGCGAAGCAATAACCGCGAAAGAAGATCAAGGTTACATTAACATCAATCGAACCTGGCATCCTGGCGATACGGTAGAACTTGCCATGCCGATGCCGATCCGGCGTGTGGTCGCCCATCCACAGGTGGCCGACTGCCGGGGCAAAGTGGCGTTGGAACGCGGTCCGATCGTTTACGCCGCTGAGGGCATTGATAATGGTGGACGGGCATTGGATATCATCATCCCTGATGACATGCAATTAACTGCCGAGCATCGTGCCAGTTTGCTCAACGGAATCACGGTCATAACCGGGAAGACATTTATGGCGATTCCCTATTATGCATGGTCGCATCGTGGGGTGAGCGAAATGGCTGTGTGGTTTTCGAGAAAATAATGACTTAAGGAGCGTTGATGATGCCAACAGGATATACTCGCCGCCGGTTTGTTTGCACGAGTTTGCTGCTTGGTGCAGGGATACTTGGCATCGGCAAGAAATATTCGAGTTTGATAAAAGCCCAAGGACAGTTATCTGATGAGGATCATTTCATGTATCTTGAATTGACGGGCGCAATCAGACAAGTTCATGACCCATCCATCATAAAGGATGGAGATGCATATTATCTCTTCTGTACTCACGGGGGCATTTATATTCGAAAATCCCCTGATCTCCTTGACTGGGAAAGGCCCTTCCCGCCCAGCGTCTTTCCTCCGACCAATGCACCGAAGTGGACCCAGGAGATGGTTCCCGGTTCCAATAATGATATTTGGGCACCGGATATCTCCTATTACAACGACAAATTCCATCTGTATGTTCCGTGTCAGAATTGGTGGGACAGATCGAGGGTGTAGAATAAAGGAGACTTTCAACGCCAAACAGAGCGAAAAAGGAGCAGGAAAATGGCGAAGGAAGGCTCAGGCGATACGCGCCGCGACGAGCGGTGTCAAGTGGGCGTCCAGGGAATCGAACAGTAGTCGTGCACGATTCCGCTCACCAAACGTGCCATCATGAGTTAGCCTCGCGTGACCGCCAATCAGATCAAGGTCGGAACTGAAACGGGAGTGTACAGCCCGTGATGAACCGGCCTGCATCGGAACACAGGAAAGCAATGCTCTCAGCAATGTCCTGGGGTGAGATCGTAGGGCGATGCGTCCATGCTATGCCGTGATCGCACTGCTCGATGGCCTCGGCGAGACTTGTGATCGGGGCAACAGGTCCGGGTGCGATTACGTTCACCGTCACATGGTGCTGCCAGGCTGCATCCTGTGCCTGCAAGAGCACCTCAGCACGCGCCGCTTTGGCAACGTTGTACGCAAACGCGGGTGACGGCAGATGCGGATTGGTGGTCATGGCAATGATCCGTCCCCACTGCCGCTCGTACATCGCCGGCAGCACCAGGGGTAGAAGATGAAGACAGGGAGCTACCTCATGTGTGATATCTTCCAGCGCGGCATCCGGTTCGAGTTGGTCGGGAGGCTCAGGATGCCAGCCGCTGCCAGGGTTGATAATGCAAATATCAATCTGACCGAACCGCTCATTGGTCGCCCGGATCAAGGTCCGGCATCCCTCTGCACTAAACACGTCGGCCCGGATGGCAACGGCTGTTCCGCCGCGATTCTGAATGCTTTCGACCAGGCTGTTCGCCTGCTCATGGCTGGTACGATAGTTGACCACTACCGCAGCCTGCTCCCGAGCCAGGGTCAAGGCGATACTCCGCCCCATCCCGCCGCCAGCCGCGCCGGTTACCACGGCTACTTTTCCTTGCAAGGCCATATTCTTCTCTCCTCAGCGATGCCCTGTAATACACTTTGTTCGTTTTAGAACAAATATTCATTTCACACAAGCCTGCGGATGGCCGTTCCATCTGAATATCAAGGCCGCATTATCCTCGTCCGTAGATTACAGTCCCAGGACAAAGCCGCGTTCCCTAAACCAAACTTGAGTGGTCTGCGACGGTGGCACGATGACGCCGCCGTACACGGCGGTGTGTGCTGGTTCGTTTGTCATGCTCTATACTCAGAGTACGAATGGACAGCCATAAACAGGAGGTTCTCGATGCGTATCGGTCTGCAAATCCCCTCGTTCAAGTATCCTGGCGGCGCAGCGGCAATTCGTCCGACCCTCAAAGACATCGTCTCCACAGCGGAAGATGCTGGCTTCTACAGTTTTTGGGTTATGGACCATTATTACCAGATCAAAGGGCTATTTGGTCAAGCTTACAACGACCCGATGCTGGAGTCGTACACGACGCTGGGTTATCTGGCAGGGCTGACTGAGAAGGCCACCCTCGGAACTCTGGTCACGGGTGTGATTTACCGGCATCCGGCGGTTTTGTTGAAAATGGTGAACACCCTGGACATCGTGTCCGGCGGTCGGGCCTACCTGGGCATCGGGGCGGCCTGGTATGAGAAGGAAGCGCACGGGTTCGGTGTGCCCTACCCGAACACCAGCGAGCGTTTTGAGTGGTTGGAAGATACGCTGCAAATGGCCCATCAATTGTGGCAAAGCGATGAGACCCAGTTTGAAGGCAGCCATTTCTCCGCGCCACAGTTGACCAACAATCCGCGTCCGGTCAGCCAGCCGCATCCGCGGATCCTGGTAGGCGGCATGGGACCTACCAAGACGATGCGCCTGGTGGCGTAGTACGCTGATGCGTGCAATCTGTTTGAACGGGCCGGGAACGGAAACCTCCAAAACACGCTCGACGCCCTTCGCGGACACTGTGAGCGACTTGGGCGTGATTACGACACCATCGAGAAGACGTCATTGGGGACGGTGCACCTCGCTCCAGGACAGGACACAGTCAAAGACGTTCTTGAACGCTTGCAGGTGCTGGCGGGCATAGGGTTCACACATGCCATTTTCAACATGCCGAATGTGTACGAGATCGCGCCGCTGGAAACGTTCGGCAAGGCGATCATTCCGATTGCCGCCGACCTGTAGCCCAGGCATAGTCAATCGACAAGCGCCTCTGTTTTATGACGCTCGTTTCCTTTGGAGGGCGCGCTACGACTGCATCACGCCGCTCAATGACATTCTCAGGATAACAAAGTGAGATGGTCGAAAGGCTGTATTGGGGATGTGAACTTGAAACCCTTCCGCACCTTTCGCGGAATCAGGTAGGCAGTCCGGGTTGCTGCAAAGTCATGGTCTTCATTTTCCCGCTCAAGCTCCCTAAAGTTGCTTGATGACGTCCTATGCTTGCATCAAGTTTTCGCAGCAGGACCCACAGCTCTGCCCCATCCCTGCCGGAGAACGCGCAGGACGTTTTTACCCAGGATGTTCTCGACTTCCGTATCGGTATATCTCCGCTGCGAGGGCGATTTCAGTTCGGCCACGAGCCGTTGAGACAGACGGGGCAATTCTGATTCATCCTTCAGTTCGTCGGGGGGATCGGTGAAGCCATCAAAATCGGTCCCAATGGCGACATGCTCAGTTCGCCCGTCAGCGACCTTAACGAGATGCTCAATGGTGTGCGCGATGAAATCCAGGCCGAATTTGGCCTTGTGGGGCATGATCCAGTAATTCATAAAGATCACGCCCACCACGCCGCCATGATCGGCTATCCACTTGATTTCCCAGTCTTCCAGGTTGTAGGGGGTGGGGTTTATCGCGTAAGCGCCGACATGGGTCGCGATGACGCGCGCGTTGATCTTACTGTCATCTGCCAGTTTATAGATGGCCCGCCGAGCCGCCGGAGTGCAGTGACTTATATCGACGATCATGCCCATCTCCAACATGTGTTTTACGACGTGCTCCCCTACATCGCTCAGGCCCTGTGTCAGATCGTGTTCCTCCCAGAGCTTTTTCACCTGGTTGGGGCGGATGAGGGGCATCACGTATTCGGGGTAGGGAAACACGGGTGTCACGGCGCAATTGCGATAGAAATGGGCGAGCGTCAACAGCGCCACGCCCCGCTCGAATAGCGCAGTCAGATGATCCAGAATCTCGTTGAGGCTGTTTTTCTCCTGGCTTTGCAGGCAGTGCGCGCCCTCAACCGAATGGACCAGGGCAATGGGAGCCTCAGCCCCTTGAGCCAGGATGCGCTCCAAATCGGCGACCGAGTGCGCGAAATCAACCGGTCGTTGGTCCTTTTTGCGAGACTGGTTGTGCTTTTTGACCTGCTGTTCCATCTGGTCGAGCAGGCCGGTAGTCACGTCGAAATACGACGGTCCGAATAACGTGTTCCACATCCGCCATAGATCGGAGAAGGGGAGATAGCGTAAATACCTGAGCAGGATGAGGTCATCCAACACCTCTTTTTCCGGCGCATAGACGGCGGATAGCAGCACATCTACGCCGCCATCCTGCAACTGTGAGAAGCCGGATCGAATGGTGGGCGGCCAGAAGAACGACGGAATCCATTTGTGACGCCGGCTCAGGTTATGGCGAAGCAGCGACACTTTGAGTGAAGGGTGGGCGTGAAGGTCGGCGACGGTTGCCTGACGGTGAAGAGTTAGCCAGTGAGGGGGCGGTTGATTGTTCATAACGGTTGTCCTTAACCAGACGCATCAAAACAACACCCTGATCCTAGCATAAGGCCGGCTTTGGCGCTGAATCCGTTTTGAATCAGGCCAGGAGGCTCCATCTACAATGGATTTTTTGGCCTGATTCAGAACGGATGTGCCCAGTAGCCAGCCCAACGAGCCAGGAAAATAGAAAATCGAGTTGACAGGGCCTCGGAAGACGTGCTATGCTAATTCTAATCTTGTCCGTACAAGACATGACAAGCATACATATTATGTTTTCTATATCTAAAAACAGTCCCATTCCTCTACATACACAACTGCTCAACGAGCTTCGGCACGCCATCCTTAGCGGCACACTCAGCCCGCATGAGCAGTTGCCAGGTGAGTACGCGCTGGTCACTGAGCTTGGTATCAGCCGGTCCACCATCCAGCGTGCATGGCAGACAGCTCTAGACGAAAACCTGATCTATCGCATTCCGGCCAAAGGCACTTTTGTTGCCGAACTGCCCAATGCGGCGACAAATCCCAAAATCATCGGCTGCATCATGCCTGAATTCCGCTATACGTTCGATGGCAGTCTGTTCGACGGGGCGGAAGAAATTCTGCGCGACAAAGGATACCGGTTGTTATTTGCCCAAAGCGAACGCCGAATTGGAGAAGAAAACCGGCTGATTCATACCATGTGCGAAGAGGGCGCGGCGGGGATTTTACTCTGGCCAGTCGGTGAACAAACGCAGGACCGGTACGTGTATCACCCGGGGTGTTCGGTTCCCATTGTGCTGTTGGACCGCCCTATTCTGGGAGCCAACCTGCCCTGTGTGACCAGCCAGAACTATGACGGGGCGCGGCAGGCGATGGAACACCTGTTAGCACTCGGACACCGCCGTATCGCGTTCGCCGCGTGGCCGCCGTTGGATTTGCTGCCTGTCGCGGAACGCGGGCGCGCTTATCATGACACGATGGAAGCCGCCGGGCTGGCCCCGCTGCCGTTCATCACCCTGGGGGAGCCAGTGGAAGCGGTCAACTACCGGCGCTATGCACAAGAAGCCCACGAGGATGTCGCTTATCTTGCGGACGCGCTCAGCCAGCCAGATCGTCCAACGGCTATCTTTGCGATGAACGATATCGTGGCAACACTGGTGCTGCGCGCTGTCCAGGAAGTTGGGCTGAAAGTTCCCGACGATCTGTCGCTGGTAGGTTTTGATAACCACCCGGAATTGGTCGAGCGCGTCGTTCCGACCCTGACCACCGTCGCCCAGGATACACGGCTGCTCGCGCGCGAAGCCGCTCGCCGACTGCTGCTTTTACTTGAAGGTGAACCGACTCACGCGATGTTCATTTTGATACCAACCCGACTCGTTGTTCGTAACTCAACAAGCTTACCCCCTGCATAACAGAAAGGAGATTTCCCGTCGATTCAAACGCTCGTTCCGCAACATAACTTACGTTCGTCCTAGATAGTGTTAGGAGAAAAACGATGTCAAGGAAAACGATAGTCATAGCATTGATGCTGGTCGCCATGCTGGCCGGCACGATCACCCCCTCGGCGTTTGCTCAGGATGAGATCAAGCTCACCATTACCTGCCGCTGCGTAGCAGACGGTGTTAATGCGTCACAAGTCACGTGGCTCAAAGACTATGTCATCCCCAATTTCGAGGCGGCGATGGCGGCGGAAGGTAAAAACGTCACCGTTGAGTTGGTGGAATTCGGCGGCAGTGACGAAGAACTCAAACAGCAGTACGCGCTCGACCTGGGCGCAGGTGGTGGTTATGATGTCATGGGATTTGACGGCTTCTGGGTCCCCGAATTTGTCGATGCAGAACTGCTGAAGCCGCTCAATCAGATCGCCGGTGATGCCGTGAATCAATGGGATGGCTGGGGCCATATCTCGCCCGGTATCCAGTCTATTCTGGGCTATCAAGGTGAACTCTATGGTATTGCGTCCGGAACCGATGTACGCCAGATTTTCTACCGCAGCGACATCTTTGAAAACGCCGGTATCGACCTGCCCTGGCAGCCTACCACCTGGGAAGACATTCTGGCAACCGCCCACCAACTGAAGGATGCCGGTGTTGAATCCCCCATCCAGCTTGACGCGGGCACCGCCATGGGGGAAGCGACCACCATGCAGGGCTGGTTCATGGCCTTGCTGGGGGCTGGGGAGCACATGTACGACTTCGATCAAGGCAAGTGGATCGTCAGCAGCCCCGCCATTTTGGATGCGCTCAACCTCTACAAAACGATCTACGTTGATGATGAATTGGGTGACGCCCGGATGCAGCTTGTCGCCGATGGGCGTGATCAGTCGTTCGCAGCCTTCGCCGAAGGTAAGATCGCGATCCTGGTCGAAGGTGACTGGTTCTGGCGTTCAGCCATTCTCAGCCAGATGGACCAGGCCACCCGTGACGAGGTCGTCACCTGGGCAGAAATGCCCGCTGAGGAACCCGGCATGGGCTATAGAGGACAAGATTTCGTGACGATCTCCGGCGGGACGGGCTGGGTTCTGAATCCGAACACCAAGAATCCTGCTGAAGCCTGGGCGCTGCTGGCCTTCATGTCCAGCCAGGACGCGCAAATGAAATGGGAAGAATCGAACCCGAAGATCAATTTCCGCGACGATGTGCCGGTCGCTGGCGACCCGGTGATGTCGGCCATGGCAGAAGCGCTGCTGCCGCTCACGACTGTGCGCCCCATGCTGCCGGACTATCCGAAGATCTCCTACGAAGCCCAACTCATGACCGAGCGCGTGGTTTCGGGCGAGATGTCGCCTGCCGAAGCGATGGCTGCCTACGCTGAAGCCGTCACGGAAATTGCTGGTGCAGACAACGTGATCACCATCCCAACCGAATAACAGCTTTTAGCACGCTTCACATAAGGGGCCGGGGTTGTCTCCGGCCCCCTCTGGTTTGAAGAGAATTCTGGAGAGAAAACGTGGAAAAGCGTCCAGGCGTTTTTTCGGGGAGAGTGGGGATCGCGTTCCTCACGCCCGCCCTCATTTTTGTAGCTATTTTCCTGTTATTGCCGTTTTTCTGGACTTTTTACCTCAGCTTTACCAACCGGACACTGACCGGCATCACCGCCGCGCATCCTGAATTTGTGGGACTCGCCAACTATGATCGGCTGTTCAATTTTGATCGCTGGATGCGTTACGGGGAATTCGGGAATGCGCTCAAGATTACCTTCCAGTTTGTGATCGGGTCCGCGTTGCTCGGCCAGGCCATGGTCGGGCTGACGGTGGCCTGGGCATTTTACCGGCGCAAGGGGTTCCTGCGTGAGTTGGTTTTTACGCTGGCGGTGCTGGCGTGGATCGTCCCCGAGTCAGTGGCTGCGTTCGCGTGGAGCGCCTATCTGAACGTCGATCGTGGCACGTTGAATTCGATCTTGAATGTGATTGGACTGGGCAAACCGGACTGGTTATTCGATTATCCATTGCTGACGATTATCATCTTTAACATCTGGCGCGGGTCGGCTTTTTCGATTTTATTATTCTCTTCAGCCCTGGAAACGATCCCTCCCTCCTATATGGAAACCGCCGAAGTAGTCGGGGCATCAGCCTGGCGCAAATTTCGGGACATTCTGTTTCCGCTGCTGCGAGGGCATATCCTGACGGACCTGATCCTGATCACACTGTGGACGTTCAATGTCTTCACGCCGTTCTTGCTGACCGGGGGTGGCCCAACCTTCAAAACCGAGCTGGTTTCGATCTACACTTACCGGACCGCGTTCAAGTTCTTTGAATTTGGACGGGGCGGCGCGATTGCGGTCGTGATGATGATGATCAATTTCACATTGGCGTTGGGGTACCTGTTTATGCTGCGCCGTCAAAAGGCAACCTCATGAGACACTATGAAACCCCGCTGACGAAGCTGTTGGTGATCAGCTTTTCGCTGATCTGCATGACGTTTTTTGCGCTGCCTCTGCTATGGCTGCTCACAGCGCCCTTCAACCGCTTTACGACACTGTCAGTGCAACTGCCTTCCCAACCCACGCTGGACAACTTTCGAAGAGTGTTCGACAACGAGTTTGCGATCCGCGCCCTGTTTCGCAACAACCTGATTATTGCGGGCGGCGCGATGCTGTCGGTGGGAACGGTTGCCACGCTCGCTTCCTACGGGCTGTCACGTACACGGCTTCCTGGCAAAAACATGCTGGTTTACGTGCTGATGTTGTTTTCTTCGGTCGTGGGTGGAACCGCCGCTATGGTCCCGCTGTTTCTGCTGGCGAACAGCATGGGTCTGATCGATACGCATATCGGCGTCATTCTGGTCATGACCGGCGGCCTGCTTCCGGCAGCGATCTTCATGATGCGCGATTTTGTCGAGTCGATTCCGCGCTCGTATGAAGAAGCGGCGCTGGTCTGTGGCGCTAGTCCGCTGCGCATCTTCCGCGATATCGCCTTCCCACTGGTCAGGCCAGGGGTAGCCGTCGTGGCGATCTGGACCTTCGTGAACGCGTGGGGCGCTTTTTTGATCCCGGTAGTCATGCTGCGCAGCCCGGAAAATATGCCTGCTTCGGTCGCCTTGTATTCGTTTTATAGCGAAGCAGGAACCCCCATTCACACGCTTGTGTCTGCATACGCACTCCTTTATGGTCTGCCGGTGCTGGCGTTGTACCTGCTGGTCAACTGGAAATTTGGTTTTCGGTTTTTTGGCGGAATCAAGAGCTAAAACATAATGGCGAGAATTCAACTCAACAACATCACGAAAAAGTTTGGCGAGCTGGTAGCCGTGAACGATGTCAGCCTGGATGTAGCTGACGGCGAATTTGTGGCGCTGCTCGGCCCATCCGGGTGCGGCAAAACAACGACGCTGCGCCTTATCGCTGGGCTGGAAGTGCCGGACGAGGGCAGTATCCAGATCGGGGAAAAAGATGTCACCCGGTTGCCCCCCCGTGACCGCGATCTGGCGATGGTCTTTCAGGATTACGCACTCTATCCACACATGACGCTGCTCAACAATATTGGCTATCCGTTGAAAGTGCGCGGCGTCTCGAAACAGGATATGACGCACCGTGTCACTGAGGTGGCTGACGAATTGCAGATCGTAGACCTGTTGGCGCGCCGTCCTGCTCAGGTTTCCGGCGGGCAGCAGCAGCGTGCAGCGGTGGCCCGCGCGCTGGTGCACCAGGCGCAGGTGTTCCTGTTTGACGAACCGCTGAGCAACCTGGATGCCAAACTGCGGCTCGAAGCGCGTGCCTTTCTCAAACACCTGCAGCAAGAAGTGGGCGTGACAGCGGTGTATGTCACTCACGACCAGGCAGAAGCGATGGCGCTGGCCGACCGGATGGCGGTCATGAATTTGGGGCGGGTCATGCAGCTAGGCAAGCCGTTGGACGTGTACCGGCGTCCGGCGAACACCTTTGTCGCGGCCTTTATCGGCAACCCACCCATGAACCTGCTGCCCTGTCAGGTAGACATCAACGCGGGTAAGATCGTGTTTGAGCAGGAACGCACTCTCGACATAACCGCCCACCGCGAACGATGGGGAGCCGTCGTCAAAAATGGGAAGAATATCACCCTGGGCATCCGGCCCGAGAATATCGCCGTCAGTTCCACAGAAACGCCCGGCGCAATCCCTGGCCAGGTATATGTGATCCAGCCCCTTGGCGGCGAATGGTTGGTAGTGATGCAGGTCGGCGATCAGCTTATATCGGTGCGCTTATTCCAGGATGAAGAACCAAGCCTGGAAAGGACCGCGTGGCTCACATTCGACCTGGACCGTACCTTTCTTTATGACGACGAAGGCGAGCTTCTCGAATGAACGGCGAGCACTGGTCCGAAACCACCATTGAGGGATTCTTTGCACCGGAACAGGCCGAAGACTATTACAGCATTCCTTTTGAGATGCCCGCCCATGTGCGCCGCCTGGAAGTCAGCTACACCTACAGCGCCGAGATTGACTCCGATCCGCACCTGACCGGCGGCAATACGCTGGACATCGGGCTGTTCGACCAGCGCGGCGCGGACTATCCGGGAAAAGGATTTCGGGGTTGGACCGGCAGCGCCCGGCACAGTTTTTTTATCACGCCACACGAAGCGACGCCCGGTTATCTGCCCGGCCCACTGGAGCCGGGAACGTGGCATATCTCGCTTGGATTTTATAAGAGCGCGCCGGATGGCTGTCACTACCAGATCACGCTGCGCTTTTTGCACGGCGACGATCCGGTACCGCCCGCCTATCCGCTTATGCTCACGCTCGAAAACAGCATCTCTGCCCCGCCCGTGCGTGACAGCGGCTGGTATCGCGGCGAGCTGCACTGCCATTCCTACCACAGCGATGGCGACTCCGATCCGCGCGATCTGGTCGCGGCGGCCAAAGCATTGGGGCTGGATTTCCTCGCCGTCACCGACCACAACTCGATCAGCCACCTCGCCGCGCTGGCACAGATCGATCCCGGCGATCTGGCGCTCATCCCCGGCTGTGAAGTGACCACCTACAAAGGGCACTGGAACGTATGGGGGCTGGAAGAGTGGATCGATTTCCGCACGCTGACACCCGACCTGATGCGTGCTTCGATCCGGCGCGCGGTCGAATTGGGTTACCTGACCTCGTGCAATCACCCGCGCCCCGCCGGGCCGCCCTGGGTTTTTAAGGAGATCGCCGGGCAGCACTGCATCGAGGTCTGGAACGGACCCTGGGAGATCTTCAACTCAGAGGCGCTGGCTTACTGGGAGTCCCGACTGCGCAGGGGTGAGCGGCTTGTCGCGGTTGGTGGCAGTGACGCGCACTTTCTTTTGCGTCCCCACATTGCCAAGATCGGTATGCCGACCACCTGGATTTTTTGCCGCGAAGAGCCTACCGCCGCGAACCTCCTGGCCGGGTTACGCGCCGGACATGCCTTTATCAGCGCCGCACCAGATGGCCCGCAGCTTTATCTGGGAAGCGGCCAGGCCATAATGGGCGATACTATCGCGTGTCCCGCCTCGGGGAAAGTAGGTGTCCACGTGCAGGTGATCGGCGGCATGGGGCTGCGCCTGGAACTGCATGGCGCGGAACGTGTGCTGGCGCAGACTGATGTCACTGCAGGCGAGCAGAGGTTCGAACTTGGCCTGTTGGTGGACCAGACACCTTACATCCGTGCACAGTTAGTCGAGTCAGGTACCGGCCTCGTCCACGCCTTGACCAATCCCATTTACCTGGAGAGGTAACGATGGCCGAACTCCCGTTTCATGTCACGATTGTTTCGCATACGCACTGGGATCGGGAGTGGTACCAACCATTCCAGGTTTTCCGATTCTCTCTCGTCGAACTGATTGATCGCCTGCTCGACCTCCTGGACAGCGACCCGGCCTTTCGCAGCTTCCTGCTGGACGGGCAGACGATCATTCTCGAAGACTATCTCGCCATCCGGCCCGAACGCGAACCCGATCTCCGGCGGCATATTACAAGTGGCAGACTGATTATCGGTCCCTGGCACATCCTGCCGGATGAGTTCCTGGTCAGCCCAGAAGCGACCGTGCGCAACCTGATGTTAGGCGCTCGGGTCTGTGCGCGGTTCGGAGCGCGAATGCCGGTTGGTTATACGCCCGATCCGTTTGGACACATCAGCCAATTACCCCAAATTCTGGCCGGATGCGGGCTTGAGGCAGCCGCACTTCAACGCGGGCTGGCCGATGAACCCACCGAATTGTGGTGGGAAGCGCCCGATGGAACACGCCTGCTGACGGTCTATTTTCGGACGGGTTATGGCAATTTTGCGTGGGCTCCCACCACCCCGGACGCGTTTACACGTGCGGTTGAGCGGCAGATCGCCCAGCTTGCACCCTACGCTCATACACCGCACATACTCTTGATGAACGGAACCGATCATATGCTCCCTCAGCCCGAACTGCCGGGTTTGATCGCAGCAGCGAACGAGCGGTTGGCCGGGCGGGCGGTGCTGGTTCACGGCACCCTGGCGGACTACGTCGCGGCAGTCCGCGCAGACGTAGGCGGCGGCGCTGATCTTCCCGTGATCAAGGGCGAACTGCATTCCTCAAAGCGATCGCCGGTGCTGCCCGGTGTTTATTCAGCGCGGATGTGGATCAAGCAGCGCAACCATGCCTGCGAAGTCGCGCTGGAGCGTTACGCCGAACCGGTCAGCGCCATCGTCCGCACTTTCGGCGGGCCGAATCGTTCCGGGGAAATCTGGCAGGCGTGGCGCTATCTCATCGAAAATCACCCGCACGATTCGATCTGCGGCTGTTCGGTCGATCAGGTCCACGCGGAGATGCGCACCCGCTTCGATTGGAGCCAGCAGCTAGCGGACCAGATCGCAGACGCCGGACTTCGTTATCTGGCCGCACACGTCGATCAGACGCGCCTGCCCGCGCCGCCGGACACTCCCGAATCCGATCCGCCTGATCGGGCGGGTATTTCCGCGCAAACCGATCAGACCGTACTGGTCTACAACCCCATACCAGGCAGCCAAACCGGACCGGTTGAGATCACAGTGCCCTGGGCCGGACCGCGACGGCGCTACCGGCTGCTGGACGAACGCGGGCAGAGCGTGCCCTATCGCGTTCTGGATGGAGAAGAAATCGTTTTCGAAGCACGGGACATCGCGCCGGACGAGTTCGACGCATTACTCGATCAGATTGCCGTCGGGTTTTACAGGGGGCGGCTGATCAGCGACGTGCGGGTGTGGTTCGATGAATCCAGCGTGCGCCTGGAACTGGTGCTGCCCGAATACCACACCGGCAGGATCGGTGATTTTGCGGCACTGGCCAGGTCCTTACGGGACGATCCCCGCTGGCGCGCAGCACAGCGCGGCCACCTCACCACCTACCTGGCGGACAATTTCCGGCTGGCGTTCGTGGCGCAGGGCGTCCCCGGCGTCGGTTATCGCACCTACCGGCTTGGCATGACACACGCCGCTTCCCCGGAAGATACACCGGCTGCGACGCCAGCCCAGGCGAACGTGATCGAAAACGCATGGTTCCGTGTCGAGGCCGCCCCGCAGGATGGCACCCTGACGGTAACGGACAAATTGACCGGGGCGGTCTATCACGGTCTGAACCGTATGCAAGATGGCGGCGACCGGGGCGACGAGTATAACTACTGCGCTCCGGCAGAAGACGCCCTGGTGACCCGTCCCGCGCAGCCACCCGTAATCGAACGCCGGGTAGATGATCTCTTCGGACAAACCCTCACTATCCAGGCCCGTTATGCGATCCCTGCCGACTTGACAGCCAGCCGGAACGCGCGAACATCGCAAACAGTCGATATGCCGGTCTCATTCATGATCCGCCTTGTGCCAGGCGTGCGCCGTATCGACGTGCGCGCGGAATTTGTCAACCCTGCGCCCAATCACCGCCTACGCGTATTGTTCCCGACCGGACTACAGAGCGATCATGTGATCGTGGATGGTCATTTTGACCGCCTGCGCCGCCAGTCGGTTATTTTGGACGTGGGCCAGGATTGGGCCGAACGTCCAACGCCGACAGCAGCCCAGCGCGCTTTCACTGCGATTGAACAAGACGGTCATGGTCTGCTGGTAGCGGCACGTGGCCTGCCGGAATATGAACACTCGCAGGTGAACGGCGAATCCATCCTGGCGCTGACGCTTTTACGCGCGGTGGGGTGGCTTTCACGCGACGACCTCGACTGCCGCCCGGGACATGCGGGGCCAGAACGCGCCACGCCGGGCGCTCAGTGCCTTGGGCCAGCAGCCGCTGAATACAGCGTGATTCCGTTTGGTGACTCGTTCGGCATCAACGAAGCTGCTCAGGAGGCTTCTGCTTTTCTTGCGCCGCTTCAGGCTGTTACAGCCACGCCTTCAAGTGGCACACTTCCCGTCTCAATGAAGTTCGTCACCTTTGCGCCCGCTGAACTGGTGCTGACAGCTGTCAAACCTGTCGAATCGGGCGAAGGAATTGTGGTGCGTTTTTACAATAGCAGCGAACACACCGTATCCGGCCAGGTTTCGTTCGGATTGCCAGTACGAGAGATCGTGTTCACTAACTTGCTCGAAAAACCGACCAGCCCGATGGGAGAGTGGGTTCCTGATAGACATGTGGTTCTCTTGGATGTTCCGGCCAAACGGATTGTTACCATGCGGATAACCTTCTCGTAGTATCCGAGAACGAATCGGCGCGAAGAATCCTGCCTGATATCCGAAGAAAAGCAGCCGGACAGGCCGTACCCCATCTCCCCCGAAAACTCCATGAGGCAAACATGCCCTCAAGATGGCCCGTTCATGGCAAAATGTAAGCGCGCGATCTGCAGTCAGCCACCCCTTGGATCGTATCCAGATTCCACTATCATCCCCTCAATCAAGGAGCCTTCATGACTGACCTCGACCATGCCCGCCTTATCATCGTCAACCCATCCAGTAACGCCCTGGCGCATGTCGGCCAGGTTGCCAGCGAACACGCCGCTCGCACCGTCTTCATACCGGGCGCGCAAGGTGAATGTGCTGCATTCGCAAGACGTCGGTGGCAGGAACAGCCTGGCCATGCCACGCGGCTATGTCGAGGAGAGCGAGATTGCCAACGGAGGCATGGCGACGTGCACGGCGTCGCGATAACTCTGGTGAGTGAGTAGCAGACTCAATTGAAGTGCTGCGCTATCCAGGGATTGAGCCGGTCATAGTCTGGTCGCCAGTATCCTGCTGCCATCCCGATCAGGTCCGCGCGCTGTAACACGCGCTGGTCTCGACCCGGCCACCCGAACAGCACTCCCGGTGCCAACCGCAGCATGTCCCATGTGCTCAGGTCAGTATCCGTATGATCCTGAAACGCCTGCCAAACGCCGGGCCATCTGCCAATATAACGCGGATTCGAGAGTTTTTTGACGACCGCGTCCACGACCTGCTGCTGGCGGGTGGCGCGCTGGTAATCGTCGTCCTGGTGACGCGTACGCGCGTATTGTAGGGTGCGTTCTCCGTCCATGTGCTCGACGCCGGGATCAAAACGGACCGTCATGGTGCCGCCATCAGCCGTCGGGTAGTCGTAGTCGATGATGAGTTTGGGCACGTCGATGTCCACCCCGCCAACCGCATCAACGAGCGCGACAAATCCCCCAAAATCGAGCCGAATGTACTTTTCGACGGTGACTCCAAAACTTTCCTTGAAGCTGGCCTTGAGCAGGGCAGGGCCTGAGCCTTCCGCTTCTTGCTCACCCAACACATTGATCGTGTTGATACGTTGTTCGCCGTAACCGGGTACATAGATGAATACATCGCGTGGGATGGAGAGCAGGGTGACATCCAGCCTGGCCGGATTCACATTGACCAACATGATGCTGTCGGTACGCGTGAGGTAGCGCTGGCCGGGACGTGCATCCACGCCCATGATCAACAGGTTCACCGGATCGGGCGGGAAGAGCAGGTAAATCAGCATACAGAAAAATCCACAGGCGATGGACGTCAGACAGCCAAGCCAGCAGACCCATCGGCGGCGTCTGCGTCGTATCGAGCGGATGGGCACGGTGGGTGCTGGTGTGTTCTCATGGCGAAGTGAGCGATGTTTCATATGATGTTCTCCGACGTTCCACGCAGCCATTGCTCTCTGGGTGGCTAATCGGTGAGTAGATCAGTTGCGTGCTGACCCACATCCCTAAGCGCAGCACCCGACCTGACACGTACGGGTGGGTAAATCCCCCGCTGAAGCACGCCTGGCTCACCTTACCCAGTTCTTCGGCCAGTCGCAGCATCCCCACTTGTTCTTGATGATCTTTTCTTCTGTCGTCGTGCTGACACTCCTTTGTGTGGTCGTCCATTGTACCCAGAGTGTCAGATTAGGTCGCGTCTAGTTCAGGTCAAATGCCCCCACAGCCCGCTGGCTGTCAGTCCAACCTGCGCTCAGCCAATTGCACTATTCTCTGGGCGAACAGCTCTGCTCCAGCGCGGGGGCGGCGTCGGTGAAAGGCGTGCTGGCCCAAAATGGTGGCTCCCCGCGCCGCAAGCATAGCGCTAAGTGCTCGCAGACTGCCGCGTGGACTGAAGGCATACGTGCAAAAAACGCCGACCGCCTTGCCCTCCAATGACGGGAGCGCCGGCACCCACAGATCTGCTCCAGCGGGTTTGACGCCAAACAAGATAAAACCCTGGACCCACGTGCCTACAAACAGCACATCGGCCTTCTCGATGTCTGCGGCGCGAACCTGGATAACTGACTCGACGACAGCTTCGTGGTTCAAGTTGCGTGTGGCCTGGGCGACGGCTTCAGCCGCGTCACGCGTGTGACCACTTCGGCTCTGGTATAACACGAGTACATTCATCGTTGATCTCCTTAGCAGAGGACTTGTGCTGTGTCTTGCGATTGATGTCCCTGATGGTGGCTTCCGCTGAGCCTTCCGTCGCCATTCTCGTGCCTCTCTGCTGCTCTGTCTGGCGCTGAAGGCTTCTGTTATTTTAGCCTGCCTTTTGTGCTACCGCTTATGAAAACGAAACAAACACATCTTGACTGACGCTAGAAATTACCTCCCCAAAGGCCAAACAGTCATGCACGGAGTGACGAAAATCCAGTGGGACTGTGAGGTTTGGCACTGCATCAAACGCATGCGAAAAGATTATGCTCGAATCTCATATATGAAATATGAGTAAAGAGAGGCAGAGGATGGCCACCACAGCTCTGACACATCAAGAGATGGTTGACGACTTTTTGGCCCAGAAGCGGATCGCGGTTTGCGGATTGTCACGTACCAAAGACAACGGCGCCGGTGCGATCTACCTGAAACTACGTGATCATGACTATCAAGTATTCCCGGTGCATCCAACCGCTGAAGCGCTCCACGGGGATCAATGTTATCCCAATCTCAGCGCGATACCCGATGGAGTGGATGCGGTGTTTATTATGAATAGCCCAGACGTATCCGAGGAAATCGTAGAGGAGGCAGTGCGTCTGGGGATCAAGCGCATCTGGATGCACAACAACACCTTCATGCCGTCCAGTGTTTCGCAGGCAGCCGTTGCCTGCTGTCGCGAAGCCAACATTGATGTCATTTCGGTGGGTTGTCCGATGATGTTCCTGGAACCGGACTTCTTCCATAACTGCAT
The DNA here is from genome assembly GCA_964393335.1 of uncultured Anaerolineaceae bacterium. Taxonomy (GTDB): domain Bacteria; phylum Chloroflexota; class Anaerolineae; order Aggregatilineales; family Aggregatilineaceae; genus CAYMTN01. The sequence continues at coordinate 19,829 of CAYMTN010000058.1, forward strand.
GCGCTGGATACTCCGCGCGACAAGACGCATGAAGTAATACTCACATCATACGCGAAATGCATGGCCAACGTAGTTCGGATAGCTGGCGCGGCTCTCGATCAACCAGTGTATGTCGTCAAATTCGTTTTGGCACAGAGGGACCATTGGTCTTCATTGCCAGGCATGTGGCCGACAAAGTCTTGAAGAACCTCTTGCAAGCGGCATAGCATATCAAACTCGAGTTGACATGAAGCCCAACTGCAAATCGCAGTAATTGGGCTTTCTTCTCGCTTATTCAATGGCTTAGGTGACCATAATGGCGAGATTGTGCGGAATCCATTCGCTCCTCGGATTGACTCCTCAACGGTGCCGGCAGCCGAGTCAGGTGCTCTGTCCTGCTTACTCATGCGGCAGTTTTACCGGTTGTCCGCTCTCTGCCGATCGATACACGGCCTGCACGATCTCCACGGCTTTGTAGCCATCGTATCCGGTAACGGACGGCGTTCGGCCATCACGAATGGCCGTTACGAATTCGTTGACCATGCCCTGGTTAGCATCCGATCCCCAGTAAGCCAGGTACGGACGCGCGGCCCCTTGACCGTAAACGGGCATCACCTGCTTAAACGCGTCGACTGCTGCCAGTCCGTGCTCACCCACCAGCTCCATCGTCAGGCCACCCCAGGTAGAATAGTTGGGCGGCTTGCTCCAACTACAGTCAATGGTGGCGAATGTGCCGTTTTCGAACGTCAGCATAACCAGGCCACCCGTTTCGACGTTCAGATTTTCATCGCTGTAGAAGATGCCGTTCAACTCGGCATAAACTTCCACGACTTCGCAGCCCAGGAACCAGCGCAGCAGGTCGGCGACATGAACCGTGTGATCAGCGGCAGCCCCGCCTCCGGCCAACTTCTTGTCCACAAACCAATCCCGGGGGTAGGCCGTATGCAGGCGCGGCAGTTGGCCCTGGTTGGTCGCGTTGCAGCCGAAGATGTGACCAAGCTGCCCGGACTCAACCAGTTTTTTGACCTCAATGACCGGCGCGCTGAACCGCATAGGAAAAGCTGTCATCAACTGCACCCCGGCCCGCTCACATGCGTCAATCATGGGCTGAGCGTCTTCGAGAGTAATCGCTAACGGTTTTTCGGATAGGATATGCGCCCCGGCTGCGGCGGCCATCTCAGCCAGATAACGATGATAGGCATTTTCAGAGCAGATCACGACGCCATCAGGTTTTTCGGCCAGCAGCTTCTCGTAGGACTCGAACCAGCGGGTATCGTACAGCGCCGAAAAATGCCGCCCTCGATCCGCGTCCTCATCGGCAAAACCGATCATCTCGACATCCGGAATAGCGCGCAGGTTGTGAATGTATCCTTCGGCATGCAAGTGAGCAAAACTCATAATCGCTAATCGCATGGTGCTGCTCCTACAGGATGACCCGTTGGCCGGTTTGTGCCGACTCAATGGCTGCCAGCGCGATCCGCAGGGCGGCCAGACCATCGGCAGCCGTGACGCGCGGCTCGCTGTCGTTGGCTATCACGTCGTAAAAATGTTTGATCTCGGTCACGTAAGGGTCTTCGGTCAAGGGGCTGGTCGGCACGCCTGATGCCTTCGCTTTCCCAGTTTCCATCAGATTAATTTGTAACGGGACCGAACTGCCGGAGGGATGTTCAATCAGACCGCCACTCCCTGCAATTTCCAAAGCGGTGCGGAACATCCCCGGCGGGTACGCCCAGCCGCCTTCGACGTGAGACAGCGCGCCGCTCGTGTGGCGCAAGATGACCAGCGCATAATCGCGCGGCTCACCGGGCAAGGCGCGCCTGACATTCCTGGCAAAAACGCTTTCTACCTCGCCCGCGACCCAACGCGCATAATCAAAATCGTGGATCATCAGATCGAGCAGCATCCCGCCCGATTTTTCCTCGTCCATCAGCCAGTTGTCTTCGGACCACGTCGGAAGCGAACTGACCCGCCGCAGGCGCACCACGCCCACGCGCCCGATCTCACCCCGGTCTACAATCATTTTGGCCTGGGCATATTCGGGGAAGAAGCGTACAACGTGGCCCACCAGCAGTTTCACGCCCGCGTGCCGGCATCCGGTGATCATCTGTTCGGCCTGGTCAACCGTGCGGGCCAGCGGTTTCTCGCAAACGATATGTTTGCCTGCGGCAGCCGCTCTCAAGACCATCTCGTAGTGCAGATGGGTCGGCGTGCAAATATCGACGATGTCCACCCCATCGATCAGCGCGTCCAGGCTGTCAGCGGCTTGTGTGCCGTACTCGTGGGCCAACTGGCGCGCTTTTTCCGGGACGTTGGAATATATAGCGGCCAGACAGGCCGGAGTTTTGGCCCAACCTGCCGCGTGCAGCGTCGCCATAAAACCGGCACCTACAATTCCGACTCGTAACATTTTTTGCCTCACAAAGAGCGTTCATCTTACCCAGATTACTTTACGGCCCCTGCGGTCAATCCCCGGATCAACTGCCGTGAAAAAATGATATACAGAACAACCATCGGGACCAACGCCAGCGTCAATGAAGCAAGTACTGCGTTCCAATCGCTGATAAATTGGCCGAGAAAGACCTGCGCACCCAACGTGATCGTCTTGTTGCGTTCCGAAGGGGCCAAAATCAATGGGAACCACAGGTCGTTCCAGATCGGGATCATATTAAAGACCATGACCGTGCCGATAGCCGGGCGCACTAGCGGCAGGATCATCAGGTAAATCCGATATTCGCTCGCCCCGTCAACCCGTGCCGCGTCTTTCAGATCGCGGGGCACCTGTTTCATGAAATTCGTCAAGATAAAGATCGCCAGCGGCAGACCTGAGGCGGTATACACCAGGATCAAGGCGCGCAACGTATCGACGATACCGAGATCCACACATAGCCGCAGGATGCTGACGGTGCCGAGCCGGATCGGTATCATGATCCCCAGTGCCAGATAGAGGCCCATGAATCCGTTGCCGGGGAAGCGGTATTCGGCCAACGCCCAGGCCGCCATCGTCCCCGCCAGCATGATCAGAAGAAGCGCTCCACCAGTCACGATAAAGCTGTTGCGGAAGTAAAGCAGGAAATCGGCGCGGTCGAACACTTTTTCATACCCGATCAGGTCCCAGGTATCTTTATTCGGCAGCGCGTAGGGAGTCCTGAAAATAGCCTTTCGGCTCTTGACGGAGTTCATCACGATCAGCACGACTGGGGCCAGCGCCAGCGCCATATAAGATAGCAGAACGACATGGGCGGCTAACAACTGGAGATTATGGGCAGGCCGTAGACGTTGCATAACTGTCATGACAAGTTTGCTCCTAGTATTCGATCTGCGCGATACGGCGCTGCCAGCCAAACATATAGAGCAGCACACCTGTCAGAATGATCAAAAACATCACCCCGGCGACGGTTGCCCCCATAGTCGGGTTGCCGAGCTGAAGCTGCTGCCCGAAGAAAGTGCGGTAAAAAAACGTGCCCATGATGTCCGTCGAGAAGTTAGGTCCTGCATTGACCTTTTGGGTGGCGTAGATCAGGTCGAAAGCGTTGAAGTTGCCGACGAAGGTCAGAGCGCCCACGATCCCGACGGTCGGCAAGATCAGCCGGAATTTGATTCGCCACCACACGCCCCAGGCGGTCGCGCCATCCACCCGCGCCGCTTCGACCAGCTCATCCGGGATGCTGATCAAGGCGGCCAGAAAAAGCATCATCGGGATGCCGACCCACTGCCACACCGAGATCAGCGACAGCGTAGGCAGCGCCGTCGATTCCAGCCCCAGCCAGGGTTTTTTGGCGTACTGCTCCAGCCCAATCGTGGTAAAGAAATCCCCCGAAATGCCCCACAGCGGGCTGAGAATCATGCTCCAGATAAAGCCGATCAGCACGACCGAGAGCACCGTCGGGGTAAAAATGAGCGTGCGATAGATGGCCCGTCCTTTGATAAATGGCGAACTCAGCAACGCCGCCAGCAGTAACCCGATCGGATTCTGTACCGCCATGTGGATCGCAAAAAACACCAGATTGTTTTTGATCGCGCCTTCCAGCCGGGGCCGCCACAGCTCATTGGTCATTAGCTTCTGGTAATTATCGAGGCCGACAAAAGTTTCCTGCCGCCTGTCGTTTTGCGTGTAGAGACTTAGCCGCAGCGAGTCGACCAGCGGGTAGACCATGAACATCGTATAAACAATCACCGCAGGCGCGAGAAAAACGATCACGTGGAACGGAAAGGGGCGTCTGCTTCGTCTCTTCACGGCTAAGTTCATATCATTCCTCCGTGGGCGTGGGACCAAGTCATATCAGTAACAAAAGAGAGGTGCCGATGATGGGATCGGCACCTCAGGCGAGCTATCTAGGGTTATTTATTGAGGTGTTCCTTCTGCGGTTCATACCAGGACGCCAGCCGTTCCTCGACGGTATCGGCAGCTTCCTGGGGCGTGATGTCGCCGTTGAGCATCATGGCATTGTACTGCCACAGATCGTTCTCGTTGTTTGGATCGCCGCGCGACAGAATCTGATACG
>CAYMTN010000059.1:0-23832 GCA_964393335.1 uncultured Anaerolineaceae bacterium
CCTTAGCGGGGGACATGACGCTGATCACGGCGGCGGCGGCGGTTTGCGCGCCGAGAATGACGTACACTGACAGGCCGAGCATCTGCGCTGTGTTGAGCTGCAAGATGCCAAACACGGCGTTGCTGTTGACGTTGCTGCCGGTGACAAACGCGCCCAACGCCCCGATCAACGGCGCGACAAAGACGTAGAGATCGGCGGGCAGCGCGTCACTCATGCCCCTGGCGAGCACGTCGATCATCCCGGCGCGGGCCATCGTCGCCGCGATGGCAACCATCATGAAGACGCCGACGGCTGATTTTGCCGCACGCGTGCCGGACCGGCGCAGGATGCTGCGCGCCGCGCCGGGTTTGTACAAACCGGCGTGGTGGTACAGGCCAAACGCGATCAGGCCGCTGTACAGGATGATCAACCCCGGATGCCCCGGAATGCCAAAACCTGCGTCTTGTTCGGTGGCGACGGTCCATCCCCGGTCGGTCGTCGTCGCCGGGATGTCAACCGCGACCGCCCACTGGCCCAGGTACGTTTTGACCGGCGATAACCCGCGCAGCACCAGCGCCAGGATCACTAGAATGACGTACCCGGCCACCGCCAGCCGGATCGAGGGCAGGGGGCGCTGGGGATCGGGGCGCGCACCGTCGGGACGTGGTGCGCCCGCCGGGCCGCGCCAGCGAATCCACACAATCGAGGTGAGCAGGCCCGCCGCGCCGCCGCCAATCGCGCCGAGCGTCCACAGCCCGTTGGTCGCCAGCACGTACTGGGCGGCGCTCATCGCCGTCCCGACGACCAGGATATACGGCAGCGCGCGCCGCATCCCGCGCCAGCCGTCCAGCACATGCGCGATCATCAACCCGGTGACGTAACACAACACGCCGAGCATCAGCGCCGGGGCCGGGGCCAGCCGTTCGCCGGGGATGCCGGTCACTTTCGAGAGCAGGATAAACGACGTCGCCAGCGAGCCAAACGTGACCGCCCAACTATGCCCCAACGCCGGGATGACCACCGCGCGGACTTGCGGCACGCCCAGCCCGATCAACAGCGGAGCCGTGATCGCAACCGGGACGCCAAAGCCGCCCACGCCCTGCAAAAACGATGCGAATGCCCAACCCAACAGCAGCACCTGGATCAGCGTATCGGCGGTCAGGCTGGCGAGACTGCTCGCAATCACGATCAGCGCCCCGGCCCGGTCCACGATGTCGTACAGCAGCAGCGCCGCCCAGATGATCAACGAGACGTCCATCGTCAGCAGCAGCGCCTTGACCTGCGCATATTCCAGCGCATCGACTCCCGCGCCAAAGCGCCAGGCGGCTAACGCCAACGCCAGCAGCCAGCCCGCCAGCCCGGCCCGGCTGGCGCTCCAATTCGCGCCGATCATCAGGCCCAGGACGACCAGCATCGGCAGCAGCGACAATACCCAATCGAACGTGTTGTAGTCCATCGGAATCCTGTAGTGTGCTCGTGTCTGACACCGCGCAACCGTCCCAGTCTACCGTCGAATGCCGGACTCCGGCAACCACCATCACCGCTGGCCGATCCGTAATGTATCATTAAGACGGCGGCGCGTGACCCGCTGCCGGGCATTAGCGGCGCTGTGAAACCCCCGAGCGGTGAAGGTGGCGGCGCGTGGCGTAGGGATTCCGTAGGTTAAGCGTAGCCTTTCCATTAGGAAAGAGACGGGTAGGGCACCGTATTATATATCTAGCGAAGGGCGAAATCTCTTCTTCTCCTCCTTTACTCGAGAGCCGGGGTCGGCGTCCCCGGTTCTTGGCCTTTTTATGCCCCTCAGACATAAGAATGAATAAACCATTAAGGCGGCCCGCGCGAGCATGATTCGCTGATTGACCGCGCCGGGGGAAATACGCCATAATGGCAGTGTACGTCTTGTTTTGCCGCCAGAGGGAAAAAACGTCATGCAGCACACAACAGGATCATTCACCGGCCTGGATGGCGCGACGATTTTTACGCAGCGCTGGCTGCCGGATGATACCCCGCCGCGCGCCGTCGTGTTGATCGCGCACGGCCTGGGCGAGCACAGCGGGCGGTATGCGCACGTCGCGGCGCACCTGACCGCGCACGGGTACGCCGTCTATGCGCTGGACCACCGGGGACACGGGCAGTCCAGCGGGCCGCGTGCGGTGGTGACGGACTTTGACGAATTCGTAGCTGATTTACGCACGTATTTTGAACAGGTCCGCGCCGAACAGCCCGATCTGCCCATCGTGCTGTACGGGCACAGCATGGGGTCCGCGATCAGCCTGCTGTTCGCGTTCCGCTACCAGGCCGATCTGGCCGGGTTGATCACGACCGGCACGGCATTACGGCTGCCCGCGTCCAACGCGATCACCAGGCCGCTGATCAAAGCGGCCAGCACGCTGACTCCCACCGCCCGCCTGATCCCGATTGATCCAAAAGGGATCAGCCGCGATCCGGCGGTGGTCGAGCGTTACAGGGCCGATCCGCTCGTGTATCACGGGGCCATCCCGTTGATCATGCTGGCGGAGCTGGAACAGGCCGCCGAGCGCTGCACGGAGCAACTGCCTTCGCTGCGCCTGCCATACTTGGCGCTGCACGGCGGCGCGGACCCGCTCACGCTGCCTGCTGGGGCCGCGATCGTGCGCGAGCGAAGCGGCTCGCCTGACACGACGGTGAAAGTCTACGACGGGCTGTATCACGAAATTCACAACGAGCCGGAGCAAGGGCAGGTGCTGGACGACATCACTGGCTGGCTGGACGCTCATGTGCCGTGACACGCCGGCGGCGGGCGTACCGGTCTTGGCCGCGCCCGGTGACCCTTCCTGACCCTTCTGTAATCGTAAAAAGGTGTGCACAGCAGGTAACAAAGGGTTGACACGATCTGCGCCGCATGTTAGACTGGTGGCATATTGGGAGAAGTGGGAATGTCAGACGGTAACAAACGGCCCATTAACGAACAGGCCGTATATTCCCGGCAAGAGGCCGCCGAAGTGCTCGGCGTCAGCCTCAGCACCTTGAAGAAGTTAATCGACGCGGGTTATTTACGCGTCAGCCGCCCCGCTGGGGTCCGGCGCATCTTCATTCAAGGATCGAGCATCATTGAGATGCTCCACCAAACGGCAGTAGAAAGGCAAGCGTAGATGCAACCCGGTTCGCCAAGCGTAACCAGCGAACTACATAGTGTGGACGAAGCCCTGGCCGACCGGTTCGGCTGTCTGGTGGGCGTTGGCATTAACACACGATCGATCAGCGGGTTGGACCCATTCGTCCTCGTCGACGAACGGTATGCGTTTGAAGAAATCTCAAGACGGTCTCTCTTGACCAGCGGCGCGGAGGAAAGCGTGTAGACCACCTCCGCAGCAACCGGCAAGACCCCTCACCGGGGCGTGAGACCAGCCAGACAACAGGTTTCACGCCCCGGTTTACGTTTTTGTTCGGGGAACGTAAGCCAGGGGAAGCCACCGGGCCGCGCGCCCGGCTCATCCCGAAACCAATCGTTGACCAGGGAGGTAACGACGATGTACCAGCAGTCCCATCCTCAGGACCATGTGTTGCGCGACGCGATGATGGTATGGCCGGAAGACGGCTCCGCGTATACCGCCGCGTGGTTTGAGACCGTGTTTACGGCACTTGACCGGCTGCATGACGCGCTCTGCAGCAGTGCCCCGGACACCGTCTCACGCCTGAACCCGGAGGACATGGCTGGCTGGTTGGAAGATATCGTCTATACCGCCCAGGAAGCCATTCTCGAAATCCGGGCGCGGTATCCCGGTAAGAACGTGACGGGGGCAGGATGCTAACCATCCGCCAGAAAGCGAGGTCTTACGATGACTGGTCCCAACAAAGACAGCCAGTCCAGGCCACACACACGTTTCGCCTCGCATTCGTCACCCTTGACAAGACTGTCAGGTCGGGGGGGCGAATGCCACTCGACCGAACAGAATCGACACAGTAAGAAGCGGACAGCGTGCCCAACTGATGAAGAATGACGCAGGCGCTGCGACCGGGTTGACAGAGTGTATTGGAACATGTCGCCCGCCTGAGGGATACCAAAGGGCACAAGCACACGAACAAACGACGGACTTACTCACAGGTCAAATTCCTGTTTGACGGTCTGTGTGGGAAGTGCTAGGTGCGGCAAAATCGGGTGTTGGCTCCTTCCCACACAGGCTGTTTCCTGGCCTGATACACCATCGTTCGCCAGGGGCGCGAGGGCGTCCCCTAACAAGGAGTTGATGTAACATGGGGAGTTGCTGCTAAACAGCGGGTTTCAGATCGTGGAATTCACCTTGCTCGGCCTGCTGGGGTTTTTGCCCCTGATTATCATTCACTGGGCCGACCGGCGGCGACCGTACCGCCTGCTGCGTTTGAACCGCGTAGATCGGCGGTGGCGGATAGCCGCAACAAAAGCCAGCCTGATCATGACTCTGACCGACTGGCTGTTGAGATGATGAAGTTGTTAGGATACGAACTGCTTGATCGGGGATAGTTTAACCGGCAGAACACCGGACGCTGCGCCCGGCAGTTGGGGTTCAAGACCCTGTCCCCGAACCTTTACGACCAGCGCACGCCCTACCACCAGGCAAGGTGCGCACCTGCATCAGCACTACTCCGGACGGTAATAATCAAGCAAATCGAGCAGGTCCGGCACGCTGACCGGCTTGACGACGAACTCGGCGTTACCCGCCTGCTGCGCCCACCGGACGTAATCCTGCAGATCGTAAGCCGTGATGGCAATGATCGGGACGTTGATGCCGCGCTGCCGCAGGATTTGAGTGAGTTCCAGCCCGGTCATTCCGTCCCCAAAATCAATGTCTGTCAGGATCAGGTCTGCATCACCGGGGCGGATGCTAAAGGCGGCATCTTCAGCCGAGAGATAGGTGGTCAGTGTGTCGCGGGCCATCCGCACCACACGCTCCACAAGCGCAATGTTGGAAAGATCGTCTTCGATATAGATGATATGCATGGTTTGCTCCAGGTGAGCCAGTTCGCATGAAGGAATCCTACACGCTCACTGTCAGTAGGTCAATAGCCCTTGAGTAACCGGGCCCGGCTGATCCGGCTCACTCAAATTTCTGAGGTCGCTAGCAGCACCATAAAGCCGTTGGCAGCGCAAGAATCAGGGTCCGTCTACAAGCCAGCGCGGATTGTGCGGCTGGGTACTGTACCAGCATACCGCACGTGACCAAAATGGATGTTAAGGGATGGTAAAGGTCCTGTTAGGTATTGTACGCAGAATGCGACGATTTGTCGCACAAACTGGGACTTTTGCACAAATATGCAGATGATGGGGGAAACAAAACGAAGTCGCACAATACAGGTTGGTTTTTGGTGATTAGTTGTTGGTAAAAGCGCGTACGCAAGTAGCCGGTTTGACCAACAACCAACGACTAACAACCTTTTTCCCATGATGCGAGTTCTGAATAGTTTGTCCATGAGGTCGATAGAACGCAGCTATGAATGGAAACGACCTGGTACGGATCGGGTACCGGCCCGGTAAGGTGGTCGGGCTGGCGCTGCAAGCGGCGCAGGCCGCGTTGGCTGCCGGGGCCAGCGAAGCGGACGTCTTGGACGATCTGGCCGGGGTGCTGCACGCGCCCGGCGATTACGCGGGTGACCCGCTGTACGGGCGCGTGGCAGAGGCGTTAAGCGCGGTTGAGCGCCACCGTGAGCGAACGGCCAGTTATGACCTGGGCACGGCGGCCCCGTACCGCGTGTGGGGCGCGGCAGATATCGAATCCGGCGCGATGGAGCAGATGAAACGGGCCGTGCGGCTGCCGGTCGCCGTGCGCGGCGCGCTGATGCCGGACGCTCACCAGGGCTACGGCCTGCCCATCGGCGGCGTGCTGGCCACCGACAACAGCGTCATCCCGTATGCCGTCGGCGTGGATATCGCCTGCCGGATGCGGCTGACGGTGTTCAATGCCTCGCCGCACGTCCTCGACCAGAAGCGGGAAAAGTACCGCGCCGTGTTGGAGGAGCAAACGTGTTTTGGCGCGGGCGTCGAATGGCCGGAGCCGCGCGATCATGCCGTGATGGACGATCCCGCCTGGGACGAGCACCCCGTCGCGCGTCGCTTCCGGGACCGGGCGTGGCGGCAGTTGGGCACCAGCGGGTCCGGCAACCATTTTGTCGAGTTTGGCGCGTTGGCCGTGCATTCGCCGATCGACTCGCCGCTGGGCACGATCCCGCCCGGCACGTACCTGGCGGTGCTCAGTCACAGCGGCAGCCGCCGTTTTGGCCTGGAAATGGCGAACCACTACACGCAGGTCGCCATGCAGCAGCGGGCCACGCTGCCCAAAGATTTTAAGCACCTGGCGTGGCTGGACCTCGACGACGAAGCCGGGGCGGAATACTGGGCGGCCATGACGCTCGCCGGGCAGTACGCCAGCGCCAACCATGCCGTGATCCACCGCCAGATCGTCGACGCGCTGCGTCTGCCGGTCCTGGGCGGCATCGAGAATCACCACAACTTTGCGTGGAAAGAACAACTCGACGGGCAGGACGTGATCGTACACCGCAAGGGCGCGACTCCCGCCGGTAAGGGCGTGTTGGGCGTGATCCCCGGCAGCATGAGCGCGCCGGGATTCGTGGTGCGCGGCCTGGGCAACCCGGAGTCACTCGACAGCGCGGCGCACGGCGCGGGCCGCCGCATGAGCCGTAAGCAAGCGTTCCAATCGTTTGACTGGGAAGGTGTCCAGCGCACGCTCAAGGCGCAGGGCGTCGAGCTGCTGTCGGCGGGATTGGACGAAGCACCCGGTGCCTACAAGGACATCCGGCAGGTGATGGCCGATCAGGCCGATCTGGTCGTCGCGGTGGCCGAGTTTCAGCCCCGGCTGGTGAAGATGGATGCGGGCGACAAGCCGCGCTACCGGGGTGGCAGCAAAAGCAAACGCGGCGAGGGCCGAAGCAAGGGCCGCAAGAAGCGGCGCTGACACGCCCCCGAATGCCACTCTCGCGCCCACGATTCGAAGCGCCCCTACGTGACGAATCCTGCTCCGAAATTGAGAGGACCCCATCCTGCGCCGTGCGGTTGATCAATCGCGATGTGTACTATAATAAATTGTATGTGGTAGGGGCGATGGCCGGTGGTGGAGCATTCGGGAGGCGCTATGCAGGACGAGGTTGCACAGACGACCACACAGCGGGCAGTATCCCGCAGGCGGGAAATCGGGACGGCTAACCAGGTCTTCATCTCGTATTCGCGCAAGGACAACGTGTTTGTCCACCGTCTGCATGACGCGCTGGCCGGTGAAGGCCGCGATGCCTGGGTCGATTGGGAAGATATCCCGCTCACGGCGGATTGGTGGCGCGAGATATGCGTCGGCATCGAGGGGGCGAACGCTTTCCTGTTCGTGATCAGCCCCGATTCGGTGCGCTCGGTGACGTGTTTCAAGGAGATCGACCACGCCTCGCAGCACAACAAACGCATCATGCCGATCCTCTACCGGCAGGTAACCGAAGAGGCCGACCGGCAGCGGATGCACCCCGCGATCAACGCGCACAACTGGATTTTTTTCCGCGAAGAAGACGGCTTCGACGCCGCGTTTCAGTCGTTGATCGACGCGATGGATACCGACCTCGACTACGTGCGCGAGCATTCGCGGCTGTTGGTCCGCGCGCGCAGTTGGGAAAATCGCCAGCGCGACCCCAGCCTGCTGCTGCGCGGGAATGACCTCAGGGACGCCGAAACGTGGCTGGTCGAGGGCCGCACCAAAGAACACAACCAGCCCACCGAGCTGCATATCGAGTTCATCACCAAGAGCCGCCGGGCGCAGAATCGAATCCAGCAGCGCAACCGTATTATTTCGGCGGTGGTCGCGCTGATCGTCACGCTGTTGATCGCGCTGTTTGTGCAATACATGCGCACGCAGCAGGCCCGCCAGCAGGCCGACCAGAACGCCGCCCTCGCGCGGCTGGCCCAGATCGACGCCGAGCAGCAGGAAAGCATCGCCAAGGCGATTGGGCTGGCGGCGCAGGCGCAGTTGGAGTTGTTCGGCTCGTCGCCGGAGCGGGGCGTGCTGCTCGCGCTCTTTGCGCTGGATAATTACCCGTATGTCTGGCAGGCGGAACGCGCGCTGGGCGCGGCGGTGCAGGCCAGCCGCGCGCGCCAGCGGTTTGCCGTGCATACCGACAGCGTGAACAGCGCGGCGTGGTCGCCGGACGGCACGCGGGTCGTCACGGCCAGCAGCGACGGGTCCGCGCTGGTCTGGCAGGCGTCCGGGCAAGAGCCGCCGCTGCTCCTGGTGCATCCTCCCGGCATCAACGCGGCGGCATGGTCGCCGGACGGAAACCAGATCGTCACGGCTGGGCGCGACAATACCGCGAAAATCTGGGACGCCACAACCGGCGATCCGATCCGCACGCTGGCCCCGTATGGCGACTGGGTGACGGCGGTGGCGTGGTCGCCGGATGGGGAGTGGATCGCCAGCGCCAGCGCCGACGGACTCGTGTCGTTGTGGGACCCGGACACCGGCCAGCGCCGGCTGATGGAGTTGAGTTCCGGGTCTAGCTGGATCAACAGCGTGGCGTGGTCACCGGATGGCACGCTGCTGCTGACGGCGGTTGAGGACGGCACCGCCGTGATCTGGGATTGGGCCGAGGGCAGCGCCGTGCTGACCCTGGCCGCGCATACCGGCAGCGTCACCGATGCGACGTGGTCGCCGGACGGATCGCAGATCGTCACCAGCGGCGACGATGATCTTGCCCGCGTGTGGGATGCCACATCCGGCGAGCTGCTGGTGACCATGCAGGGTCACATCAACGTCGTGGACAGCGCGGCGTGGTCGGCAGATGGACGGCTGATCGTGACTGCCAGCCGCGACCGGACGGTGCGCGTCTGGAACGCCGTGAGCGGCAGCGAGTTGTTTGAGTTGATCGGGCATACGGGCGATGTGAACGACGCGGCCTGGTCACCGGATGGCACGCAGATCGTCACGGCCAGCAGCGACCAGACGGCCATCGTGTGGGATGCCGTGCCCGGCCAGGAGGTGTTTACGCTGTCGCACAACGATTGGGTCAACGGCGCGACCTGGAACCGGTCCGGCACCCAGGTCCTGACGTGGTCGCGCGATGGCACGGCCAGAGTGTGGGACGCGGCGACCGGGGCGCAGCAGCTTGAACTGGATCACAGCGGCTGGGTCAACGGCGCGGCCTGGAGCCGTGACGAATCACGCATCCTGACGTGGTCGCGCGATGGCATGGCCAAAGTGTGGGATGCCGTGACCGGCGCTGAGCTGTTGGCGCTGTCGCACAATGACTCCGTGACGGGTGCCGCGTGGAGTCCGGACGAAACGCGCATCCTGACGTGGTCGCGCGATGGCACGGCGCGCATGTGGAGCGCCCAGGGTGAGGGCACGCTCGTGTTTACGGCCAGTTCCGGCGAGATCACGGGCGCGGCCTGGTCGCCAGATGGCACGCGCATCGCCACCGCAGGCCGCCGCACCGTTCAAATCTGGGATGCGGAAACCGGCGACCTGCTGCGCTCGCTGACCGGCCATACGGGTGCAATTAACGACCTCGCCTGGTCGCCGGACGCAAAATTCGTGCTGACCGCCAGCGCTGATAACACGGCGCGCGTGTGGGACGCCTCCAGCGGGGCGGAATTGCGCGTATTGAGCGGGCATACCAACGCGGTCAACAGCGCGCGCTGGTCGTCGGATGGGGCGCTGATTCTGACCGCTAGCGACGACGGCACGGCCCGTATGTGGGACGCTAAAACCGGCGAGTCGCTGCTGACGCTGGCCGGGCATACCGACGCCGTCGTCAGCGCGAGGTGGTCGCCCAATGAGGGGCGCGTCCTGACCGCCAGCGCGGATCGCACGGCGAAAGTGTGGGACGCGCTCACCGGCGAGAACCTGCTGACGCTGCGCGGGCACGACGGCGAATTGACGGGCGCGGTCTGGTCGCCAGACGGGCTGCTCAGCGTCACGACCAGTTATGACTCGACGGCCCGCATCTGGCATACGTGGCAGGTCCTGGGGGATTTGGAGGGGTTCGCCGGGCAGTGCTGCGTGGTGCGTCCCCTGACGCCGGAGGAGCGCGATCAATTTAACCTGGAACCGCAGGATCAAGTGGCAGAATAAGCGGGTGGTGGGATGAACGACGATATTTTTACGCAGGCGGCGGCCTGGCTGGACGCAGGCGAACCGGTCGTGATCGCGACGGTGGTCTGCATCGTTGGCTCGTCGAGCCAGCCGCTTGGCTCGCGCATGGCGATCACCACCGGCGACCGCTTTGTCGGCGCGGTGAGCGGCGGGTGTGTCGAGACGGACGTCTACGAAGCCGCGCAGGACGTGCTGACGGGTGATGGCTCGCTGATGCTGCATTACAAGCAAGTCGAAGACCCGCTGATCGAGATCGGGCTGAACTGTGAGGGCAAAATCGACGTGCTGGTCGAGCCGCTGCCTCGTGACCTTTACGTGCAGTTGGCCGGGCCGGGCACGCGCGTCAACGTGACGCTCTGCGCGCCGAATTGGCCGCTGGCACCGCAGCCCGTGCACGCGCAGGTCGGGCCGGATGGCACCGCCTCCGCCAGCCTGCCGCCGGACGTGCTGGCCGATGCACGCGCGGCGTTCCGTGATGATCGCACGGTGTCGCGCACCTACCCGGATGGCCGCGTGGCGCTGATCGAACCAGTGCTGCCGCCGCCGACGCTGCTGGTTTTCGGCGCGGACCAGGTGGTGGTGCCGCTGGTGCGGCTGGCGCACGTGTTGGGCTTTTACACCGTCGTCACGGACGCGCGCCCCGCCTTCGCCACGCGCGAAAAACATCCGGAGGCGGACCGCGTGCTGGCGCTCTGGCCGCAAGACGTGGTCAACGAAATCGCGGTCGACGAGCGAACTTACGTCGTATCGCTGAACCACGAGCCGCGTTTTGAAGACGCCATGCTGCGCGCGCTGGCCGGGTATCCGCTGGCCTACCTGGGTGCGATTGGCAAACCGCAGCGCCATTTCGAGCGCATCAAACGCGCTGCCGCCACGGGCCTCGACCTGAGTCGACTCCCGCCGATTCACACGCCGGTCGG
The DNA here is from genome assembly GCA_964393335.1 of uncultured Anaerolineaceae bacterium. Taxonomy (GTDB): domain Bacteria; phylum Chloroflexota; class Anaerolineae; order Aggregatilineales; family Aggregatilineaceae; genus CAYMTN01. The sequence goes on from CAYMTN010000059.1 coordinate 10,997, forward strand.
CCTGGACATCGGCGGCAAGTCGCCGGAAGAGATCGCGCTGAGCATCATGGCGGAGATCATCGCCGTGAAAAACGGGCGCACGGGTGGCATGTTGGGCGTCCAGACGGTCGCAGCCCGGCAGGAGTGAGCGGGCGAGGGGTGCGCGCTGCGGCCACTGCCTGCCCCGAATCGTGTCGTTTTCCCCCGGAATGTGACCCTGGATTTCGCGCCGGGATTGCGGTATGATAACGGCTTGTGAAAGCGAACGTCAAGGAAGGCCCGAAGATGAAGGTTATACTCAAGGATTACGTCTATAAACACGGGGTAGCAGGCGACGTGGTGAACGTGGCTCATGGTTTCGCCCGTAACTACCTGATCCCGCGTGGCTTGGCGATTAAAGCAACGCCCGGTGCGCTGCGTGAGAACCAGCACCTGATTCAGCAGGCGTCCCACAACCGCGCGCAGCTTCGCACGATGGAAAACGAAGCCGCCGCTAAGATCGACGGGGTCGAGCTGGTGTTTGGTGTCAAAGCCGGTAAAAATAATAAGCTGTACGGCTCGATCACGACTCGTGACATCGCTCAGGCGCTGCAAGAAAAAACCGGCGTGGATATCAACCGCCGCCGCATCAGCGAGCGCCAACTGCGCGAATTGGGCGTGCACAACGTGCCCGTCCGCATCAGCGCGACGGCGTCCCCGGTGCTGCGCGTGATCGTGCTGCGTGAAGAGGAAGTCCAACTCTACCTGGACGGCGAGCCGGTCCCGACGCTGATCGCGCTGCGCGAGGAAGAAGAAGCCGAAGCGGCTGCCGAGGCGGCTGTCGAGGCGGCGGAGGCCGCGGCAGAAGCCGCAGCAGAAGCCGCAGCAGAGTCGGCGGCGGAGGTCGCAGAGGCCGCAGAAGCGGTTGTGGCGGTGGCAGCAGAAGCAGCCCCCGGCGATGAGGCCGGGCAGGCTGAAGGCGCTGAAGCTGCCGAAGCCTGAGAGCCGTTGAGTTGGCCGTGTGCAGACACGGCCCGGATGGATGCCTATCAATCACGACGATCCTGGCTTGACCAGGCATGACAGCGAGTTAATCGCTTATGTCATCCGGCACCTGGCTTGCGAAGATTGCGGCCAGTCGTACAGCCTGGATGATGTGCGGGTGGTGTTGCACGCTGATTTCCAATGGGATTTGGTGGCAACCTGCCCAGTTTGCGCTGCCGAGCGCGTGGTGACGGCTTACGATCATCCCCCTTATGAACAGTTGCGCGGACGGGCGGTGCCACTCACGCGCGAGGATGTACGGGAATGGCGGGCGTTCCTGGCCGTGTTTCGAGGCGATCTGCGCGAGCTGCTGGATTGTTATTAGCGGGCCGGGCTGGTACAATGTGCAAAGAGGGGCGGGTGATCGTCAATACACCCGCTTTTTGTTATCATACGGCGCAGCGATCCATGCGGAGACGATCAGCGTGAGTGAAGCCGAAATCCTGGGACAGCGGTTGCGCGAAGCACGCGAGGCCAGAGAATTAACGCTCGACGAAACCGAACGGGCGACACGCATCCGCGCGAAATACCTCGAAGCGCTGGAGCAGGGCGATTATGGCAGCATGACGCCCGTGCAGGCGCAGGGGTTTTTGCGCAATTATGCCCGTTTTTTGGGGCTGGATGTCGAGCTGCTGCTGGCGGAGATGGACGCGGATCGCGGGCAGGGGCGCTTGCGCCGCCGGGGCAGCGGTTCCGGGCTGCCTGCCGGGAGTCATGACCATGCCGCCGCTGAAGCCGAGATCCGCCGCATCACGCAGAGCGGGGCCGCCCGCCCGGCGCGCCGCCGCACGCGTACCCCGCGCGCCCGGCGCGGGATGCTCGGTAACATGATGATCGTGCTCGTGGCCGGGGCGATTGTCGTCGCGCTGGTCGTCGGCGGCATGCGCCTGGTCGACAACCTCGTCGAGTCGGAGGCGCAGACTCCCGCCCGTGCCGTCGAAACGCCGCTCGCCACCACCGAAGAGAACATGATCACCGGCGGCGACGAACTGCCGAGCGGCGCAGAAACCGCCGGTCCTTCGCCGTCAGAACCTGCTGGGGCGGAACCGGTGGTGACGCCCGGCGAGGGGTATACGCCCCCGGTGCTCACCGGAGCGGGCGTGGCGGTCGTGATCCAGATCGTGCAGCCCACCTGGATCAGCATCGCAACCGACGGCGCTGTGCAGTACGAAGGGCTGGCCGAAGAAGGCGAGATTCTGAATTATACCGGGCGGCAAAGCGTCAGCGTGCGCGCCAGCAACGCCGCCGGATTGAACCTGACGGTCAACAACCAGCCGCAAGGCGTCCTGGGCGCGCGCGGGCAGTTGTTCGAGCAGACCTTCAGCCTGGAGGGCGCGACGGTCCCCACGCCACCCCCTGAGGGACTGCCCAGCGGCGATACGAGCATGTCCAGCCCTGCTGACCAGACACAAGCGTCGCCGATTCCGGCGACGTTTACGTTTACGCCCGCCGGACCCGCTGCCCCAACGGCTACGCTGCCGCTCGATCCCGGCGATGGCAGCGTCTTTGCCCTGGCCAGCCAGACTCCGGAGGAAGCCGTCACGCTGACTCCTACCGATACGATCCCGCCGACGCTACCTACGCCGACCGGGACGCCGGTTAGCACGCCGACCGGTACCTTTACCGCCACGCCGACCAGCACGTTCACCGCGACGCCGACCCCATCCGGTACGTACACCGAACTGCCGACCTGGACGCCCAGCGCCACCTGGACGGCGACCCTCACCGCCACCGCGACCTATACGCCGACTGACACGCCGATGCCGACGCCAACCGATACGCCGACCACGACCGCCACGCCGACGTTTACGGCGACTCCCACCGCAACCCATACGCCGACTTTGACTGCCACGCCGACCGCGACCTGGACTTACACGCCGACCGCGACGTCGAGCGCTACGCCGACCCCGACGGCGACTCCCACTCTGACAACGACCCCGACGCCGACCGCGACTCCGACTTTTACGGCGACACCGACCGCGACCTGGACCTTCACGCCGACTCCGACGTGGTCGCTCACGCCGACGTTTACGCCAAGCCTGACGCCGTTTTTGCCGCCGCGCCTGACGCGCACGCCCTCGCCGGTACCGAAATAACGAACAAGGTCCGCGTCAAACGGCGCGGACCCAGGTTCCGGGAGGAGCGAGCATGAGTACTGACGTTAATGGTACAGGCCCGTACCACCGCTAGTGGTACAGGTAGTCGAGCAGGGTATCGGGCAGGGTGGCAAGCGCGTCCACCTGCATACGGTAGGTGATCGTCCGGTTGTCTTGCGTATCTTCCACGATCAAACCCGCGTCCCTTAACTGTCCCAGGTGGCGCGACACCGCCGACGCCGACAGGTTCAGCTTGGCGGCGATGCTCTTACCGTTCATTTTTTCGCCGTGCAGCGCGACCAGCCGCAAAATGTCCAGCCGCGAATTATCGCCCAACGCCTTAAACGCGCTCAACACGCGCTCTTTGTTGCGTTCGATTTCGGCCAGACGTGCCTCGGTGCGCTCGCTGTCAAACAGCACGGTGATGTTGCCGTAGCCGTAAAACATCATCACGGGCGACGGCGTCAGGTAAAGCGGGATGAACACGATCTCGGTGTACGGGTAGTCGTCGGGCAGCATCGGCAGCAGTTCGGTGCGCCCGGTGACGTGTTCGTACAGCTCCTGGCCGCCCGTCCGCGCCAGGATGCTGCCCTTATCGGCCAGCGCGTTATCCCAGTGCGGGCGCAGCAGCGCGATCTGGTCGCTGAAAAAGACGTCCCAATAACGCTGCCACAAGGTCGCCAGCCGGTTCTGAAAGGCGGGTACATCGGCCAGGATGCGCCCCAGCGGGACGTTCGTACACAGGCAGGTCGTGTCAAACGGCGAGCTGTGCAGCGCGTCGACGAGCGCGTCGTTCTCCAGGCCGGTTGCTTCGATCTGCTCCGGGGTCAGGATGCGCCCGACGAGGTAAAACACAAACGCGACCGGGTCCATCAGCCGCACATGGTCGATGAAACCGGGCACGTCATCGTGATCGGGATAATCCACCGCCATCTCGAAAAACAGTGCGCCGTCATTGTAGGGCCGGTAGAGCGCGTCCAGTTCATCCAACAGGGCCGTTGGCAGGCTGGCGCGCGCGTGTGTTACCCAGTCAGTGCGGCGGTTGGCCTTGATCAGCAGTTGCAGGCTGAAGATCATCTCGTAGATCGCGGACGTCTTCAGGCTGATCAGGCCGGTCAAAGGGTCGGTGGATTCGATCACGTGTAGCGGCATCAGGTTAACCTCGGCTGTTATGGTGTCAACGGTTACTTAAATCATACGCGAGTTGGCCAGGGTGGGGCAACTCTCCCCGCTGGAGTAAGGCGATTACTTCATGTTGCGCGGAGTCCCAATGAGCATATCGTGTTCCCGGTTGGGGCGCTGCCTGCCGCGCGCGGCATTTACTCATCCTGGCATAGACATCTAAACTTTTCGTGCGTTCGCAAAAAGCCTCACCCCTGGCCCCTCTCCATTTTGATGGAGAGGGGAAAAGGGGCCGGGGGTTAAGGGGTGAGGCTGGCCAACGCACAGTATCTGCCCCACAAGCCGCATTTGAAGCTTAACGATTCATGCAAGTGTCAGTAAGTCACTGCGCTACGCTGCTGTTTCTTCGGCGGGCTGCGTTTCCGTCAGGCGGGTGAGCAGACGGCCCAGCAGATCGCCCAGTTCCGCGACCTCGGCCTCGTCCAGCGCGGACCACGCGGCGAAATAGTAGCGTTCGGTCGTGTCTTCGGCCTGCTGGCGGACTGCCGTGCCGGACTCGGTGACCCGGTACCCGTCATCCCCGGCGCTGATCCAACCCCGCGCGGCGAGTTCGTCCAGCGCGGCGGTATACCCGGCGGCGTCGATCTGGCGGAATGGCAGTTTCTCGACCAGTTCAGCAGCGGTGTGCGCCTCGTCGCGCCACACGAACGTCAGCGCTTCCCAGGCCGGGCCGCTGACGTTCAGCGGGTACCACGCCGCGAGGTGCGCGTCGTCGCGGAAGCTGTTCAGGTCCGCGAGGTACTGCAAAATTTGCAGCAGCACCGGGCCATCCGGGCCGGGATCGGAGCCGCGGTTATAGCGCAGGCAGGAGATATCGGCGGGTTCGTCGGCAGCCAGCGCTGCGTCGACGATGCGGCGCAGCAGGCGCGCGGTGCGGTCCAGGTCGGCGGCAGGCAGCGGCTCCAACTTGCCCAATTCCCTGGCCAACACCGCGCTCAGGCTGTCCACGATGTGGCGTCCCGATTCATTCAGGTGGTATTCACCGTCGCCGGTTGATTCCAGCAGACCGCGTTCGGCCAGACTCGCCAGCCCATCGACGGTGACGTGCGGGCTGGTGTACGGGTTGCGGTGCGCGAACTTGGCGGCGGTGCCGGGTTCCGGCTCGTAGTCGTGCGAAACGGCCAGCAGGAAGCCGTCCGGCGTATCCGGGCTGATGCCCAGCTCGCCCATTTTTGCCCGGTACGCGGGCCGGTAATGCGGCCACAGGGCGGGGGCAACGTCGTTCAAAATGGGGAATACGTCTGCCGGTTTCATCAAATGATCTCCTTGCGCTGTTCTAACCGTCCGGGATGCAGGCTGCGGGACGCACGGCACGTGCGCCCCGGCGGGTTAGCAGTCGAAACAGGCCGGCTGTAAGTACCGTTCGGCCATGCGGTGGACCAACACTTTCAGGTCGGCGGCACGTTCGGGCATGTTGAGCACTTCGCGCGCGCCGTAGGTGCGGGCATACTGTTGGTAGAGGCGCGGCAGGGCGCGTCCTACGGCCAGAATCGGGCGTTCCGGGTCCCGCTGGTGGATGTGCGGCAGGATGGTGAGTTGCAGCGGTCGCTGATCGTGCAGGCCGACGACGACCAGGTCAAAATGATAGTATTCCAGGGCGCGCAGCGCGTCGGTATGCTCGCTCACGGACGTGACCGACACGTCACGGTCAACCAGCAGGCTGATGGTGTCGATCAGGATGTTGGCCGGTCCGTCCGGGCAATCGATGACGAGCACTTGCGCCGGGCAGGTGACTGCTTCGCAAGAGGAAAATCGCGTCGCAAGTTGGGTTTGGGTTGACATGGGTTCCTCCTTTGCGAAATTGCATAATTGCATGATTGCGCAATTACACCAATAGTTTATCATGCAACTGGCCGCCTGTCAAGAGGGATCATGGGTCTGGACAGGCCGAATCAGTCAAAGCCTGATCGAACCACCCAGAACACAGAGGCCGCAGACAGAAAAGGGGCGAAATGCATGTTTCGGTGTCCCCAGTAGATCAACGGAAGTCGTGGGAGCAATTCGTAGGGGTGCTGCTGACGAACCGCAGGTTCGCCTGCGCCCAATAGGTGTCACGAAGCATAGTGCTTTCGGCTTGTCGCCGGTTTGCCTCACCCCTCCGCGTTACGCGCGGTGTCCCCTCGCCATACAATGGCGAGGGGAAAACCCCAGGTTTTTCTCCTCCTCAGCCGCGTGTGGAGGTCTCCACATGTGGAGCGAAGCCGGGAGGTGAGGTAAATTGACACCAATAGGGCGCTGCTGACGAGCCGCAGGTTCGCCTGCGCCCAGGAACCCATCTCTCGTGACTTCTATGGATTCAGTGAGTAATCGTATGATAAAGTTGATGATGGCAGGGTTGGCGTTGATCGCCGGTGCACTTGCCGCCTGCACGTTGACCGGCAGCGGGACCTCGTCCGAGGCGCTGCGCGCCGATCTGGCCGCGCGGCTGGTCGAAACGCAGGCATCCCAGGCGGCGGCGCTGGCGCTGTGGGACCGGGTGATTTTTGGCGAGGAGGTGTCGTGCCAGGACGCGATCCCGGTGCCGGGGCCGATCAGCCTGACGACGCGCGACCGCGCCGCCCACCCATCGGCAGCGACGGTCGAAACCCGGCTGAACGAGGCGATCCGGTTTGTGCAGGAATCGTCCGATCTGTGGAACATCGAGTGTGCCGATCCGCAGGCAATCGTGCCTCTGGAGATGGCGCGGGCGGGCCGTGCGAGCGCGCTGGCGGCATCCGATCCGCTGGCCGAAGCGGCGCGCCTGCTCGCCGCGTGGTGACCGTGTAAGGGTCGAGTGAAGGGAAAACATCATGGCGAAACAAATCGGAATCTTGACGGCAGGCGGTGACAGCCCCGGCCTCAACGCGGCGATTCGCGGCGTTGGCAAGGCGGCGATGGGCGCGTATGGCATGAACGTGATCGGCTTCCGCGATGGTTTTCGCGGCCTGATGGAAAACCGCACCCTCCGCCTGGACGGCCCGGTGCTCTCCGGCATCTTGACGATTGGCGGCACGATCCTCGGCACCAGCCGCGACAAGCCGCACAAGATGCCGATGGGTGACCAGGAAATGGACATGACCGATGTCATGGTGGCGAATTACCGGAAACACAACCTGGACGCGCTGGTATGCCTGGGCGGTGGTGGCACGCAAAAGAACGCCTATCACCTGATGCAGCATGGCCTGAACGTGATCACGCTGCCCAAAACCATCGACAACGACGTCGCGCGGACGGATATTACCTTCGGGTTTGATACGGCGCTCGTCATCGCCACCGAGGCGATTGATCGCCTGCACAGCACGGCCCACAGCCACCACCGCATCATCGTGGTGGAGATCATGGGCCACAACGCGGGCTGGCTGGCGTTGGGCGCGGGCATCGCGGGCGGCGCGGACGTGATCCTGATCCCCGAAATTCACTACGATGTCGAAAAGGTCGCGGAGTCGATTTTGGAGCGCAGCCACAGCGGCAAAGCATTTAGCATCGTCGCCGTGTCGGAAGGCGCGATCTCCAAACAGGACGCCAAGATCGTGGCGAAAGCCGAAAAGAAGCTGCAAAAAGCGCTCGATAAAGGGGATAAAAAAGCGCGCCAAAAGGCCGAAGCGAAGCTGGCCGAGCTGCAAACGTGGCAGGTTGAAGGGACTGTCCGGCTGGCGCGCCAGCTCGAAGAACTGACGCGGCTCGAATCACGCGTGACGATTTTGGGCCACTTGCAGCGCGGCGGCACGCCCTCGGCAGCGGACCGTCTGCTGGCGACGCGGTTGGGCACGGCCTGCGCCGACCTGATCGATGAGGACGTTTTTGGCGTGATGGTCGCCGCGCGTGGCGACGGCGCGGAGCCGGTGCCGCTCGACCAGGTCGCGGGGCAGCGTAAGGTGGTGCCCCTCGATCATCCCTGGATCGAGAGCGCGCGCCGTATCGGCACCAGCATAGGAGATTAGCCATGAATCCGTCTCGACTACTAACGGAAAACCCCAATAGAATCCGGATAATCGGTTTCGTAGGGGCGCTGCTTGCTGCGCCCCGGATCATCCGGATTTGTTTCGGTTCTTCCATAAGGGCGCGGAAAATGACCCCGCTCGTAATCCTGGCGCTGGCCGCGCTGCTGGCTGCCTGTGGCGCTGACAAAAAAGACAGCGGCCCGGTGAATACGGCGGTGTCCACCTCCGCAGCGGTACTCATCACGCCAACCCCCGGCGCGGCGGCGAGCCTTCCACCCGCGACGTCTACGCCATTGCCAACGGTGATGCCGCAACCCTCGCGCGTGCCATCCGTGACGCCGCCGGAAACGGTGGCGGGCGGCGCGGACTACACGCCGCTGGCCGGGCACGCGCTCGGCCCTGACGACGCCTACCTGACGATCATCACGTACGGTGATTTTCAGTGCGAACCGTGCGCGCGTTATGCCCGCGATCTCGAAGAAGTGCGCGCCCGCCATCCTGACGCGATTCGCCTGGTCTGGCGGCATCTGCCGGACCTGCGCGCGCACGACAAAACATCCCTGGCGCTGCAAGCCAGCGAAGCCGCTGCCGCGCAAGGTCGTTTTTGGGACATGCACGACCAGCTTTTTGCTCACCAGGCGGGCTGGATCGATCTGTCTCCGGCGGAGTTTCGCGCGGTGCTGGACGATTACGCGGCGACCCTCGACCTTGACGTAGCGCAGTTTGACGCGGCGCTCGATGCGGGGACGTACGCGCCCATCGTGGAGCAGGCGCAGCGGGATGCTGCCGACCTGGAGATCGTCGGCGCGCCGCTGATGTTGTTCAACGGGCTGCCCTTCAGCGGGCGCGATGACCTGTTCGGGCTGGACGAAGCCGCACGCCTGATCCTGCTCGAACAGCGCCAGTTTGACGCCCCGCCGCCCATGATCATCGACCCGGCGCACAGCTACCGCGCCACGCTGCTCACCGACAAGGGCGTCGTCGTCATCGACCTGTACCCGCAGAACGCGCCGGTCACCGTCAACAACTTCGTGTTTCTGGCGCGGCAGGGCTGGTATGACGGCAACACGTTTTTTTACGTGATTCCCGATTTTGTCGCGCAAACCGGCGATCCGAGCGATACCGGGCGCGGCATGCCGGGCTATACCATCCCCGATGAGGCAAACAACGGCCTGAGTTTTGACCGTCCGGGGTTGGTGGCGATGGCGCGTACGCCGGGTACGCCTGACAGCGCCGGGAGCATGTTTTTTTTCACGCTGGCCGCGATGGAACCGCGCGATCAGTGGGACGCGGAGTACACGATTTTTGGCGCGGTAGTCGAAGGGCTGGACGTGCTGCGCGGCCTGACTCCGCGTAACGCCAATGACCCGGTCAACTTCCCCAATCCGCCGCCCGGCGACCGGCTGATTTCCGTGACGATTGAGGAGTCTGGCTCATGATCTGGTTTGGGCTGCTGTGGGTCATCAGCGTATGGGTGGTCCTGGTGGCGGGCGCGGCCTTTGCGGCGACTCTGCCGCTCATGCGCCGCCGCCTGCCGGACCCGCTCGATCACCCGGCGTTTTACGGGATGCCGTGCGAAGATGTGACCTTTGCCAGCCGCGACGGGTTAGCGCTGTGCGGCTGGTGGATCGGTGGGGGCGCGTCGCCGCAGGGGACCGTGATCCTGTGTCCCGGTCAGAACGGCAGCATGGATAAAGACGTCGTGCAGGCGATCCCGCTGCACCAGGCCGGGTTCAACGTGTTGATGTTCGACTTCCGCGCGCATGGCCGCTCGGAAGGTAATACCGTCACGCTTGGCGCGCTGGAGCAGGCCGACCTGTTAGGGGCGCTGGATTACCTCGCCGCCGAACGCGGCATCGAGCGCGCGGGCGTGTTGGGATTCAGCATGGGCGCGGGCGTGGCGCTGCTGGCGGCGGCGCAGCATGACGGCATCGCGGCGCTGGTGGTGGATGGTGCGTATCCGCGCGTCGGCGGCCTGCTGGCGGGATACTTGCGCCAGCGCGGCGTGCCGGGGCCGCTGGCGCGGGCCGGCGCGTGGTTGGTGCTGGTCATGGGATCGCTGCGCGTTGGTTACCAGCTCTACCGCGCGAATCCGCTGGACAGCGTGGATCGTATCACCGCGCCGGTGCTATTCATTACCGGCGACGATGACCCGTTCGTCTCGCCGGACGAGGCTGGGCGGTTAGCCGCGTGTGCAGCGGGTCCGGTGGAGGTGTGGCGCGTGGCCCACGTCGGGCACCGCGAGGCATACCAAAACCACCCGGACGAGTATAACCGCCGGGTGGTGGGCTGGTTCGAACAGTATCTGGCGCGTTACTGACGCCGCACCGCTTCGTGCGCTTTGCGCCCGTAGACGCGCTCATATGCCTGGCAGGCCGGGCAGACGCCGCCTTCGATGTTCTTGACGAACCAGAAGGCCAGCCCGCGCTGTTTGGTGCGGGCGCGCGTGCAGACCGGGCAGTTGAGGCATTTTTGGGCCAGGGCGCGGTCTTGTTCGCTGACGACGGGTTGGTTCATGGGGAAATACCTCCTATGTGTGTACGCTGTGAAATAGTACGCACAAAGGCGGCCCCGCGTTGCACGTTGATTGTCATGTGCTGCACGTGTCGATCGTCGGCTTGCGTATATCGCTGACCGGCGGTCAGCATTCAGCGAACAGCAGGGGCACTGCTGACGAACCGCAGGTTCGCCTGCGCCCAGGAACCCATCTCTCGTGACCCCTATGGATTCAGTTCTGTGGTGAAAGAAGCAGGCAGGTTGGCAAAACGAGTTAACCGTATGCAACAGGCGCTGCCTGCGTCTGCCCACCGCTTGATCGCCGGATTGTTGAGGCGGCTGCTATTTTGGGCTACACTGCGGGGCATAAATGATGAGGGGGAGAATGAGTGATGGGATGAGTCTCAACGTACGATTCTACGATACGATTGCGCGCTTTTACGATGCCGAGAACGCCGAGTTCACCGAAGACCTGGCGCTGTACGGCGAGTTAGCCGCCGAAACCGGCGGGCCGGTGTTGGACGTGGGCTGCGGCACCGGGCGCGTGATGCTGCACCTGGCGCAGGAGGGGCACCGCGTCGTCGGCGTGGACCGCTCCGAGGTCATGCTGGCGCGCGGGCGGCGCAAGCTGGACGTGATGCCCGATCTCAAGCCGCGCGTGACGTTCGTGCAGGGCGACGCGCTGGATGCTGACGTGCCGTGCTGCTTCAAGCTGATCATCGTGCCGTACAACAGTTTTATGCACTTCAGCGAGCAGGTCGATCAGCTCACCGCGCTGCGGCATTTTGCCAACCTGCTCGACGATGACGGGCTGCTGGTGCTCGACCTGCCCAACGCGGGCGATGCGTATGCGTCCCGGGACGACGGATCGATTGTGCTGGAGCGTATGTTCACCGAGCCGGAAAGCGGTCACCTCGTGATGCAGCACTCATACAGCATGATCGACCGCGTGGCGCAGCACCTGCACATCACCTGGATTTACGACGAGATCGCGGATGATGGCACGGTCCACCGCACGCTGGCCCCGCTCAAGCTGCGTTACGTCTTCCCCGGCGAGATGGATTTGCAGTTGGCGGCCAGCGGCCTGCGCCGCGTGCAGTTTTATGGTGATTACGGGCGGGAACCGTTTTTGGACGGCAGTCCGCGTATGGTCGTGCTGGCCGAAAAAACACGGCAGCCGGGCGACTCATGAGCCGCCGCACGATGCCGCGCGTCACGCGGGCGCTCGCACTGACCGGCCTGCTGATCCTGCTGGCCGCGTGCGGGACCGGTGCGCCTGCGCCGACCGCCACGCCTGACTGGCCGACTCCGCTGCCGCCGCTGCCTGTCAGCCCGACCGTGAACCCGGTCGCGCCGGTTGAAGAGGGGCCGGAGATTCACGATCCCGCATTGGGTGCGCCGGGCGTGAGCAATCCGACGCAGGCCGGGCTGGCGGCGGAAGGCCAGCCGGAACACGACCTGCCGACGATCACGCCGCCGCCGCCCCAATCGCTGCTGCCGATGGTGATCAGTGGGGCGGATGGCCTGATCATGTACGGCACGCTGTACGCGGCGGTGGTACGGCCTGCGCCGGGTCTGCTGCTGGTTCACATGCAGGGCCGCGACCGGTCGTCGTGGGAGCCGCTGCCGGCACGTTTGCAGGCGGCGGGTTACGCCGTGCTGGCAATCGACCTGCGCGGGTACGGCGAAACGGGCGGCGTGGCGGACTGGACGCGCGCCCCGGCGGACGTGCGCGCCGCGCTGGCGCAGTTCGCCGGACTGCCAGGGATCAGCGGCGGGCAGTTGGCCGTGATCGGCGCATCGATTGGCGCGAACCTGGGCCTGAACGCCTGCGCGGACCAACCCGGCTGCGCGGCGGCGGTGCTGCTCAGCCCGGGGCTGGACATTCGCGGCATCACGGCGGCGGATGCGCTGGCGCGGTTCGGCGCGCGCCCGGTGCTGATCGTCGCCAGCGAAACTGACGAAAACAACCCCGCCGACAGCGTCACGCTGGACAGCATGGCGGGCGGCGATCACCAGCTTCTGATCTATCCCGCCGCCGCCGGGCACGGCACGGATATGCTGGTCGTCCAACCGGACCTGATTGATGCGATCGTGAACTGGCTGGTGGCCCATCTGCCGCCGCCGGGGGGATGATGTG
>CAYMTN010000060.1:0-23688 GCA_964393335.1 uncultured Anaerolineaceae bacterium
TCAACCTGCTGTCAACCGTGATCATGGGCCTGGAGATTGTCGGACGCCGCATCGCGTATGGCGACTCGACGGTTGACCAGGTTCAGCCTGATGGCTCTGCGCGGCGTCTGTCGTCCGAGCGTTTGCTGGAAACGATCAGCGTTGACAACCAGGTCGAGCGGATCAATCGCTGGCGGCCCGGCGTCGAACGCACGCGTTTTTTCTGGGACTTGCTGCTGCCCGTGATATCCGATGGTACCACCAGCAACAACGAACTGTTGATCTTCACGGAAGATGTCGCCTTTCTGGATGGGCGTTACCGCGAACCCGGCAGCGACGTGTGGAACGACGTGGGCGTGGTGTTCGGCCTGGATGGTAAGGTCCAGCGCATCGTCAATCATGCGGCAGAAAGTGACGCGCTAGGTGTGATCGACATCATGCCCGGTTCAGACTTCCAGGCCTACAGCTCGGTCGTGACGCCAGATGGCCGCATCACCTCAGAGCCGGGGAACCTCTACACCTGGCCGGATGGCGGCCTGACGTGGTCCTGGAAACCGGCCCCCAACGGGCAGTATAACATCGGTTTGTTGATCACGGCGTTCGGTGGCACGACCGGGTTTACGTCCAAAACCGTCACCGTGAACAACACCGGCCTGAACCCGGACCTGCGCGGCGAAACCCGTACAGACTTCGGCTTCACCGTCTCGCGGCTGTCGGATTGGTCGCCGCTGGCTTACTTCCCCGAAGACCGGTGGATGCGGACCAGCAGCCCAGACGATGCCGACAACATCACGGTCTATTTTGCCAGTGATGTCGGCTCCGATCTGGATGCGATCGCCCGGCGCTTCCTCGAAAAATATGACCGCAAGTTGCAAGGCACGATCACTGAAACCAGCGTGGCGGGCGTGCCCGCGCGCGAACTGCGTTTCAGTTACGACACTGACCAGGGCACCGTCAACGGGCACGCGCTCGCCATCTTCCACGAAACGCGCGGCATCGGCATGATCTTCGCCGCCGAGGCCCTGGCAGGTGTGGGCGACCTCGACGCCACGTTTGCGATGCTGCGCGATAACCTGGGCATCATCGACCTGCAAGCCTTGAACGAGTCGGATACCAGCGCGTGGTACTTTGATGATTTTGTGCCCGAAGTGCAGTACCCGGTCCGTCTGGATTGGACTCCCGGCACCGAATCCGGCGGCTGGACGCGTTATGCACCGGACGGCGACACCACCGGCCCAACCTTTGTAGGTCTCACTCGCATGGAAACCGCCCGCCAGACCTCCGGCGAACTGCTGGATGATCTGATGGCCGTGTATGTCCAACCGGACGTGGCGAATCTGGCGATCACCGGGCAGCGCAGCTACTACGGCCAGAGTTACACGTGGTACACCAGTGAAGCGGTCTATCATGGTCCCAGCCATACCTGGGAAGCCGCGCTTTACACGGCTGAACGCAGCGGCCAACCGGTCACCGGGCGCATGTACGCGACCATTTATAACGACTATGGCTACGCGCTGTGGGTCGAGACGCCGGACACCGAAGACGCTGCCACCGTTTTTGCCGATGTGTTCGAGCCAATGCTCGACGGATTCATGATTGGTGAGCCGGAGCAATAACTGCTAAGATTACGGTCAAAGGAAACACACGACCCACTTCGGCGTCAACCGACGACACATATGGTAGAAGTGCATGGCACACAAACACACCCGTGAGACGGCATCCCAGGTCAAGAGCAGACCTTTAAGTGCAAGGAGCAACACACGATGTCAGCGGAAAAAGCAAAAGCGTTCTTGAAGAAGGCGCAAGACGACCAGGACCTGCAAGCGAAAATCGATGCGACTCAAAGCAACGGCAAAGCAGTTGTGAAGCTCGGCGCGAGTCTGGGCTACGAGTTCACCGTCGAGGAATTGAACATGGCCATTGACGAGCTGTACGGCGAGCTGTCCGACGAAGAACTCGCCAGCGCGGCGGGTGGCACCACCGGCAAGTGGACGCCCATCGAGTTCAACCCGTAAAACCCTGGTTATCCCTCAAACGGCTGCCCGTTCCGCCTCGCCCGTCACCACGACCGGCGAGGCGTTTTTGTGTTGACCGCGCGGGCGCGGCCAGTTGCTTATGCAACCGGCTTTGTGTACTATACGCGTAGGGCGCACGCGGGGGTTGTTTGGTGGATGCGCCCGCTGTACGGAATGTCAAAATCCACATGCTGGCTTGGCAACCATAAAAAGGGCAAACAACATGCGTAGAGTATTGTACATGTTGGGGCAGTTGAGCGACGAAAACATCGACTGGATGATCGCAAAAGGCAAACGCGAGCATGTCACGGCGGGTACCGTGCTCATCGAAGAGGGCAAGCCGAGCGAGTTGGTGTATATCGTGTTGGATGGGGCACTCGGCGTTTTTGTTGAGTCCGGCGGGGCCGATCAGCAGATCGCGGAACGCAGCGTAGGCGAGATTCTGGGCGAAATGTCATTCATCGACGACCGCTTGCCGACCGCCACCGTCAAGGCTGTGGAAGAATCCACGCTGTTCACTATCCCAAAGGCGGTGCTCTCGCAAAAACTGGAAGATGATCGGGATTTTGCCGCGCGTTTTTACCGGGGGATTGCAGTCTCGTTGTCGTATCGCCTGCGCGAATCAATGGAACAGTCCGGACCGGGCACCGGGCCAAGCGGCGAGACAGACGAGGACGAGCTGGATTCAAACGTGCTGGATAGTGTCTATCTGGCCGGTATGCGCTTTGACCGCATCGTTCGCCGCATGATGGGCTGATCAGATCAACTGGCGCTGTGCCAGTTCGCTAAACACGCTGCCCCTGCCAAGCAACTCCTGGTACGTGCCGTGCTCGACGATTTTGCCGCGCTGCATAACCAGGATGTGGTCCGCGTCGACAATGGTACTCAAACGGTGCGCGATCACAATGCGGGTTGCGTCCACTTGCTTGAGGCTTTCCGTCACCTGGGACTGCGATCGGTCATCGAGCGCGCTGGTCGCCTCGTCAAAAAAGATAATACGGGGCCGCGTGACGAGCGCCCGTGCGATCAGCAGCCGCTGGCGCTGCCCGCCCGAAAAAGTGCTGCCGCCCTCGCTGATGTAGGTCTGCATCCCCATTGGCATCTGTTTGATGTCCGCCTCGATGCCCGCCTGCCGCGCGGCTTCCCAGGCATCGTCGGCGGTCAGGCCGCTCGACCCCACGATATTTTCCAGGATAGTGCCGGTAACCACCTGGCTGTGTTGGAGCACGACGCCGATCTGACGCCGCACGGCGCGCAGATCGATTTCTGACAGCGCCTGCCCGTCGTAATACACCGCGCCGGAATCGGGCCGCTCGAAGCCGAGCAGATGCCGCAGGAGCGTCGATTTGCCTGATCCCGACGCGCCCACCAGCGCGACAAACTCGCCCGGTTCTACGTTGAACGTCACATCATCCAACACCAACGGGCCTTCTTTGTCGTAACGGAACGAGACATGGTTGACTTCAATCGCGCCGCTCAACTCGCCGGGATCGGCTTTTTGCTCGTCTACTTCGGGCAGAGTCTGTAAGATGGGTTTCAGCCGCTCATACACCGGCACAATCGACAGCGCCGCCACAAACGCCCCGCTGAACTGCATGCCCGCCACCACGAACTGCACAAACGCCGCGTTAAAGGCCAGGAACATGCCGGTTGACAGGCTGGTCTGACCGTAGACGAGCGCGTACAACACCATTGACGCCAGCACCGGGAACACGGCGATCAACACGTTGAGGTAATTCATCACGGACTGCGCCCTGAAGGCAAGCTTTTTTTGCGTGCTAAACACGCTCGCCCACAGGAAGAACGCGCGGCCTTCTGCCCCTGCCACCCGCAGCTTGGACATGCCGCCGACCAGCTGCACGATCAGTCCGGAGATTTCACCCTGCGTGCGTGTGACCTGCCGCTGGTAACGCAGCAGTTGCCACCCCAGCCCGGCCATCGCGGCAAACACCACCAGCATGATGCCGATCATCATCAGCGCCAGCCGGGCATCGTAATAGAACATCACCAGCAGGTTAAGGGTCGAAAATATACCGGATAACATCGAGAGAATCACCGAGCCGGACAGCGTTTGTTTGATGGTGTAAATGCCCAGGGCGCGCTCGGTCAGTTCGCCCGCCGAATAGCGGCGGAAAAAATCTGCTGGCAGGCTCAACAGCCGGTCCCACACCGCTGCCTGGATCGAACTATCCATGCGTCCCTCGACGCGCAGCAGCACGATGCTGCGCACGATCTGGAACAGGGCAATCGCCAGCGCGCTGGCAGCCAGCGCACCGCCTAACACCAGCAGCTGCGTCTGCTCGCCGGACGGGATCAGCCGGTCAAACACGACTCCGGTCACCACCGGCACAAGCAGCGCCAGCAGGCCACCGGCCACGCTGACGACCAGCAGCGTCAGCAGATCGCGCCCGGTTCCGCGTATGCCAAATCGCACCAGATCCAGCGCGCGCAGCGGGCGCTCCGGGAAGGAGCGGTAAAACGCGAAGGCCGTGCCGGTCAACTCGGACGCGACTCCCTCGTCAACCGGCAGAGTCTCCAACTGCGCCGGATCGTGCAGTTCGTATGAACGCGCGTTGACCGGCAGCAGCGCCACCGGATCGCGCTCCTCGCCTCGAAACGCCAGCATCGGGCCGTTATCGCGCCGCCACCAGTCGTCGCGCAGCAGTACCATTCGGCTTCGGATATGCGACGCCCGCACGATCTCGGCCAGCGGGTCCTGGCGCTCGCCGACCCCGGCTGCCGGGGCACCGTCATAATCGGGCGGCGTTTTGATGGTGATACCCAACACCCCCCCCACCAACCGGCACGCCGCGATCAACGGATCGGGGCTTTCGACGCTGATATAAGTTGGGGATTCGTCGCTCCAGGTGGATGCCAGCCGCGAAAACGCGGTTTGAACCTTCAATTCGTCACTGGCGATCTTGTCCTGAATCAACTGGCGGGCGGTGGCATCGTCCTGCTGGATGTCCTGCTCGATCAGGTCCATCATCCCGTCGGAGAAACGGGTCAGAAACGACCATTCGGCGTCTTGTTGCAGCATGGAGGGCGTATCAAATGCGCGTATCCGGCTGTCTTCGGCGGCTTGCAGCCAGGTGCGCTCGGAGATCGGCACGGGCGTGTCACCGCTGATCGGCGGGACATCGTCGCGGCCCAAAAAGCGCGCGCTGCCCTCAAGTTGGACCCAGATGACGCCGCGCTGTGAGCGCGCGATCTGTCCGGCGGCGAGCGTCAATTCCTGGCCCGGCTCGATGATCTGGTATTCCTTCGGCCTGACGGCGCTGGTTACGCCGGAAGCCAGCAGCCGCACCCAGCTTTCAAGCATCCCGGTCACAACCGGCCCATTTTCCGGCTTTTGAAGCTGCTGGATCAGCCGCGATTTGCTGAACTGAAGAATCTGGGTTTCGGGCGCGCAGCTTGCCAGCAGCGCGACCGGGCGATCACGCGAAGGAATACCCAACAACAGTTGGTGCGTATACGCGCGGAAAAAATGATGGCGGGCGCTCGACACTTCGCCCTGGTCGGTGCGCACGGCAAAAACATCCACCACACCCTTGTAAACCAGCCAGGCGCGATCATCGCCGGAGAGCAAAAAGGGTTCGTTACCGCTCAGCGTCAGCAGGCGTGAGTCGCGGTAACGCAGCCCCAGCAGAAACAGCTCCCATTCTTCCGACGTTTCGACAAATCGCCTTTGGTCCGGCATGCGTGTCCTCTCGCCTACAAATCCGCCAGGTTATCGAACACCGAATCGACCACACTCTTACGGCGGGATGGCTGCTCAGCGCCGATCAACGTTGCATAAGCGCCGCCCTCGCGCAGCATGTCGTGATGCGTGCCGCGCTGCACGATCTTACCCTTGTCCAGCACGATGATCTCGTCGCAGTCGCGGATCGTGCTGAGACGGTGCGCGATGATCAGGCAGGTGCAGCCCCGGCGGCGCAGGTTATCGTCGATCGTTTGTTCCGTGATAGGGTCCAGCGCGCTGGTCGCTTCGTCCAGCAGGAGGAGGGTCGGGTTGGTGACCAGCGCCCGCGCGATCTCCAACCGCTGCCGCTCACCCCCGCTAAAATTGCGTCCCCCCGCTTGCAGTTCAAAATCGTACCCGCCGGTATGTTCGGTGATCACGTCGTGGATGGAGGCGTCTTTGGCGGCCTGCACGATCCACCCTTTGGGAATTGTCTGGTTCCACAATGTGAGGTTGTCGCGGATCGTGCCGCTGAACAGCGCAATGTTCTGATCGACCATCGCCATCGACCCCGTCATGACGTTACGCGGGATGGCGTCGCGCGGCTTGCCGTCGAATAGAATCTCGCCTTCCCATGGTTGGTACAGCCCGGACACCAGGCGGGCCACCGTCGATTTGCCGCTGCCCGACGATCCGACCAGGGCGACCCGCTGGCCGGGTTTCAACGTCAGGCTGAAGTCTTCGATCAGCGGTTCAGCCAGGCGGCTGTAACCAAACGAAATGTTGCGGATCTCAAGCTGGCCTTCCAGCCGTGCCAGGGAATCTGTTTCGTCGCCACGTTGGCCGCTCACCAGGTCATCCACCGGGTAGCGCAGCACGTCGTCCAGGCGGTTCATATCACCTTCCGCCTCTTGCAGGCGGTTGCCCAGGTTGATCAACTGCGATACTGGCTGGGTAAAACTCAGCATCAGGCTCTGGAACGCGACCAGCATCCCGATGGTAAGCTGCCCATCCTGCACGCGCAGCCCGCCGATGACCAGGATCACGGTGATGTTGACCGTCTGCAAAAACGGCGGGACCACGGCCAGCATCTGCGTCAGGTAGCCCAGGCGCTGCTCACCGTTGACCACTTTGGCCTGAAAACCGGCCCACCGCGCGAAAAAGCCGGACTCCGCGCCGGTCGCTTTGAGCGTCTCAATCGTTTCGAGTCCATCCATCGCCGTGCCAACCAGCTTACCGCGCTCTTGCAGCAGGTTGCGGTTGGCGTCTACGCGCCGTCGCGAAATGTACCGCAGCGCCAGGATGTTAAACGCGACAATCACCACGCTGACCAGCGTCAGCAGCGCGTCGTATTGCAGCATCAACAGCCCGTAAAACACGACAAGCAGCATGTTAATGGCTGCCGTCGCCAGTTCGCCCGACAAAAGCTGCGCGACCCGGTCGTTGACCTGCACGCGGAAGGCGATGTCACCCGCGTAACGCTGGGTGAAAAACTCGACCGGCAGGTGCAAAATATGCCAGAAAAACCGGCTCGATCCACTCAGGGAGAGCTTGGTTTCCAGCCGCAGCAGGTACATCTGCTGCAACCACGTCAGCCACATGCGGACCACGACTGCCAGCCCCATGCCCACCAGCAGCGGCGTGATCCAGTCGCGTCCGCTCACCAGGATGTCATCGACAAAAACGCGCAAGAAGACCGGCACGAGCAGGCCGGGGATGACCAGAAACAGGCTCGCCAACAGCACGTACAGCAGCCCGTACCGCGACCCCGCCAGTCGCTGCTGCAAGGCCCGGATCAGGTTAAAGGGCCGCCCGCCTTTTTCAAACTCCGGCCCGACCTCAACCACCAGCGCGATGCCGGTGAACGATTCGTCGAATTCTTGCAGGGTGATGGTACGCGGGCCGGTTGCCGGGTCGTTGACATAAACGCGGTCTTTAGAGAAGCCTTCCACAACCAGGAAGTGTGTGAATTTCCAGAAGACGATCAGGGGCAGCGGCAGGGTGAGCACGCCTTGCAGGTTGCTGCGGCGGACGCCTTTCGCTTTCAGGCCATAACCCCGCGCCGCTTTGACTATGTTTAATGCGTTGCTGCCGTCCCGCGACACGCCGCACGCCAGCCGTAATTCCTCCAGCGCGACGTATTTACCGTAATGGTGCAGCACAATCCCCAGCGACGCCGCGCCGCACTCGACGGCTTCCATTTGCAGCACAGTCGGCGTTTTGATGCGCTTCCGGTACTCAGGGGGGATCGTCGTCAGATCAGCCATGTAAAACGCCCTCAGCCAGCGAGATTAAACACTTTGTCAATTGGGCGCTCTTCGTCCACATTAACCCTGATCAAACACGGGGTACCGCTCACCAGACTGGTTTCAGGGCCGCTCGACGCCGTCCACAGGTACGTGCCATCAGCGCCGGTCTTGAGAATG
This sequence comes from uncultured Anaerolineaceae bacterium, assembly GCA_964393335.1. Taxonomy (GTDB): domain Bacteria; phylum Chloroflexota; class Anaerolineae; order Aggregatilineales; family Aggregatilineaceae; genus CAYMTN01. Next base: position 8,103 of record CAYMTN010000060.1, read on the forward strand.
ATCCGCACCTCAAACACCGGGCCGCTGGCGGTCAGATCGTCGACAAAACCCTGTTCGTCCAACACGCTGAGAATTTCCTCGCGCGTGGATGCGAACTGGGCGACCGACTGCACACGCCCTTCGAGGTACCCGTATTTTTCCCGCTCGACCGTCGAGGGCAGCACCTGCACATCCATTCCCATGCGGATGCGCTGTTGATCGTCCAGCGGCACAAACGCCACGACTTCCTGATCGCGTGTGTCGCGTGCAAACGCTTCGATGCTGATCAGCGGCGTACCGACGTCGACCGGTTCGCCCACTCCGACGCGGATCGAGATCACACGCCCGCGCACGGTGCTGGTCAGCCCGACCGGGCCATCTCCGCCATCAACCAGGACGACCACTTCACCCGCGTCGACGATATCGCCGGACTCGACCGGTAGCTCGACCACCTGCCCGGATTCGCCGGCCAGCACAAACACCACCGGGTTACTCGTCGTCAGCACGCCGGATTGTTCGAGCGTGGTCGTGATCCGGCCAAAAACACCCCACACCACAGCGATCACCAGCACACCGCCGAATGCGGCCAGCAGCAGCCACGCACCGGGCCGCGTGATTTGCATCAGCCGGTCGAGTTCTTCGGGCGAGGACAACTTGTCGAGCGCGGCCTTACGGTAAACGGGTCTTCGGGCTGACATTAAAAAGCGCGCGGCGTCCGGATCACACGCCGCCTCCTTTCACAGCTTCAACAGGCATTGGGAACTGAAAACCGATCATACGTCGGTTAGGACAAAGCATACAAGAGGTTGCGGGGGAGCGCAATCGTTTCGAACACCCTACACACGCACCCGGTTTTGGCGCTCCCCGGCAACTGTGGCATACTCCTGATCATCAGGAGGATATTGTGACACGCGACGAGATCATTCGCCTCACCGCGCTTTCATCGTGCGCTGGTTGAGCGTCTAAACTGGCCCCTGAGGCCCTGGCGCACGTGCTGCGCCCACTGCAATCCATGTTTGACCCTACCGACTACCCGGACCTGTTGATTGGGTTGGGTACGCCGGACGATGCCGCTGTGTATCGCCTGGATGACACGCGTGCGCTGATCGTCACCACCGACTTTTTCACGCCCATTGTTGACGATCCATACCAATACGGCGCGATTGCGTCCGCCAACGCGCTCAGCGACGTGTACGCGATGGGGGGTACGCCCCTGCTGGCGCTGATCGTCGCGGCGCTGCCGCCTGACCTGCCGCTGGAGATCAGCGGGCAGATCATGCTTGGTCTGGCCGAAACTGTGCGAGATGCCGGGGCCGTGATCGCCGGAGGGCACACGATCCAGGACAAAGAACCCAAAGTCGGGCTGGCCGTTGTCGGGCTGGCGCATCCCGACCGGCTGCTGACCAAAGCCGGTGCGTCTCCTGGCGACGTGCTGGTGCTCACCAAACCGCTGGGGACCGGCTGCATCACGACCGCCGCTAAGAATGACCGCGCCAGCGCGGACCACGTCGCCGGAGCAGTGGCGTGGATGCAGCGCCTCAACAAACCGGGCGCTGAGGCAGCCGTCGCCGTGCGGGCCGGGGTGGCGACGGATATCACCGGCTTCGGTTTTCTGGGCCACGCTACCGAGATCGCCATCGCCAGCCAGGTGACGCTGCACGTAACACTTGACCGCATCCCGCTGATGGACGGCGCGCTGACCTACGCCGAACAATGGACGTTCCCCGGCGGGTCGTCGGCAAACCGGCTGGCGTATGAGGGGGGAGTCCGCTTCGCGGACGGCATCCCCGAAGAACGGCAGATGCTGCTGTTCGACGCGCAAACCAGCGGCGGGCTGTTGATCGCGCTGCCGCCGGATCGACGCGACGCGTTCGCACGTGAGATGGACGCACGCGGCGCGCCCTGGTGGGAGATCGGCACGGTCCACGCGCACGAAGGCGTCAATGTCGTCGTGACGCGATAGTGGGATTGGTCGTAATGAAACGCGCCTGGGTATTGAGCCTGATTCTGTTGGCCAGCGCAGGGATTCCCGCTCACGCGCAGGACGGCGGCGAGCCTGCTATCTGGCAGCCGGAACCCGGCACGTCATGGCAGTGGCAGCTCACCGGCGTGATCGACACGCAGTATGACGTGCAAATGGTCGACATCGACCTGTTTGAGACGCCGGTTGACACGATCGACGCGCTCAAAGCCGCTGGCCGGATCGTGATCTGTTATTTCAGCGCCGGGTCGCACGAAGATTGGCGGCCTGATGCTGATACGTTCCCCGAAGACGTGATCGGCAGGTCGCTGGACGACTGGCCCGGCGAGCGCTGGCTGGACATCCGGCAGTTGGACGTGCTGCAACCGATCATGGCGGCCCGCCTGGACATGGCCGTCGAAAAGGGCTGTGATGGTGTCGAACCTGATAACGTCGATGCATACAGCAACCGCAGCGGCTTCCGTCTCACAGCACAGGATCAACTGGCCTATAACCGCTGGCTGGCCGGAGCCGCTCACGCGCGCGGGCTGTCGATCGGTCTGAAGAATGACCTCGACCAGATCGAGGAGCTGGTGGGTGATTTCGACTGGGCGTTGAACGAGCAGTGCTTCGAGTACAACGAATGTGAGCTGTTGCTGCCATTCATCGACGCTGGCAAAGCAGTTTTTGGTGTGGAGTACGAAGGCGACCCGGCGGATTTTTGCCCGCAGGCCAACGCGTTCGGGTTTTCGTGGCTCGCCAAGACGGTTGACCTGACGGCAGAGGTTGTGGCTGACTGTCTCGATCCGGCGTTTAGTGGCGCGGCCTCCTGAGCGTATCCCGCACCTGGACGTAATGGGGGAAATGGCTGGCTCGATAGATGGTCGTGTTCAGGGATTCCACGCGCGTATCCTGGCATCGCACATGAGAGTGTCTCCACCCGGCACGATAAGCGCCCGGTAGAAAAAGAAGCCGGGTAGGCTTTGCCAACCGGGGCCACCCGGGGACCCTGCCAGGGCTTCGTCTTACGCTTTTTTTATCATGTGTTGACCTGATTCTTAAACTCTGCTGATGTTATTTTTACAAACGTGATCCACGATATAAGTGTATTGAGATGTGATGATCATGGAGGTACACTACGATGCGTAACTTGACACGTTGGAATCCCCGCAACGAAGTTGAAGTGAGTGATCCCTTCCGTTCGTTGGAGCAGATGTTTGAAGACCTGTGGCATAACTGGCCATCGCGCTTCGCGTCCGACACGGCGCGGCCTATGCTGCGTCCGGCGATGGATGTTGTCGAGAACGACGACAGCCTGACCGTGCGGATTAACCTGCCGGGCCTGTCGCCGGATGATGTGAAGGTCGAGATCGAAGACAACGTCCTGACCGTCAGCGGCGAAGTGGGCGACACGATTGAGAAGGACGGCGACCGCTATCACTACCGCGAACGCAGCTACGGCGCGTTCCAGCGCAGCGTGCGGCTGCCCAACACCATCAACACCGATAAGGTCGATGCTACCTTCGAAAACGGCGTGCTGAACATTGCCATGCCCAAGCTGCCGCAGGCGCAGCCGAAGCAGATTTCGGTCAAACCCAAGGAGAAGTAACTCCTTCGCTGATCGCTGAGTAACCCACTGTCGCCGGGCACCATGCCCGGCGACATGCGTTTCTGAGAGAGAAACTGGTTCACCAGGACCGCTGGCCAGACCGGACGACTCATGTTTGCCGATCACTGAATGTTAACCCTGATCGCTGTTTTCACAGAGGTTGTCGTTTGCGGTGACTTGCGGCATGATTACGCTGCAAACGCGCGATCGGGCTACCACAAAGAAGCTAACCGTGACAGATCATGTACTGGTGATTGGCGCAGGTCCCGCCGGGATCGCCAGCGCCTATTTTTTGGAACGGGCCAACATCCCCTACCAGGTTGTTGACCGCGCTACGGTGTTGGCATCCACCTGGAGCAACCTGTATCCATCGCTGCGTCTGAACACGACGCGTTTTTTCTCACACCTGCCGGGATGCAGGTTCCCTCTTTCATACGGGTTGTTTCCGACCGGGCGGCAGTATCACCGTTATCTGGTCGCATTTACCGAGCGGCACGCGCTTAACATCCAGCTTGGCGTCACCGTCCACCGCGCATGGCCGCATGACGGCGGCTGGTGCGTGGATACCAGCGCCGGTCCCGGCTGGCATCCGGCGATTATTTCGGCTACGGGCCGCTTCAGCAGCCCATGTTGGCCCGATATCCCAGGCATAGAGCGCTTTGCCGGGCGACGGCTGCACGCGCACGATTATCACGGGCCGGAACCGTTCGCGGGACAGCGCGTGATGGTCGTCGGCAACGGGCCGAGTGGCGTAGACATTGCCACCGAGTTAGGCCGGGTGGCGGCGCGTCCGGTGCTGCTCGCCCAGCGAACCGGCGTCAAGCTCAGCCCGCGTTATCCCTGGGGACTGCCCAAACACGTGTGGATGATGATCGGCGAGCGACTCCCCGGTTGGATGGCCCGCCCGCTGCTGGATAAGGTGTCCGCCATTACGTTTGACAACCTGGACGCGATCGGCATCAAAACGCCGCGCACCGCCGCCGAGAGCAGCGCCGCCGGAGCCACGCGCGGAGCAGAATTAATCAAGGCGGTTAAAGCAGGGCTGGTCAAGTCGGTTGATGGCCCGGCTTGTTTCGAACCGGGTGCTGTCGTGTCGGCGGATGGATCGCGCCACGTGGTCGATGCCGTCATTCTGGCGACAGGTTACCTTCCGGCCCTGTTTGAGTATCTCGACATCGACGACTGCGAGACAAACGTCGACGGCTGGCCGGTGCGTGTTGGCGAACCGCCCGACGATGTGTCGGCAGGCCGCCGCGAGGTGGCAGGCTGTCCTGGCCTGTACCTGGTTGGCACGTTCTACCAGGGCAAAGGTGCGATGTATAACATCAACATCGAGGCACAGGCTGCCGTCGCTGAAATCAGGCAGCGCCTGGCGTCGCCGTAAGGCTTTCGTAAGCTGTTGATTGTATAATGCCGGTATTATGAGACAGCAAACGATTCTGGTCGTGGACGACGAGGCCACGATCCGCGAAGTAGTACGCCGTTACCTGGAGTTGGAAAACTTCCGGGTGGTCGAGGCTGATAACGGGCCGCTGGCACTGCACCTGCTGCACCAGGAACAGCCCGACTTGATCGTGCTTGACATCATGCTGCCCGGCCTGGACGGACTCACGATCACACGCTCGCTGCGGGACCCGGCGGGCCGCGCCCCCGATACCGGCACCCTCAGCAGCGGCAACATCCCGATTATCATGCTCACCGCGCGCAGCGAAGAATCCGACCGCATCGCAGGCTTTGAACTGGGCACGGACGATTACGTGACCAAACCGTTCAGCCCGCGCGAACTGGTCATGCGGATCAAAGCCGTGCTGCGGCGCAGCGCCGCCGAGGCCGGGGACCAGGAAAAACCGCTCGTGTTTGGCGAGCTGCGCCTGGAATCCAGCACGCGCACCGTTGCACGCGGCGGGATGGAGATTGTGCTCACGGCTAAGGAATTTGACCTCGTGTGGTTTTTGGCACGCCATCCCCGGCAGGTGTTCAGCCGCACGCAACTGTTGGACCGCGTGTGGGGCTATGAATTTTACGGCGACGAGAGCACGGTCACCGTGCATATTCGCCGCCTGCGTGAAAAAATCGAAGAAGACCCCAGCCAACCGCGCTACATTCATACGGTGTGGGGCGTCGGGTATAAGTTCGAAGCACCAGCATGAAGCGTTTCCCTCTCCTGAGCATCCTGTTTGGCATGAGCGTTGCGATTGCCATCGCCGTGCTGCTGGTCGTGGTGCAGCTGCAACCGCCCGCCAGCGACGTACGCCTGCTTGTGCTGTTCATGTCCAGTTCCGGCGTATTAACAGTGCTGCTGGCGTATCTGCTGTACCGCCAGGGCCTGATCCGCTGGTTCCCCAGCCTGCGCTGGTCCCTGCTGACAACCGTGATCATCACGGTCGTGTTGATCTTCCTCAACGTGTGGGTCACCGCGCAGTTGATGTTCATCAGCCAGCACGACCTGGTGCTGACCATCGCGCTGCTGGTTTTTGCGGGACTGACCGCGTTCATCTTCGGGCTGTTCATCGCCATGACGATCACCGACCGCATCCACGACCTATCACATGCCGCCGGGCAATTGGCCCAGGGCAAGCTGGATACGCGGCTGGCCGTGCGCGGCAGCGACGAACTGGCACAACTGGCCACAACGTTCAACTGGATGGCCGATAACCTGGAAAAAGTGGACCAGCAACAGCGCCTGATCGAACAGACGCGCCGCGCACTGGTCGCCGGCGTGTCACACGATCTACGCACGCCGCTGACCTCGATCCGCGTGATGATCGAAGCGATCGCGGATGGCGTGGTCAGCGATCCGGACACTATCACCCGCTACGTGCGAACATCACTGACCGAGTTGCAACACCTCAGCCGCCTGATCGATGACCTGTTCGAGTTGGCGAAGCTCGACGCCGGGCAGACTGACGCGCAATTTGACATGACATCGCTCACCGATCTGATATCAGACGTCTTGAGCAGCATGACCGCGCAGGCAGTCCGGCGCGGGGTCCGGCTGCGCGGCAGCGTCGAGCACGGCATCGACCCGGTGTATATGGCCCCCGACAAAATTCAACGCGTGTTATACAACCTGCTGGATAACGCGCTGCGCTACACCCCGCCGAAGGGGGAAGTGTCGATCAGCGCGCGCCGCGATGGGGGCACGGTATGTGTCGCGGTTCACAACAGCGGTTCGACCATCGACCCGGCCTACATGCCGCATATTTTCGACAGCTTTTACCGGGTCGAGAATTCACGGGCGCGCGCCGACGACGGGCATCGCGGGACGGGTCTGGGGCTGGCAATCGCACGTGGATTTGTCGAAGCGCATCATGGCAGCATCTGGGTCGAGAGCACACCGGATCACGGCACGACGTTCACGTTCACGATCCCCGCAGTCAAACCGGCTCGCGCGTAGTTCCAGCGCCCTTATAATGCAACGCCCGCCGCGATGGACTTATCGCGGCGGGCGCATGGTGTACGGGCAGAACCGTTTGGGACTACATCGACTCGGCGACGATAGCACCGGTCAGAACCGGCGTGCCGGGGCGCGGGTCGAAGCCCATGTAGCTGTCGCCATCGCTTTCCAGTGTGATCACGACGGCGTCATACGGGCTGAAATTGTAGGCGGGTACGTCAAAGGTCAAGGTCAGCGTGCCGTCCATGTTGTCATGTACGACGCCCGTGCTGAGCGCATACGGGGCCGACGCGACCAGCGTGTTAAACTCCGGGTTATCAAACGGCGTGCCATACGCTTCGTCGGCGTCGCTGGCGTTGGTCGTGCCAGGGCCACCATCCAGCCCGGCATCCACCACCCAACCTTCGAGCACCGTCCCATCGGGCAGCGCCGCGCCATTCAAGTTTACCGTGATCGTGATCGAACCTTCGTCGCTGTACACTTCGGCGGTACCGGAAATACCGACCAGACCTGCATTTTCGGCCAGCGGCGTCGGTTCGAGTGTCACTTCAACCGATCCCATCATCTGGTCATTCATGCTGTCGCCGCCGTCCGTGTTCGTATCGTTCATGGAATCAGCACCCATGTTCGAATCGTTCACGTTCTCGTCGCCCATCGTGTCACCACCCATGTTTTCATCATTCATGGTGTCGTCACCCATACTCTCATCGCCCATCGAATCGCTGCCATCTGCCATCATTACATCACCGGCGGGTTCGCCATCGGCGATCATACCGGCAAAGACGGGCGTACCGGGACGCGGATCAAACCCCATGTGGCTGTCGCCATCGCTTTCCAGCGTGATCACAACGGCGTCATACGGGCTGAAATTGTAGTTCGGAACCACAAACTGAAGCTCCCACGTGCCGGTATCAGTCGGAGTCAACACGCCGGTGCTGAGCGCATACGGGGCCGCTGCCGCTGCCGCACCCAAATTCGGATCTCCAAACGCAGGGCCGTACTGCTCATCGGCATCGCTGGCATTGGTTGTACCGGGGCCACCATCCAGGCCCGCATCAACCAACCAGCCTTCAAGCACCGTACCATCCGGCAGGGTCGCGCCGTTCGGCGTCAGCGAAATGTGTACGCTGCCTTCATCGGACCGGACGTGCGCCCAACCGGTGACACCGGCCAGCCCTGCGCCCTCCGCATAACCGGTCGGCTGTAACGTCACGATCACGTCGGGGCCGCCCATCATCCCATCACCGTCCTGCGCGCTGACCGATGGCACCAGGGCCAGAATCAACGCCAGGATGACTACAAGGTATGCACCTTTACGCATGTGTATTTTCCCTCCTGTGGTAGGGTGTTCATGAAAGGTTTTGTCTGACACATTTGAGTATCACGACAAAACGTTACGTACCCCTTACGAAAACATGAACAAATCCTTACAGGTGGATCGTGCGAGGGATTTTGGGTGCGGGGAACCGGATCGGGCGCAAGCGTATTTTACAATTCGGCGTCGCCTGGTTTGGCGTGTTTTCGCTGATGGCGGTACGCCTCTGCTAAAGTGTGAGCAAATCATGCACGACTGAAAAGGGCTTAAAATCCCGCTGAAGAGGCGCTCGTGGTGATCCGTCTGAGGCGGTCTGGCCCTGTCGGTTCGAATGTGCGGACGGCGTGCCACACGAGATCCAGGCGGCCAAAATGGGAAACGGGAATTAACCACACTTCCACAGTGGAATACCCTCCCGTTTGGTCAGAACAGAAACCCACTACCTGTGGTAGTGGTCTGAGAAAAAGGTTAAACCGTGAGAAGGCGTATCATAAACTTCCCTGGAAGGTGTGAACTTCAAGGAGGTTTACAATGCCCCGTGAATTCAAAAAACGATCGCATTCAATCTACGAATGCAAGTACCATATCGTGTTCTGTCCGAAATACCGGTACCGCATGCTGCGTGACGAGTTGGCAGATTACATCAAGCGTGAAATCTACACGTTGTGTAGTCACAAAGATGATGTAGAGGTAGTGGAAGCGAATGTGCAAGCTGACCATGTGCATCTGGTGCTGTCAATTCCGCCGAAGTATGCGGTCTCTAATCTGATGGGCTACCTGAAAGGGAAGCTTGCCACTCGCGTGTTCAATCACTACGAGCACTTGCGCCAACGCTATCGGAGCGGCCACTTGTGGTCACGCGGCTACTGCGTGAACACGGTTGGCTTGGACGAAGAGAAAATCCGACGCTACGTGAAATGGCAAGAAGCGAAGGACAAGCAAGACGAAGCTCATCAGCGGCGCTTGTTTGAATAGACCAGAGTAGGTAGGAGCGCACCTTCCAGGTGCGCCATCGAAAGCCACCGCCAGAGGCGGTGGATATTTACTGGCATCTGCCCGGCAAACTAAGTACAATGATGCTCATTCTCCGCCAGACAGATAAACGCAATACCAGTAGTAAAGGATATGCACCCAATGAAGCGAGCAATTTACCTTATTATTGTGACAACACTCGTTATCGCGAGCCTGGCCGTGTCTGGGGTATCCGCGCAAGATGGCGGTCCAAAGGTTGTGGTGATGACCCCATGGCTTGCCCAGCCAGGTACGCAACTAATGGTTGATGCCTTCAAAGCCTACGCCACTGAAAAAGGGTGGGATGTGCAGGTCATCGACACGGCTGAGGATATTGCCGCGCTGATCAGCCGCATGGAAGACGTTGCACTTCAAGACGTGGACGCCATTGTCATCAACGTCGATCCAACGCAAATTTCTGCGGGCCTACAAGCAGTTGCCGAGGCAGGCATTCCGGTCTTTGGCATGGACTCCGGTACCGATCCGCTGCTCGTCGCCAACGTGACCAGCAACGGGTATGTCATGGCTGCCGAAACGGCCACCTACGTGGTGGATCGCCTGAACGGTGAAGGCAACGTCGTTATGTTCATCTTCGAGCCCTACCCGCCCGTCCAGAAACGCGGCGTGATCGCTGAAGCTATCTTCAACAACACGCCGGACATCACTATCGTCGACAAGATCACTCCCAGCTTTGACGCAGGCCCACTAGAAGGCGCACGCAACGCCATGGAAGCTGTACTGCTCGCCAACCCCGAACCGGGCAGCATTGACGCCGTCTGGGCGGCGTGGGATGATCCGGCCCTGGGCGCTTTGCAGGCCATTCAGGCTGCCGGTCGCGAAGACGAGGGAATCGTGATCGTCGGTATCGACGCTACGCCACAAGCCCGCGATGCCATCGGCGGGGGCAGCAATTTCGAGGCGACCGTTGCGCAGGACTTCCCAGGTATCGCGCGTCAAGCCGCCGATCTCGTTGAAGCCTACCTCAGCGGCGAAGAGATCACGCAGTCAACGTACTACGTGCCCACAAAGCTCATCACAGCGGCTAACGCACTGGACGAGTAGAAGCGTGGTCCTTCGTTTTCATTCGCCAAATTGATGACTGATTCTGAATGGGGCGAGTCGGCACACGTACTCGCCCCGTCGACCATACGTCTATGTCGTACCAACTGCCAACATCATCTGCTGCCGACACGACTCCATTGCTGCAAATCATCAGCGCCAATAAAGCGTATCACGGTATTCCGGCCCTTATAGACGCATCACTCACTCTACAGGCGGGCGAAGTCCATGCGCTAATTGGTGAAAACGGGGCCGGAAAATCAACCCTGATCAAGCTGCTGGCAGGAGTATTGCCCGCCGATTCGATCGCCATTCGCGTATGCGGTGAGCTGGTGAGTTTTCGCGAAGCACGGGACGCATTCAATGCCGGGCTGCGTTTCATCCATCAGGAACTTAACGCCGTCCCCACATTTTCGGTCGCCGAGAACATCTTTCTCAACCAGCGCTATCCCACTCGGGCTGGCATCTTCGTGCGCTGGAGCCAGATCAATCGCCAAGCAAGCGTGGTACTCGCCCAGTTGGGCGTGGGACATATCGCTCCGCAGCAAATTATGGCTCGCCTCAGCCCTGGTGACCAGATGCTGGTCAAGATCGCGAGCGCGTTCGTCGGGGCTAATGCGGCCTCTCCTGACAAGCACGCCGCCTCGATCTACGTCATGGACGAGCCCACAGCCGCTCTCAGCACGGCAGAAGCGGCGCGTTTGTTTGAGGTAATTGACCGGCTGCGTGACAACGGCTGCGCGATTCTCTATGTCACGCATCGCCTGGATGAGATTTTCGAGATCGGGGATCGGGTGACCGTACTGCGCGATGGGCGGGTAGTGAACACAGTGCCCATCAAAGGCACGACCGCCGCCGCCTTGATCCGCATGATGACCGGACGCGATCTGCAGCAAGTCTATCCCCCGCGCGATCCGAACGTACAAGTGGGCGAACGGGTGCTGCTGGATGTGCGGGGATTCACCACACGCGTAATCCGCGATATCTCGTTCCAGCTTCACGAAAATGAGATCCTGGGCGTTGCAGGGCTGAACGGCTCGGGGCGCACGGAGTTGCTGCGCGCGCTCATCAAAGCTGACCGTGTGCGGGCTGGAATCATTACCCTCAATGGTGTCACCCTGCGAGCCCGCTCTCCTGCGGAAGCTTGGACTCAAGGGATCGCATATGTGCCAGAAGAACGCCGTGCACAGGGCCTGGTCCTTTCGCGCAGCATCAGCGATAACATCACGCTGCCGCACCTGCACCATCTAGCCCACGGCGGCATTTTCCTGAGCCACCAGCGCGAACGAAAAACCAGTGCCGACATGGGCGAAGCAGTTCGCCTGAAAGCCGAAGGAGTCAACCAGGTCACCTGGCAACTGAGCGGCGGCAATCAGCAAAAGACCGTCTTTGCGCGTGCCCTGGCAGGCTCTCCGCAGGTCCTGCTCCTGGATGAGCCGACGCGCGGTGTAGATGTCGGAGCGAAGTTCGATATCTACACGCTGATCCGCAAAATCAACACCCAGGGAACGGGTATTATTATGGTGTCGTCAGACCTGCCTGAGTTGATCGGGATGTGCGACCGCATTCTCATCATGCGCGATGGTGCGCTGGTCAACACCGTGCGCGCCGATATGTTGACTGAAAACGAGCTATTGACTTTGTGTTACGGAGAACTCTCGGATGACAACCGGCCCAAAAGCCACTGACGGCACCCGCCAATGGATCATGCAGCGCATCCGGTGGTCACGTCTGTTCCGGCAGTTCGGGACGCTGATCGGATTCCTGGTGATTGTGGCGTTCTTCTCGTGGCAGAAACCCGACACGTTCATGAACGTCCGCAACTGGATGAATATCACGCAGCAGGTAAGTATTCTGGGTGTCGTAGCCGCAACAATGACGATCGTGATGGTCGTCAACGACTTCGATCTCAGCGTGGGAACGATGGCCAGTATGGTCGGCATTGTCGCCGGCACGCTGCTCCGTGATGGACATTCGCTCACGGTGGCATTGGTACTGGCTCTGGTCGTCGGAGCCGCCGGAGGTCTACTGAACGGCATCCTCGTGTCTTATATCCGCATTTCGCCTTTCGTGGCCACTCTGGGCACGTTGACGATGTTCAACGGACTGGCACTGTACATCAGTGGTGGCACAACCATCTTCGGACGCGCAATCCCGAGCGCGCTCAGCGATTTCGGGCGTGAAGGCATCTATCTGGGCATCGTCGATGGGCAGCGCATCAACCTGCCCAATCTGACAATCATCACACTGATCGTGCTGTTTGTCGTGTGGGTACTGCTGGAGCAGACCGTCTTTGGACGCCGTCTGTATGCCATCGGCGGCAATATGGAAGCGGCACGCCTGGGCGGCGTGCGCGTACGTTTGCTCCGGCTGATGGCGTTTGTGATCAGCGGCGTGGGAGCTGCCATCGCCGGGTTAATGCTGGTCAGCCGCCTGGCTTCGGCCAATCCCACGCAGGGTGATGGCCTGATGCTCAGGGCCATCGCTGCCGTATTTCTGGGCATGACGATGAGCGAAGAGGGCGAACCGCACGTACTCGCCACGATGCTCGGTGTGTTGATCCTGGGCGTACTGGCCAATGGACTCACTCAACTCCAGATCGATACCTACATTCAGCAGATTCTGACCGGCGGCATTATCATCTTAGCCGTCACATTGAGCAGTCTTTCGCGGCGCTGAGCGCAGTAGGTCACTATGGTCAATGAAAACTGGTTGCTTCACACTCTTAAACGCACGCGGGCATCTAACCGCATGGCATTGTGCGGGTATTTCCTGTCCGGGTACCCCACACCGGATGATTTTTACCGCTTGGTGCGTGCCGCCAGCGATCTCGACGTGATCGAGTTCGGCATTCCATCCACCAACCCGGCAATGGACGGTCCCGTGATCGCGAGCGCACACGAAATAGTTGTCCACCAGCGCGGCATTGGGGCTGAAACAGCGATGGCCCTGATTGGTGGCTTGCGCCATATACCCCAGCCGCGTTTTGTAATGACCTACACCGATGTCGGACGCGCGCTGGCCGGGTTCTTGCGACTGTGCGTAGAGAATGGCATTCACGGCATGATTGCACCGGATATCGAGCCGGAAGAGGGTCACTATGTTAAGACCATCGCTGAGGCGCTCAATCTCGCGGTGCTGACGTTGATCGACGGGCACGCTCCGGACGATGTCTTGCGTACGCGCATTACACTGGGCAACATCGTTTACCTCAAGGCAGGAACCGGGCGCACAGGTCAGCCTGCGGACATTGAAGGGGAACTGGGGTTAGTCGTAGCCGAGACCATCCGCCGCATCCGTTCCATAGATGCGGACATCCCGATCGCGGTGGGAATCGGCCTGCAGCGCCCACAACAGGTAGCTGCACTGGCCCGGCTCGGCGTTGACATGGCAATCATCGGTACGAAACTCGTCGAGAAACTGCAAGCCGGTGAAAACGCCCTCGTGGACTATATCCAAAACTTGCGCGAAGCAACTTATTACGGTTCGAGGTGATCAATATGGCAAGCAATTGGCTGGCGTTTGACATCGGCACCACGGGTGCAAAAGCCGCCCTGGTCGACAGCACGGGACGCGTGCTGCGCAGCGTGGCCCGTGAATATCCGACCCACACCGCTGCGGGCGGCGTGATGGAACAAGACGCAAGCGATTGGTGGGCAGCCGTATGCGACGCAAGCCACGCGCTTGACGCCCAAAATAATGTCGGTGCCATCGCGCTCACCGGACAGATGCAGGACGTGATATTGGTGAATGCCGCCAGTGATCCGGTTCGCCCAGTCATGCTCTACAGCGATACACGCGCCCACGCCGAGGCAGAACAGGTCACTGAGAAATTCGGTGCCGACCGAATTCACGAATTGACCGGCAACTATCAGGACGCAGGTAGCCTGCTGGCCAAGCTGTCGTGGCTCCAAACGCACGAACCCGCTTCAATCGAAGCCAGCACCCGGTTACTATTGGGCGCAGCGGATTTTATCGCCCTCAAGATGACAGGCATCGCTACGACGGATACCACTACCGCTTCAACAACCGGCCTGATGAATCTTGCAACGCGCAGGGCTTTGGATGATACGGTTTTCGCTGAGCTTGGCATCAGCAACAGCACTCGGCTGTTACCGCGCATCACGCCTGGTGGCCAACACATTGGTGAATTGACAACCCACGCCGCCAAAGCGCTGGGCCTGCAACCAGGTATCCCGGTGCATCACGGCCCAGGGGACGCGGGCGCGGCGACAATTGGCGCCGGCAGTGGCGAAATCGGCACAGCTTACGCCTATCTTGGAACCAGCGGTTGGATTGCCTTCACCGCAGCCGGACGCGCCCGGCCTGGACAGAGCGTAATCACGCTGGCGCATCCAGCGCCTGGGCGCTATATCCAGGTCGCACCCTTGCTCACTGCGGGCGGCAACCTGGAATGGGTGCGCGATCTGTTCGGCAGTGACAACTACGACGACCTGATATCCAACGCGCTGGAAGGCGCGCCGTCGCGCCTGTTGTACCTGCCCTATCTGAACGGCGAGCGCTCTCCGTTCAGCGACCCACATGCGCGCGGAGCATTTGTGGGGCTGCAAGCGAATATGAGCCGGAGCGATCTCTACCGCGCTGTGCTGGAAGGCGTCGCGTATGCTTACCGCCACGCACTAGACGCCCTGGCTCCAAGATCGACCACCACGTTGACCTTCACGGGGGGCGGCACGCGATCCAGGTTGTGGTGCCAGTTGTTCTCAGACATCATCTGCCTGCCCATCGCCATCCAAGCGGACGCGGAGAATGTCGGCGTGCGCGGTGCCATTCTTGCCGCACAGGTAGCCAGCGAGGAACGCGCAACCTTTGCAGCGCAAGAATTCTCTCCCATCGAGGTGATTTTGCAGCCAGACCCGATCAACGCGCAGCATTTTGACCACCAGTATCAGGTTTTCCGGGATACCTATCCCGCCCTGAAAGCCATCTTCGAGCGTTTGGCCTCAGCGCCTTGAGCTTGCACCATCGAACTGCCCAGTGATGCAAAAACAATCCCAAGGGGATAGTGGCCTAAAACAACCCGGCTACGGCTCCGTTTCAGAAACCGTGGGGCAAAAAGGCAGGTTAGAATAGTGGAGGCTTTCAGCGCCAAATGGAGCAGCAAAGGAGCGATCCAACGGCGAAGGAAGGGTCAGTCGAACTCGATAGAAAAACCAGACTCTGCTAGACGGTGAATATCCCAAGAGCTTTCTCGTCGAATTTTCCACACTTTGGCAGAGCTGTACCGAGGTTGGA
>CAYMTN010000061.1:0-23604 GCA_964393335.1 uncultured Anaerolineaceae bacterium
GAAACCGGCATCACCTACATCAACGCGCCGACCATCGGGGCCGAGGTGCATTTGCCGTTCGGCGGCACGAAAAACACCGGCAACGGCGGGCGCGAAGCCGGTACGAGCGCCATCGACGAGTTCACCGAGATCAAGACGGTGTTTGTGGACTACAGCAATCGGCTGCAAAAAGCGCAGATCGTGGACGAAAAATAAGCGGCGGCAGACGTCACCACATAAAAAACCCGTTCACAGGCCGTGAGCGGGTTTTTCATTCAGGCTGGGGGACCTGGATTTGAACCAGGACTGATGGATCCAGAGTCCACTGTTCTGCCGATTAAACTATCCCCCAGGGACGCTTGGCATTTTATCATAGCACCCGCCGCTTGACAAGGGCCAGATGCGCGAAATCTACCCTGAAGCGACGCTTGGGATACTGCTACTCAACGGCTCTCCGGCGCGGCCCAAAACCCGTGATAAGGTGGTCTAAACGGGACTTTCATCATCGCAGGAGTAACCAGCATGAAACGGGTGCTACACATCATCATTTGGATCGTTCTGGCGCTGATCGCCACACAGCCCGCGCCCCACGCCAGCGCCGGGACCGCCGCCGTCGCGCCCAGCGCCACGTTCCAGGGCCATCCCACCTGCGCCGGAGTCACGGCGGAGACGCCCAGCACGCCGGAATGTGATGCCCTGATCGCCGCGCGGCCCGCGCCGAATGTCTCATCACTGCCGGTTGATTTTGGCGTCGTGACCGGCGTGACGTTTATCCGCTTCAGCATGAAACAGGTACCGCTCTACGACCAGCCCAACGGCACGCAGGTGGACACGCTCAGCGCCGGGTATACCTACGTGGCGGTGCGCCAGTTCCGCGACGGGTGGGCCGAAGTGCGTCCGGGTCGCTGGGTAAACATGGACATCGCGCGTATGGCGCAGCCCTCCACCTTCGCCGGGGTGCACGTCAACGGGCTGGATATGCCGTTCGCGTGGGTCCTGTGGCCGCACTGCGCCACCGATGCGCCCAACGGCACGCGCACCTGCGACGGTAACGGGCACCTCCAGCGCTTCCAACTGGTCAACATCTACGCGACGGTCAACGTGCGCGGCTGGAACTGGCACCTGATCGGCCCCGGCCTGTGGACCAACCAGCAGAACCTGAGCATCGTCTATCCCTGGGCACCGGCGGCCTTTGGCGGGCGCTGGGTCAGCGTCAACACCTACGAGCAGAATCTCGTCGCGTATGATGGCGGCACGCCCGTCATGGCGACTCTCGTCTCGTCCGGCATCGAAAACGACGAGTGGAACACGTGGCCCGGCACGTTTTCGGTCCGGCTGAAGATCGAAAACGGCCCGATGGATGGCGGCGCGGGTGACGAGGATTTTTACTCGCTGGACCAGGTGCCCTATCACATGTACTTCAACGGCCTGATCGCGCTGCACGGGGCATACTGGCACGACAGCTTCGGTTATACGCACAGTCACGGCTGCGTCAACCTGTCGATCAGCGATAGCAAGTGGCTGTACGAAAACTGGGTTACCGAAGGCATGACCGTCTACGTCTATGACAGCGAATGACGGCCCTGTAACGCCGCGTTTTTTTTTATGACTTTTTTAGACCCGAACCGGCGATTTTCCCATACAATACATATACGCGCATGACGACTCATCGTGATGGCTGTGCGCCAATGTGGGGTAGTAGTCTCTAGCGGCGTAATCGTGGGTTTTGTAGTCCGAATTCATCTGTACTACCGCACGCATCGCGATCTCCCAAAATTTGCCGGGTCAGGGGTGGCCCGGCAATATTCTTTGTTCACACCAATTCCTGACACGTGCCACGCCATTCCAGGCAGCAAACTGCGAAACCCGACCGTGATTGTGCGACGGGCCACACCCCTGGACGCACGGGTTTGCGTCCGTTCCGTGATTGCCGGATAATCAAACACAAATAGCAGACCGCTTACCGGGGAGGGCGAACATGTCATTTTCGCGGACGCTGCTTGGGTATCTCAACCCGGCACACGCGCTGCACCGTCTGGTGGTCGCGCTGAGGAACTGGCACCGGCGGCGCTTCACAGCCCTCGATTATATCCTGCTGGCCGTCCCGACCTCGCTCCCCGCCCTGCCGCCCGACCTGCGCTGGTGGCAGCGCCTGCTGCCAGGCGATCCGCCGCTCAGCCTGTGGGAACTGGGGCGCACGTTCGATCGCATCGCCGCCGATCCGCGCCCGCGCGGCGTGATCCTCTACCTGCGCACGCTGGACCGCTCGCTGGCCGACCTGCAAACCCTGCGCGACCTGATCGCGCGGCTGCGCGCGCGCGGCAAACGCGTCGTGTGTTTCGCGGTGGACTACACTCTGCCCACCTATTACGTCGCCTGCGCTGCCGACGAGATCGTGCTCCAGCGCGGCGGCTCGCTGCAAACGATCGGGCTGTACGGGGAGGTCGTCTTCATGCGGGATGCGCTGGCGACGGTCGGCTTGCAGGCCGACGTCGTGCAGATTTCGCCCTACAAAAGCGCACTGGACCCCTTCAGCCGGGACGACATTTCGCCGGAAATGCGCGAAATGTTCGACTGGCTGTTTGATTCGCGCTACCAGTTGATTGTGGACGCTATCGCCGCCGGCAGGCAGATGAGCGCTGCCGACGCGCGGGTCTTTGTCGACGGAGCGCCGTACGTCGACGACGCGGCGCTGGGCGCGGGGTATGTGGACGCCATCACGACGCAAGAAGGGCTGGCCGCGTTTCTCGGTGTGCAGCACATCGTCGATTGGCACCAGGCCGTGTCCAAACTGCCGGTTCGCTGGCGGGACCGGGTCACCCCCAAAACGCGTTACATCGCGGTGCTGCCACTCTCCGGCATGCAGATCGAAGGGGAGAGCCGCAAGTCCCCCGCCGATCTGCCGGTCCCGCTGCTTGGTGGCGAATTGATGGGCAGCCTCACGGTCGTGCAGCAGGTGCGCCGCCTGATGGCGGACGAGCAGGCGGCGGCGGTCGTGCTGCACGTTGACAGCCAGGGCGGCGCTGAATCCGGTGCCTACGCGATGGTCACGGCGCTGCGCGAGCTGTCGCAGGATCGCCCGGTCATCACGTACATGAACGGCGTGGCCGCGTCCGGCGGTTATTTCGTCAGCACCCCGGCCCGCTGGATCGTTGCCCAACCGGGCACGATCACCGGCTCGATTGGCGTGCTGGCCTTCAAACTGAACGGCGCCGGGCTGATCGACCGGTTGCGCCTCAACCCGGTCACCTTCCTGCGCGGGGCCAACGCCGCGATGTACAGCTCCGGCACACCCTGGAACGACACGCAGCGCCAGCGTGTGCGTGACTTCATCGAGCACAGTTACACGCGCTTCGTCGCGGACGTGGCCGCCGCACGGCACATGACCGTCGAAGCGGTGGACGCCGTCGCCGGGGGACGGGTGTGGACCGGCGCGCAGGCCCTGGAACACGGGTTGATCGACCAACTTGGCGGCCTGGATGCCGCGATCCAGAAAGCGCGCGACATGGCCGGGCTGCCGCAGGACGCGCCAGTGCGTTTCGTGCGCGGCAAAGGGCAGCCGCTTGGTCCCCAGGCTGCCGAGGCCCTCAACGCGCAGACTCTATTCGGCGCTGTGTGGGGATTATTGCGCGCGCGGCACAGGCTGGAAATGTTGTTCAATGGACTGCCGCAGCGCGTCATGCCGTTCGATGTGAAATAACCATGCGCCAGATGGGTTGAATCACAGGGGAGGTATCGCGTATAATGGAGATAATCTATAGAGAACTAGATATTGGGGTGAGCGGTAGCCAGCTATGAACGACATCATTTTCAACCGCATCTCGGTCGATAAAGAAGCCGGTCTGCCGATCTACCAGCAGTTGCAGAACCAGATCGAAGACTTGATCGCCGATGGCACCTGGCGGCAAAAAGAGCCGCTGCCCTCAGAAACCGCCCTCGCCGAGCGGTTAGGGATCAGCGTCATGACGGTGCGGCAGGCGATGGCCCAACTGGTCAACAAGGGCCTGATCTACCGCGAAAAGGGCCGGGGCACGTTTGTATCGCCCCAGCCGCTTGACCATCGTCTCCAACGCCTGGAAAGTTTTTCGGAAGACATGCGCGCCCGGTCGCTCGTGCCCGCCGCGCAGACTCTCGTGTTCAAGTACATGCCCGCGCCGGACCACGTCGTCACGGCGCTGGGGCTGGAACCGCCGCGCGAAATGCTATACCTCAAGCGGCTGCGGCAGGTCGAAGATCGCCCGGTCGCGCTGCACGAGGCGTACGTCAATCGCAGCGACCTCAAGCGCGAGGAGTTGGAGGAACTGGGATCACTCTACGCCTTGCTGGAACGGCACGGCGTCGAGCTGTGGGAAGCGGACGAAACGCTCGAAGCGGTCGTCGCCAACGCCGAACTGGGAAAACTGCTCAGAGTGCTGCGCGGTTCGCCGCTGCTCAAAGCCACGCGCATTACGTGGGACCGCGACCATACGCCGGTCGAATTCGTGACGGCCACCTACCGCGCCGATTTTTACCGGTATGCGGTCCGGCTGCGGCGCTGAGCGCAGGGCCGCCCCGCCTGCTGGAAGGAGGTGCCCGCGTTGCCGCCAGCAGCGGCACATCATAGCAATAAAAACCAGGGCGCGGGCGAACCGGCGGTCCGGCAGCAGCGCCCCTCCAGGTTCTCGTTTTTGACTGATAGTTGATCGCTGGTGGCTGAAAGTTATGTTCAGAGGAGGTGCCCGCCATCACGAGACGACACCCAACCCAGGGGCAGCTATCGTGAGGAGAAGAAGCCAGTCAGAAACGCTGAAGAAACAAATATTTGATAGGAAGGAGCTAAACTCGTGCGCAAATTACTTGTTCTGATCATCGTAGCAGCGTTGGCCTGCGCCGGAATGGTTCCGGCGGTTAAGGGACAGGCGGACGATTACAGCGTCGCGCTGATTATCGCCCAGGGTGGCCTGGGCGACCGCTCATTCAATGACTCGGCGTTTGCCGGGCTGACCCTCGCCGCATCGGAGCTAGGCGTGACGGTCGTGCCGGTAGAATCATCGGACCCGGTCGGCGAAGCTGAATCCCTGCTGCGCACCGCTGCCGAAGCGGGGTTCGACCTGGTCATCACGCTTGAATACAGCCATTTTGAGCCGCTGGCGCGCATCGCGCCGGACTACCCCGACACGATGTTCGCCATCGTAGGCATCGAGGTGGATCAGCCGAATGTTGTGTCAATCATATTTGGCGAGCACACTGGCTCATTCCTCGCGGGCGCGTTGGCCGGGCTGGTGACCACCGACGACTCGATTGAGCAGACCAATCCCGAATCCGTGATCGGCGTGATCGGCGGCGTGAAGTCGAGCGGCATCGACGTGTTTCTCTACGGGTACCTGCAAGGCGCGTGCGCCGTGAATCCCGGCATCGACGTGCTGATGGCTTACTCGAACGACTTCGGCGATCCCACCAAGGGGCGCGAGATGGCGCTGGCGATGAACGAGCAGGGAGCCGACGTCGTGTTCCAGGTGGCGGGCGGCACCGGTGCAGGCGTGATTGAGGCCGCTAAGGACAGGAATTTCTTCGCAATTGGCGTTGACAGCGACCAGGATTATCTCGCGCCCGGCAACGTGCTGACCAGTATGCTCAAACGCGTGGACGTGGCCGTCTACGATACCATCGAGCGCGGCGTCAACGGCGACCTGCAAGGCGGCACCACGCTGCAATACGGCCTGAAAGAAAACGGCGTCGGCCTGTCGGACATGACCTACACGCGCCATCTCGTGCCGCGCGCCACGATGGACCGGGTCGCCGCGTACAAGCAGCAGATTCTGGATGGCGAGCTGGACGTGATCGACATCCGCACGCTGTCGGAAGACGAGTTCAACGTCGTGGACCAGGACCCGACCTGCGCCGGCCTGTATGCGCTGCGCGAATTCATGGCACAAGAGTAACACTCCGGCGAACGTGGTCGTTTTCCAGGTTTTGGTGCGACCACGCCCTATCCAGGGGGCAGCGGGGACGCAACGCGCTGCCCCTTCGCGTGTCGCACACGGTAGAGGACCGTTATGCCGTATCTGTGCATGAACAGCATCACCAAGTATTTCCCTGGCGTGGTGGCCAACGACCGGGTCGATTTTGAGGTTGAAGAAGGCGAGATTCACGCCCTGGTCGGTGAAAACGGCGCGGGCAAATCCACCCTGATGAACATCCTCTACGGCCTGGAAAAACCGGACGCCGGGCAGATCGTGCTGCGCGGCCAGCCGGTGACCATCCCGCATCCCCAGGCCGCGATCCGGCTCGGCATCGACATGGTACACCAGCACTTCCAGCTCGTGCCATCGCTGAGCGTGGCGGAAAACGTCAGCCTGGGCTACGAGCCGCACCGGGGGCCGTTCATCGACCGCGCGGCGATGGTCGCCCGCGTGCGCGAGTTGAGCGAGCGCTTCGGCCTGAAGGTCGATCCGGCGGCGACGGTCGGGGACCTGTCGGTGGGCGTGCAGCAGCGCGTCGAAATTCTCAAGCTGCTCTACCGTGACGCGCGCCTGTTGATCCTGGACGAGCCGTCGGCGGTGCTCACGCCGCAAGAAGTCGACGACCTGTTCGACGTGCTGCGGCGCTTGATCGCGGAGGGGCGCACGGCGATTTTTATCACGCACAAACTGCGCGAAGTCATGGCGATCTGCCAGCGCGCGACGGTGTTACGGCGCGGGCGTCTCGTCGGCACGGTGATCGTCGCGGAGACGCAACCCGAAACCATCGCGCAGATGATGGTCGGGCGCAGCCTGGCGGCGGTGCAGCGCCCGGCGTCTCGCCCGGCATCCGTGACAGACACGCCCGCGTTGGACGTGCGCGACCTGCGCGTGGTCGATGACCGGGGCCTGCCCGCCGTGCGCGATATGAGTTTCGCCATCCAGGCCGGGGAGATCGTCGGGTTGGCGGGCGTGGAGGGCAACGGCCAGCGCGAGTTGATCGAGGCGCTCGTCGGGCTGCGCGCGCCGACCGGCGGCACGCTGCGGCTGGGCGGGACGCCGGTCACGGGCGCATCCAACCGCCGCCGCCGCGCGCTCGGCCTGGCCGTGATCCCCGAAGACCGCACGCACCAGGGACTCAGCCTGCCGTCGTCGCTGGCCGATAACCTGACCGCCACGCGCTACCACCGCGCGCCGTTTTCGCGGGGGGGCGTGCTGCTGCCGGGCCGGATGCGGCAGTTTGCGCAGCGTGCGATCCGCGATTTTGACATTCGGGTGCGCGGCCCGAACGTGCGCGTGCAGACGCTCTCCGGCGGCAACGCGCAAAAGGTCGTGATCGCGCGCGAACTGGCCGACGTGCCGCGCGTGTTGATCGCAGCGCAGCCCACGCGCGGCCTGGATGTCGGCGCGACCCAATTCGTTCACGGCGAACTGCTGCGCCTGCGCGGGGCGCTGACCGGCATCCTGTTGGTATCGGCGGATTTGGACGAGTTATTGGCGCTGGCCGACCGTTTCCTGGTGATCTTCGAGGGGCGGCTGGCCGGTGAGTTGACGCCGGAAAACGCCACGCGTGAGCGGCTGGGGCTGCTCATGGCCGGGCGTGCGGCTGCCGGTTGACAGAGGATTAGGGTGCGCGATGCGTATTTTGTACGTCGAAGACACGCTGCTGAACCTATGCCT
This sequence comes from uncultured Anaerolineaceae bacterium, assembly GCA_964393335.1. GTDB lineage: Bacteria > Chloroflexota > Anaerolineae > Aggregatilineales > Aggregatilineaceae > CAYMTN01. The sequence continues at coordinate 7,599 of CAYMTN010000061.1, forward strand.
GATTGAGCGCATCGCCCGCATGGGCAATCACGAGGTGATCAACTACACCTCGGCGGAAGAAACGCTCGAACATTTCGCGGACGACAACCCTGATCTGGTGCTGGTTGACATCCGGCTGGATGGCGAGATGAACGGCCTGGAGATGGTGCGGCGGCTGCGCGCCCAGGGTTACGCCCAGCCGATGGTTGCGATCACGGCGATGGTCAACAACGACGTCCGCGAGCAGTCGCTGCTGGCGGGCTGCGATGAGTACTTCGGCAAACCGGTGCCGGTCCGCGACCTGCTGCACCTGATCCAGCGCTACGAAAACACGTCGTTGGACGATGCACGCGCGGTCTAGGCTGCGCCAGAGAACAATTACCCCTGAGGAAGGGGCGCACAAGTCATCTTTCGCCCGGAGTAGACGATTACTGATCCTTGCATAGACAACCAGAGTTTGAGTGCTCATGCGTACCAGCCTCACCCCTTAACCCCGGCCCCTTTTCCCCTCACCGTTTTGATGGAGAGGGGTCAGGGGTGAGGCTACGTCGCGAGCGCTTTCGAAAGTTATAGCAGGTTTAGTACCGTACGCCCGGATCAATAAACACGTCGTTGATGGAGAAAACACGCTTACGCAGAACGCCCGCCATGCTGCCACAGCGGGTTGATCGCGCCAGTACACACGGGTAGGAAACGGTTGATGCTTGGGCAACGAAACCCGCTGCCATATTGGGTCATTGCGCCGCTGCTGCAAGGGTCGGGCAGCGTGTGGTGGGGCGTCGTCGCCTGGGCGCTGGTCGGCGGCGCGCTGATGGCGCTGGTGCTGCACAGCCGCCACCGGTCGCGCCGGGCCGGGGCGCTGATCGGGGCGCTGACCGGCGGCACCGGCGGGATTCTGCTGCTCGCGCCGCTGTGGTTTGCGCTGGTTGCGTTGCTCGATAAACGCTGCCCGCAATGTGGGACGCTCGCCCGCCCCGGTACGGCGACCTGCGCGTCATGCGGCCACGACTACGCCGAGCAGCCCTGGCAGGAATGGCTGGCGAGCACGGGCACCAACCTGGGCCGCGTGGTCCTCACGTTGGAAATGGCGCTGATCGCGGGCGAGATCGTGCTGGAGCTTTCCGGCAAAGACGCGCTGGATACCTACCGCGTATTGTTCGAATGGGGACTCGGTACGCCGCGCGCGCGGGCGAACTCGCTGCTGGCGGCGACACCGCTGATCTTCACCGGGCTGGGTACGGCGGTTGCCTTCCGTGCCGGGATTTTTAACGTCGGCGTCGAAGGATCGTTGTACATGGGAGCGCTGGCGGCAGCGTGGGTCGGCTTTACGTTTGTGAACGTGCCGGGCCTGCCCTTGATCGCGGGGGCGTTTGCGCTGGCGGCGCTGTTCGGCGGGCTGTGGGCGCTGATCCCCGGTTATCTCAAGGCGCGGCTGCGGGTGGACGAGGTCGTCACGACGATCATGCTCAATTACGTGGCGATTGACCTGACGAGTTACATGGTGCAGAGCGGGCCGTTTTTCGTGCCGGGCATGGCGAACGCGATGTCAAAAACGGTGGCCGAACAGGCGCAGCTTCCCCGGCTGGTCGCACGCTCGCAGCTCAACAGCAGCTTTTTGCTGGCGCTGGCGTGTGTCGTCGCGGTGGTCCTGATCATGCAGCGCTCGCGCCTGGGGTTCGAGACGCGGCTGGTGGGCGATAACCCGCTGTTCGCGCGCTGGTCCGGCGTGCACGTCGGCGCGACGATCCTCAAGGTGATGTTTCTCAGCGGGCTGCTGGGCGGGCTGGCAGGTGCGGGGCAGGTGCTCGGCGTGCACTACAATTTCACGGCGCGTTTTTCGCGCGGGTTCGGCTTCGACGGGCTGACGATTGCCCTGCTGGCGCGGAACTCACCGCTGGGCGTGTTGATCGGCGCGCTGCTGTTTGGGGCGCTGCGCAGCGGCGGCACGACGATTGAAGTGTTCACCGACGTGCCGATTGATTTGGTGGATATCGTGCAGGCGCTGATCATCTTTTTTGTCGCCATCGACCTGAATCTCGATTTCTTCAGCCGCCGGCGTGGCGTGTCCGAGAGCGACCGCCCCGCCCCGACAGCGGTACAGGGAGCGTAACAGGCAGTGGACCTCGTGAATCTGGCAGCAGCCACCTTACGCATAGCCGCGCCGCTGATCATGGCCGGGATGGCCGGGCTGTTGAGTTACCAGGTCGGGCTGATCAATATCGCGCTGGAAGGGTTGATGCTGGCGGGCGCGTTCGCGGCGGTATCCGGCGCGTACGAAACCGGCTCGACGTGGGCCGGGGTGCTGGTCGCGGCGTTGGTCGGAGCGGGACTCGGCAGCTTGTTTGCATTTGCCGTGATCACGCTGCATGCCAACCTGATCGTCTCCGGGCTGGCGCTGAATTTCCTGGTGGCGGGCGGCACGGCCTACCTGATGGATATTCTGTACGGCCAGAGCGGCACGTTTGCGCCGGAAGGGCTGACTAAACTGCCGGTCATCCACCTGCCGCTGATCGACGACGTGCCCACCCTGGGCGCGATTGTGTCCGGCCATTCGCCGCTGGTGTACGTGGCGTGGCTGCTGGTCCCGCTGACCTCGATTTTCCTGTACCGGATGGTGATCGGCAGCCACATCCGTGCCGTCGGCGAGCACGCCGAAGCCGCGCAAACGGCGGGTATATCCGTGACCGGGATGCAGTACCTCGCGCTGATCCTGGGCGGGGCGTTGTGCGGGCTGGCGGGCGCGCATCTATCGGTCGGTGATCTGCCACTCTTCCGCGAAAAAATGACGAACGACCGGGGATACATCGCGCTGGCGGCGGTCTATTTTGCGGCGGCGCGTCCCGGCCTGACGGCGGTCGCCTGCCTGCTCTTTGGTTTTTTCGAGGCGCTGCAATTCCGGCTGCAACTGCGCGAAACGGTGCTGCCCAACGAATTCCTGCAGACGCTGCCGTACTTGATGGTCGTGCTGGCGCTGGTCGTGATTTCCGTGCGCAAGGAATGGCGCAAGGGGTGGTGAATAAACGTTTACAGTAGACCGTAGACCGTAGACAGTAGACCGTTTTCCGTGATGACGGCGCGGAACGGTCGGCGGCAGCATGGTTTGGACAGGATGCCGTTTTTCCATGCACCGTTTTCCGTTTTCCGTTTTCCGTATGGCGTTCGCGGCTACTCACCAGTTCACGGTTCACGGTCAACGGTCAACGAATTACGGTTCACGGTATACGCTCTACGACACGCGCCAAATGCCTTTTACGGTAAACGGTTCACGGTTTACGGTTTACGCTCCACGAAAGGATCGGCAAATGACACAAGCGGTGCTCGTCATCGACATGGTAAAAGACTTCACCGACCCGGCGGGCAAAGTGCCGCACCAGGGCGCGGCGGACATCGTCCCGGCAGTGGACGCCTTCGTGCAGGCCGCACGCGGGCGTGGCGCGATCATCATCTGGGTGATCGATTCGCACCGCCCCGGCAAGCCGGATTGGGAGCTGGACCACGTGCGCGACCACTGCACCGCCGGGACGCCCGGCGTCGAGCTGGCCCCGCCGCTGGAGCCTGCCGCGCCGGATTATATGATCACCAAGCGGCGCTACAGCGCGTTCGTGGGCACCGATCTCGACCTGATTCTGCGCGACAACCACGTAGACACTGTGTTTTTGACCGGCACCAAAACCAACGTCTGTATCCGCGCGACGGCGCAAGACGCGTTTGAGAACAATTACGCCGTGATCGTGCCGCGCGAATGCGTCTCGACCAACAAGCCGCACCTGCACCAGGCCAACCTGGAAGACATCGACAGTTATATGGGCCGCGTCGTACCATTGAAGGACGCAATCGCGCTGTTGGGCGCGGCGGAAGGAGCGTAACCGGCATGGACGTACTGGTCACTGGTTATCCCAGCATCGACCACATCGCCCGGGTGTCGCACAGCCCGGCGGTCGGCGAAACGGCGCGCCTGTTCCAGGTGCCGGATATCGCGACGGTGGGCGGCTGCGGCACGAACAGCGGCATCGCGCTGGCCCGCCTGGGCTTCGACATTGGCGCGGCGCTCGTGCTCGGCGACGACGCGGTCGGCGTGGATTACGAGCGGCACCTGCTCGATCAGGGCATCGACATCACCAACGTGATCATGCTGCCCGGCGAGCAAACGTCGCACAGTTTTTTGTTTTTGAACCCGGAAGGCCAGTATCAAAACTTCTTCTTCCCCGGCGCGGCGGACGCGTGGCAGGGTGACCTGGCACTGGCCGGGCTGGACGCGTGCCGCTTCGCGCTGGTCACCGTCGGGCCGCTGGCCTACAACCGGCAGTTCGTCGCCCAGGTGCGCGCGGCGGGCATCCCGCTCGTGTGGTCGATGAAGCCAGACGTATTCGCCTACCCGCCGGAGGTCCTGGCCGAGTTTCTCAGCGCGAGCGCCTACGTGCTGCTGAATCACATCGAAGCGATCTACGTGCTGAGCGCGCTGCGCCGGGCAGCCGTGCGCGACTTGTTGGGCGGGACGACGCGCGCCGTGATCATCACGCAGGGCGAGCGCGGGGCGTCGGTCTATTCCGGCGGTGACGTGGTAAACGTCCCTGCCGTGCCGCCGCGTGAGGTGGTCGATCCGACCGGCGCGGGTGACGGGTTCGCGGCGGGTTTCCTGGCGGGAATGCTGCGCGGCACTGCGCCAGCCGACAGCGCCCGGTTGGGAGCGGTGATAGCATCTTTTGTCCTGGAGGCAGTCGGCTGCCAGACCAACCTGCCCGACTGGGCGGCAGCGCTGGCACGCTACCGCGCCTATTTTGGTCCGTTTATGGGGGACGCATGACCGACGAAACGCTGTATTTACGCTGCAAACCGGGTGATGTTGCGCGCCTGGTGCTGCTGTCCGGGGACCCGGCGCGTGTCGGGCGGGCCGCTGAAGCGCTCACGGACGCCCGGCAGATCTGCCGCAACCGCGAGTTTCATGTCACGACCGGCGCGTACCAGGGCGTCCCGGTGTCGGTCGCGTCGGGCGGCATTGGCGCGCCGTCGACAGCCATTGCGCTGCACGAACTGGCGCGGGCCGGGGCGCAGGTGGTGGTTCGCATCGGGACCAACATGGGCATTCAAGCGCCGCTGAAAAGTGTCGTGTTGTCCACCGGCGCGGCGCGTTTTGAGGGTACGTCGCCGCGTTATCTGCCGCTGAATTACCCCGCCGTGCCGGATTGGTCACTTGTCCACGCGCTGGCCGACTCCGCTGCGCAGCAGGATTTCGACGTGCGGCTGGGGCCAACGGCCAGTTACGACGCATTCTACCCGGATATGGCCCCGTCGCTGATCGGCGATGGATCGTTGGACCTGGCGGAAATGCAGCGCGCGGGCCTGCTCAGCCTGGACATGGAAACATCGCTGGTGCTGCTGTTGGGCCGCGTGTTGGACCTGAAGGCGGCGGCGATCTGCCTGGTCACCGTGCAGGCTGAGCCGCACACGCACCTCGAAGCCGGGCTGCGTGGCGACCTGGAACACAAATTGATCCGCGCGGCGCTGGAGGGCCTGGTCAGTTTTGCGAAGGCGGATTGACATGGTCGAAACGCTGCTTATCAACGGGGCGTGGCGCGCCAGCGCGGACGGGGCCACACTCGACGTCACGAATCCGGCCAACGGGAGCCTGGTCGCGTCGATCTCGCAGGCGGCAGTGAGCGACGTGCAGGCCGCGCTGCAAGCCGCTGCCGAGGCGTTCCCCACCTGGGCGGCACTGCCGGCCCGCGAGCGCGCGCGGCTGATGCACGACGCGATGGACATCTTCCGCGCCAACCTGGACGACGCCAACCGCCTGCTGACGCTCGAACACGGCAAACCGCTCAACGATTCGCGCAAAGAAAACAGCTACAGCGCCGACGTGATCGACTTTTACGCCGGAGAGGGGCGGCGCATCGAGGGTACGCACTTCGCGGGCGATCTCGGCCCGACGCATAGTTTCGTCGTCAAACAGCCGGTCGGCGTCGTGGCCGCGATCACGCCCTGGAACTTCCCGGTTGACCTGCTGGCGTGGAAAGTAGGGCCAGGGCTGGCGGCGGGCTGCACCTTTGTGATCAAACCGCCGAGCGAAGCGCCGCTGGCGGCCACGCTGTTTGTCCGCTCGTTTGTCGAGGCGGGTATCCCGCCCGGCGTGATCAACCTCGTCACCGGGCCGGGGCGCACCGTCGGCGCGGAACTGGTGACCAATCCGCTCAGCCGCAAGATCGCGTTCACCGGCTCGACCGCGACCGGGCTGTGGATCGCGGAGCAGGCCGCGAAGCAGTTGAAGCGCGTCACGCTCGAACTCGGCGGCAGCGCGCCGTTTGTCGTCTGTGACGACGCCGATCTCGACATCGCCGTGCCGGAAGCGCTGCGCCGTGCCTATTCGCACACCGGCCAGATCTGCATCAGCGTCAACCGCATTTTCGTGCAGCGTACCCGTTACGCCGAATTCGCGGAACGATTCGCGGACGCGGCCAGCCGCCTGCGCGTCACCGCCGACGGGATCGCGGAGCCGGACGCCGACATGGGGCCGGTCATCAACGCGGCAGGGTTGGAGACGATCCGCCAGCACGTGACGGACGCCATCGAACGCGGCGCGCGGCTTCTCACAGGCGGCGCATCGCCGGAGGGGCCGCAGTACGCCGGGGGAAATTTTTACCTGCCGACGGTGCTGGCAGACGTCTCACCGGCCATGCGCGTCATGCGCGAAGAGACGTTCGGCCCGGTCACGCCCATCGCCGCGTTCGATACGCTGGCAGAGGGCATCGCGCTGGCGAACGATACGCCCTACGGGCTGGCCGCGTATGTCTACACGTCCGACCTGGACAAGGCGTTTTACGCGGCCAAACACCTGCAAGCGGGCGGAGTCGGGATCAACGTCAACGACATCACCGACATGCGCGGGCCGTTCGGTGGCATGAAGCTGAGCGGCACCGGGCGCGAGTTAGGCCAGGCCGGCATGGATGCTTACCTGGAGACAAAACACGTCCGCCTGCGGGTGCGGGAACCGCGCTAACCACCGTAATTCACCACTGAGAACGCAGAGGGACACGGAGAAACCCCCCTGTTTTTGTCTTTCTCTGTGATCTCTGCGACCTCGGTGGTGAGCTTGTTTTTGGACTGCCCTGCCCCTGACGTGCCACCTGCCCCCTGACTTTGCTACAATTTTCACTGTGGGATTTTTCCGAAACCAAGCAGGAGGGAACATACACGATGTCAGTCCGTAAAGCTGAGGCCGTCTGGAACGGCACGCTGCGTGAAGGCAACGGGCGGATGAAAGTCGGCAGCGGCGCGTTCGACGCGGCGTTTACGTTTTCCACGCGGTTTGAAGAAGCACCGGGCACCAACCCGGAGGAATTGATCGGCGCGGCAGAGGCCGGGTGTTTTTCGATGGCGTTCAGCGCAGACCTGGAACGCGCCGGGTTCAAGGCGGAACGCATCGCCACCACGGCGGACGTTCACCTGGATCGCACCGACGCGGGGCCAACCATTACGCGCATCGTGCTTAGTTGCGAGGCGAAGGTGCCCGGCATCGACAACGCGGCGTTCCAGGAGCAGGCCGAGGCGACGAAGGTCGGCTGCCCGGTCGCGCGCGCGCTCAACGTCAAGCTGGAGTTGACCGCCAGACTGGTGAACTGATCGATTTATCGCCGCTGTCGCACGCCAAGCGCCGGGGTTTCGCACGCCCGGCGTTTTGTTTTGCGCGCAGCGAGTGGCCTATAATCGTAGCGAGAGGCCCTCACCCCTAAATCCCCTCTCCCATGTTCCATAGGCGAGGGGACTTGAGCAGATCGGAGTGAGGCTGTCCAGACGGTCTCTCACGGTTCACTGAAAACTGTCAACTGTTTACGCCTTCAAGGAACTGCCATGCCCAACCGCTTACAACACGAAACCAGCCCGTACCTCTTGCAGCACGCCGACAACCCGGTGGACTGGTACCCCTGGGGCGAGGAAGCGTTCGAGGCCGCGCAGGAGCAGGATAAGCCGATCCTGCTCAGCGTCGGGTACTCGGCGTGTCACTGGTGCCACGTCATGGAGCACGAGAGCTTCGAGGACCCCGCCACCGCCGACTACATGAACAAACACTTCATCTGCATCAAAGTGGACCGCGAAGAACGCCCCGACGTGGACGACATCTACATGCAGGCCACGCTGTTGTTCAATCGTGGCAGCGGCGGCTGGCCGATGACCGTCTTCACGACGCCGACCGGGCACCCTTTCCACGCCGGGACGTACTACCCGCGCGAGCCGCGCTACGGCATGCCGGGCTTCCGCCAGGTGATGGAATCCGTCGTCGATACCTTCCGCCACAAACGGCGTGAGGCCGAACGTGTCGGCAAGTCGCTGGCCAGCGACCTCAGCCGTAACGTGCTCGACGGGCTGGCCAGCGAGCCGGACATGCTTACGCTCTCCCTGCTGGATGCCGCCGCGCAAAACCTGCTGCGCCGTACCGATCCCGTACACGGCGGCCTGACCCGCGCCGCGCCCAAGTTCCCCAGCCCGGTCAATCTCGAATTCCTGCTGCGGATGGCATCCGCAACCGGCGACGAGCAAATGCTGCAAGTCGTGCTGTTTACGCTGCGCAAAATGGCGCAGGGCGGCCTGTACGACCAGTTGGGCGGCGGTTTCCACCGCTACAGCGTGGACGAAAAATGGCTGGTGCCACACTTCGAAAAGATGCTGTACGACAACGCGCAGTTGGTGCGTGTTTACCTGCATGGCTGGCAGATGTCCGGCGATCCGTTTCTGCGCGAGATCGTGGAAGACACGCTCGATTACGTCATGCGCGAGATGACCGCGCCCGAAGGCGGCTTTTACAGCACGCAAGACGCCGATTCCGAGGGCGAAGAAGGTAAGTTTTTCGTGTGGTCCGTCGAGGAATTACACGCCGCGCTGGACGGTGTGGTGAACGTCCCGGCGGTGCTGGCCTATTGGGGCGTCACCGGCGAGGGCAACTTCGAGGGTAAAAACATCCTGCACGCAGCCGACATGATGGAACGGGTCGCCGTGCGGCACGGGCTGGCTATCGAGCAGATGCGCGAGGATATCAGCGCGGCCAAAACCGTGCTGTTCACGCTGCGTAAGGACCGCGTCGCCCCGGCGCGGGATACCAAGATTCTCGCGGCGTGGAACGGCATGATGTTAGCCGCATTTGCCGAAGCGGCGCGCGTGCTCAACCGCGACGAATACCGCCGCGCCGCCATCGACAACGCGCAGTTTGTGCTGCGGGAAATGGTCAGCAGCGAGGGCCGCCTGTGGCGCACGCACAAAGGCGGCATCAGCAAGTTAAACGGCTACCTGGAAGATTACGCGCACGTCATCGAGGGCCTGCTGGAACTCTACCAGACGACGTTTGATGCGCGCTGGTTTGTCGAGGCGCAGCGCCTGGCCGATGTCGTGATGGAGCATTTCGCCGCCGACGATGGCGGTTTTTACGATACCAGCGACGACCACGAAGAACTGATCGTGCGGCCCCGCAACGTGCAGGACAACGCGACTCCATCCGGCAGCGCCGTGATCGCTTTCGCGCTGCTGCAACTGACCGCTTTCACCGCCGAAACGCGCTACGAGGATGCCGCGCTGAGCGTGTATCGCTCGCTGGGGTCCGCGCTGCGTGAATATCCGATGGCGTTTGGCGAAATGTTGATCGGGCTGGACCTCTACCTGCGCCGCCCGGTCGAGGTCGCCATCGTCGGCGATCCCGGCGACGACCGCACCCAGGCCATGGTGGACGTCGTGCGCGCGGCGTACCGCCCGCTGGTCGTGGTGGCGCTCTCCCCGAAAAATGCCGACTCGAACGCCATGCCCGCCCTGCTGCGCACGCGCACGCTGCGCGACGGCGCGCCCGCGACGTATGTCTGTGAAAATTTCGTGTGCGCCGCGCCGGTCACCACCGCCGCCGCACTGGCCGATCTGCTGGACCGGTCGCCGGACGCCGCGCACGGCGCGGAGCCGCTCGATCAGCCTGTGGAGGAGTAGCCCGCGCGGCCCTCACCCCAAAATCCACTCTCCCACAGAGTAGGCGAGGGGATTTCATCCATCCGGCGTGGTTGCTCCCTTCTCCTGCTTGGCGGGAGAGGGGCCGGGGGTGAGGGTTTTCACGCGGTCCCACAGCCCACGCGCCCGGCCTAGCCTCGTTTGGCCTTAAACGCGCCCTGCACCATCTCCGGGCGGAAAAACGTGTCGTTGACCTCACCGGACACGGCGTAGCGGTACAGCGCGGCCACGTAGATGCCGTTCAGCGTCGATCCCACCAGAATGATCGCGACCATCAACAGCACGACCAGCGCGATGCCCAGCGCGATCACCACGACGGAACCACTCACGAAAGCGAGCGCCAGCACCGGCAGCCCGATCACCACAAACGCGGCCAGCCCGATCAGGCCGAATACGAGTCCAATGCTGAAGTTGCCGACGATCTGCTCGCCCCAGGTGCGCTTCAGCAGGGACGCGCTGCGTTTGATGGCATCCACCGGGCCGACGTTCTCGACCACCAGGACCGGCACCACCAGGTACGTCGCCAGGTTCCACGCCATGTTGCCCAGCCACGCCACGATCTGCCCGGCCAGCCCGCCGCGTTCGCGCAGCCAGCGGAACACCATGCCGACCGTCGCCGCGATCACCGCGTAACTTACAATCTGCCCGACGTGCTGCATGGCGATGTTCACGCCGTCGCGCAGCGTGGGATCGCCACCTTCCAGCCGGATCATCGCCGCGCCGACCAGTGCCGAGTTCGCAAAGATCACGACCGTGTACATCACCACGTAAAACAGGAATGCGACGACGTACCCCGCCACGCCCGGATTGCCGTTGTTGGCCACCCGGTCAAAGAGACCCGCCAGCGCCATCGGCACCGCGAAGACGATCATGATCGCGATCGTCGCCAGCGCCGACGCGACCGGAAACAGCACCAGTTCCTTATCCGCCTTCAAAACCTCAAAGCTGGCTTTGGCCAGCTCCCAGCTATTCTGTAAGCGCTGCCACATACCGTTTTCCTCCGTTGTTTGTGTGCGATCGCTGCCCATATTATGCACTAGAATCGGCAGGCGGTGCTAAGGCGCACATCCCAATTACCTGACAGATCGCTGACAGGTGGCAGGTGGAGCCTGTGTGACGGTCACGGAGAATGGGTTATCGATGTCGGGGGTGCATCAAAAAGCACACGTGAGGGCCGGGCGTAGCAAACGCCTCTACCGACTTGCCGAACGCTGTACGCTATTTTCAAGGGGGATCGGAGCCGCGCGTCAGGCGTCAGGGATGATCGAAATGCCGACCGTGCCGGGGCCGCTGTGCACGCCCAGCGCAGGCGACAACTGGGCCGTCACCCACTCGACGACCGCGTATTTTTCTTCTACCAGCGGGCGGAACTTTTCGACTTCGTCGGCAGCGGCGACGTGCATCAACGCGGCGCGGATCGTGCTGCCGGCGGGGATGCGCGCCTGCGCCAGCGCGACGATCCGCCGGTAGGCCCCGGTTCGCGTGCGGGCTACGCTGAGCGGGACGGGCATCCCGTCGCGCATCCCGATCACTGGTTTGATGCTCACCATGCCGCCGATGGTACTCGTCACTTTGCCGATGCGCCCGCCGCGCTGCAAATATTCCAGCGTGTCGTTGGTGAACCCGACAAATGCCTGGTCCGCCACCCGCTGAGCGACGGCGGCAACTTCCTGCACGGACAGCCCCTTCAGCGCGGCGCGTGCCGCCTGGATCACCGACCAGCCGTGCGCCATCGCGACCTGCTGCGTGTCGATCACCTCAATCGGCAGACCGGGCAGTTCCTGCTCGGCCAGGCGTTTGGCTAACGACGCGGACTGGAACCCGCCGCTACCTGTGCCCGTCATGCTGATCGAGACGATGCTGTCGCCGCGTTTGGCCGCGCGGCGGAACGCTTCCAGGTATTCGCCCGCGCTTGGATTGGCGGTCGTCGGCCATTCGGGCGCGGTCCGGACCCAGTCAAAAAACGCGTCCGCCGGCATGTCGATCCCATCGCGCAGCGTGCCCAACGCGCAGTGTACGTAATATGGCACGACTTCGATCCCCAGCTCTTCGACCATCGCCCCAGGGACCGCCGCACAGCTATCGGTAACGACAATAACCACTCCGCTTGCTCCTTAATCGACGGGGCTGTTTCCTTCTGGTTTTTCTGCCACTCATTGTACCCCATAACCGGGCGGCGTGGGGCGCTTGCATCTTCGGGCAACTGGCATTATACAGGTTGTTGGTGGCTGGTTGTTATGGAGCAATCAAACGAACATGGCAGAATGCAGGGGCGGCGCTTGCCCCGCCCTGGGCGCAGCAAGCAGCGCCCCTACGAAAAACCCGCTTGAACTTGCGCCAAGCTGCATTAGTCGTTCGTGCCGGGCGATGAACGGGCAGCCAATAACCGATAACTGACGACTGACAACCGGTAACTCACGACCGAAACGACACGTACGGGAGAAAACCCCGCCATGACCGACGAACTCATCCAGCAGTTGAAGCACCCCGATGCGGCCCGGCGGCGTGCCGCGATCACGGCGCTCGCCAACAGCAAGGACCCGGCAGCGCTGCCCGCCCTGGCCGCCGTCTACCGCCGCGATCCCGACCCGGCGCTGCGCGAACTGGCGCTCAAGGCCGGGCGCTTCATCCGCCAGCATGCCGGTTCCGGCCCACAGACGCCGGTCGACGCGGCGAGCGGCCCTACCCCACCACCCCTGGAACCCGCGCCGCATGAGGTTTCCGAGCGCGACGCGGAGCTGGCACGCGGCTACCTGAACGCCGCCATGACCCATCACACCCAGGGCGACAAGGTCCGCGCGATTGAAAACCTCGGCAAAGCGCTGAGTCTGAACCCGAAGCTGGGCAGCGACTCGTTTGTCGAAAACCTGGTCCTGACCCTCACCGGGCGCTCGGTGGCCGACGCCATGCCGCTCCTGATCCATCCTGACCGGCGCGGCGAGTTGATCGCCAAAATGGGCGGCAGGCGTAAAAAGAAGCGCGCCCAACAGCACGGCAAAGGCGCGGAAACGGCTACCTGGGATAACGTGGCGATGGATTTTGGCCTGTACTGGCTGGTGATCACGCTCAGCCTGATCGCGATTTTCGTCTTCACGGCGGACGCCATCCGCGACATGATCGACAGCGTGCCCATGACCACCGCCACGACCGACGTGAGCGCCAACATGGACGAGTTGTTTGCCGCCAGCGTGATCGGCCTGATCGTCCTGGCTGTCGTGTACGGCATCGGCAGCGTGATCTCGCTGCTGATCCAGGGCGGATCGATCCACATCGCGGCTACGTACCTGCTGGCCGGGGATGGCACGCTGGTGTACCTGTACCGCCGCCTCGTGCCCTTCGAGACGGTCATCACGCTGGCGCTGTCCGGCGGATTCGTGGTGCTGGCGCTGGTCGGATCGACGACCGAAATCTTTTTCCTCACGCCGATCCTGATGATCCTGGGAACGATCGGCGTGTTGTACAAAATGTCGGAACTGGTGGGCGACGTGTACGATTTCGGCTGGGGGACAGGCTGCCTGGCTATTGTGCTGGGCAGCGTGCTGCTGGCCATGCTGTCGTGCGGGACAAATTACGTGATCGCGGCGCTGTTGAGCGGGTTGCTCGGCGGCGGCGGGTGATGATTCGGCCCTCATCCCTAAATCCCTTCTCCCATCAGGCTAGGAGAAGGGACTTCCAGGCTCGACGCCCGATCCGTGTGCCCCGCCGCTGCCTGGCAGGTTCAGGCGCGGGCAGGGGATAAGGGCAAACGCACCACCCGCCCCTGGGCCATGCGATGAAGCCGATCTCGCGCGGGGTTCCCCCTCGCCTGCTTGGCGGGAGCCGCCATTCGGGCCAGGGGGTGAGAGTAACCCGGCGCGTTAACCGCCGCCCAACACAGCGATTGTCTGACGAATCCGCGCCAGCGATTCCGCGCGGCCTAACACCGCCATCGACTCGAACAGCGGCGGTGCGACCTGCTGCGCTGTCGTCGCCATCCGCAGCGCCCCGAACAACTGCCCGGTCTTCAGGCCCAATTCGTCCGTGAGCGCGCGCATCGCGGCTTCCTGCGTCTCCGGGAGCCAGTCTGGCAGCGCGTCGAGTCGTTCGAGAGCAGCTTCAAGCGCCGCCCGCGTGCTGGCGACGTCCATTTTCTTCTGGACCACGTCTTCCGGCGCGGCAGGCTCGAACGTCTCCACGAAAAAGAACCGCGCCACCGGCACGGCGTCATTCAGCGTTTTGATGCGCACCTGGATCAGCGGCACGACCTGCCGGAGCACGTCGAGATTGACTTCGTACCCGGCCCGCTCAAAGACCGGCCTGAGCAATGCCGCCAACCGGTTGGGGGACATATCGCGGATGTAGACGCCGTTCAGCCAGTCGAGTTTTTCTATCGGAAAGGCGCTGCCCGCCGGGTTGACGCGCCGGAGGTCGAACCGTTCGATGGTTTCCTCGACGGTGAACACCTCGCGGTCTTCGCCAAAACTCCACCCGACGTTGGTCAAAAAGTTGACGATTGCTTCCGGCACGTAACCCGCGTCCTCGAATTCGTAGAGCAGCACCGGCACGCGCCGCCCGCCCTCGCTGAACCCGGCGCTGCGCTTGGAGAGCTTGCCTTTCCCGCTCGGATTGAGGATCACGGGCAAATGCGCGATGAGCGGCATCTCCCAGCCGAAGGCGTCGTACAGGTTCTTGTGGACCGGCGCGGACGAGATCCATTCCTCGGCGCGCATGATGTGGCTGATCTGCATGAAATGGTCGTCCACCACGTTCGCCAGGTGATAGGTCGGGAAGCCGTCCGACTTGAGCAGCACCAGGTCCTGAAGCTGGGTGTTATCGAACGTGATATCGCCGCGCAGGATGTCATGCACCGTCGTCGAGCCTTCGAGCGGCATCTTGAAGCGGACCACGTACTGGCCGCCGGTCTCGGCGTGCAGGCGTGCGCGTTCGTCGGGCGTCAGGTAGCGGCAGTGCCGGTCATAGCCGTACGCGCCGGGCAACTGCGCGGCCTGCTGCTGCCGGCGGACCTGCTGCAAGCGTTCCTCCGTGCAGTAGCAGCGGTAGGCATGGTCGTGCTCGACCAGCCAGTTCGCCCACTCCCGGTACAGGTCGCTGCGCTGCGACTGCAGATACGGGCCGTACTCGCCGCCGACCTCTGGCCCTTCGTCCCAATCGATGCCCAGCCAGCGCAGCCCTTCGGTGATCAGGTGCACGGCCTCCGGATCGTACCGTTTTTGGTCGGTATCTTCGATGCGCAGGATAAACGATCCGCGATGGTGCCGGGCGAACAACCAGGTAAACAGCGCCGTGCGGACTCCGCCGATATGCATCGGGCCGGTTGGGCTGGGTGCGAAACGCACGCGAACGCGACGATCAGGCTTGTCTGTCACTGTCTTCACTCCTTGAGACTATACGGCTGCGGGGGGCGCGGCCTGCCTGGAGCGCCGCGCGCCCCCGCCTGAGGTGCGGCAGATTCATTATACCAGAGCGAACGCGCCGCTTGAACGGGGAATCGCGTGTCCAAACGGTCTTTCATGCAGATCGCCCGTAAGAACCATTACACTTTGGGGCGGGAATCGGTTACACTATGCGCGGTAGACCCATCACGCAGAAGGAAGAGTCAGCTTATGTCGAGCACCGACGAGATCACAACGACCAACGATGCCGGGGATTCACTCCCCAGCAATTTCATTCACCAGATGATCGAGGAAGACCTGCGCACCGGCAGGTTTGGCGGGCGTGTCCACACGCGTTTCCCACCGGAGCCGAACGGCTACCTGCACATCGGCCATGCCAAAGCGATCCTGATCAACTTCCTGACGGCGCAGAAGTACGGGGGCAAGTTCAACCTGCGCTTTGACGATACCAACCCCGTCAAGGAAGAACAGGAATACATCGACGGCATCATGCACGATATCCGGTGGCTGGGCGTGGACTGGGAAGACCGCCTGTTTTTCGCGTCGGACTATTTCGGGCAGCTCTACGAGTGGGCCGTCGACCTGATCAAAAAAGGACTGGCCTACGTGGACGACCTCAGCGCCGACGAAATCCGCGAGTATCGCGGCACGCTGACCGA
>CAYMTN010000062.1:0-13400 GCA_964393335.1 uncultured Anaerolineaceae bacterium
TTCCCTCGCTATCTTGTGGCCCCTTATGGTACATGGATGATAATCGCCATTCCTGGAGTATTATTCCTGATTTGTTGGTGGCGATCGAAAAAGAGGGTAATTCCTCAGCACAGCGCATAACCCCATATTCCGCCCCTCGAAAAAGCAAAACCGGAATAAATGCCATTTCCGCTGGAACAGGTGCGGAATGTGGGATCAGGTCGATCCCGCGCCGTTTTTTTCTGCCTGAAACCGCCCCTATTCCCACACGCGCAGCCCGAAGCGACTGAGATAGATCGGCAGGCTGCGGAACAGCGGATTCGCCTCTTCGATGGCCTGGATCAGGGCGCGTTTGTCGCTGGAGGTCTGGCCGCAAAGCAGCGTCACCGATCCGCCGTCGCCGCCCGCCCCGTTGACCTTCCAGCCGATCGCGCCGTGCGCGCGCGCCACGTCGATGATCTGGTGCGCGTCCGGGCTGATCAGGTCGGGATGCAGATCGGCCTGCGCCTCCGTGTTGACGATCATCGAGCGGCCCAACTGCCCCCAATCCGCCGCGTAGACGGCGTCCCGCGCCTGGCGCGCCGTCTGGCGAAGGGTATCAAGCGCGCTGCTTTCGGACCCGCTGTCCTCCAGCTTTTTGATCACCTGCTGGTGGACCGCCGAGGATTGGTGCGCTTTGCCCAGGAAAAACAGCACGAGCCGCCGCTCCAACTCCCACCAGATCGCGTTCGGCACCTGGATCGAGGACACGGTCGCGTGCGGGTAGTTGAACATCTCAATGAAATTGACGCCGCCATACGCCGCGCACAGTTGATCCTGAATGCCGCTCTGCAAACCCAACAGCTCCGTCTCGACGCGGTGGGCGGCATACGCGATCTCGTGCGGCGTCATGGTGCCGGGCGTCAGCCGGTCGAGTGCGCCCATCAGCGCGACCGTGATCGACGCCGACGTGCCGGTCGAGCACCCGGCGGGCACTTCGCTGTAAACCGTGATGTGCAGCGCGACCGTATCCGGCACGCGCATGTACTCGATGGCCGCTTCGAGCAGCGGGTGGCGGTCCCATTCCGAATGGCCGGGCACGATGGGGTACACGTCCCCGTAATTTTCGGCATACAGGGTGATGCGGTGCTGGCGGGCTTCGACCGGGTACACCTTGACCTGCACTTCGACATACGGATACACGCCAATGTTAAAAATCTCGCCATGCCCGGCAAACCACGTATCGGTCCAGCCGCCATTATCGCAGATGCGAATGGGAGCCACGCTGTTGATGACACGAACCGGCTTGCTTTTTACGTCTGCGCTCACGGACTCTTTCCCTCTCTGAAACACGCCCATCACGAACCTGCGCCCCAAGTATACAGCCGGGGCCGTGCCCTGCCCACCGATCTCATGACCCATGCAAATTTCGGAGCGGTAGTGTTCGAGTAGGGGCGTTTGCCGCGCCGCGTCTACTCGCGCCGGATCAGGCGTCTGATCAGGCGGCGCAGCAGGGCCAACACCGGCGCGACGACGATCACCAGCACGACACCCAACACGCCGATCGCCAACACGGCCAACAGTGTGACGCCGCTGCCGTTCTGCTTGCCGGACTCGCTGGCCGGGGGTGGCACGGGAGTCGCGGTCGGAACCGGCGAGGGGGTGCGTGTCACGGTCGGAGTCTTCGTGGCGGTCGCTGTAGCGGTCGCGGTAGCGGTTTTCGTCGGGGTGGCCGTGTTGGTTGGCGTAGGCGTTTTCGTCGCGGTAGCGGTTGGAGTGCGTGTCGCGGTCGGTGAGGGCGTCGGCGTGTGAGTCGGCGTGCGTGTGAGGGTCGCGGTCGCGGTCGCTGTCGCGGTCGCGGTGGACGTGACGGTAACGCCCGGCGCTGTCACGTCCGCCGAGCCGGGCGTGTGAGTCTGCTCGATGGCCGCGAGTCCCGGTTCCGGCGTGTTGGTCAGCGTCACGATATTCGGCAGTGCGGCGACCGTCAGCGGCGGCGCGCCTGACGGGGTCGGCGTACCTGACGTAGTCGGCGCGGCGGTATGAGTGGCGGTCGCGGTCGCTGTGGCGGTGGCGGTCGTGGCAGCAGCCACCGAACGAGCGGCTGCCGTTTGCGTGAAACGCGCGTCTTGCGTGGCCGTGCGCATGGCGGCGCGGCTTGCGGTAGCCGCCTGCCCCGTCAGCGCGATGTGGGTGCCAGCCGACGCCGTGCGTGCTACCTGCGCAGCCAAGGTACGCGCGTCCGCCAGCGCGGTCAGGGTAGCGGCCTGCCGTTCGACCAGCGCCGTCCCGGTGGCGAACAGGGCGGCCAGTTGCGGCTCGCTGACCGACCCGGCGCGCTCATCCCCGCCGCGCAGGGACACCGCCGCCGCCATCGCCGCGACGATCACCAGCGCCAGCAGCGCGGCTCCGATCCACCACCAGCGGCGTCTATGTGGCGACTGTTCGCTCATCGGCTGTGCTCCCCCCTGCTGATTCGACGTGCACAAGTATGCAGAATTACCGTCCAGGGAGCAAGCGCCGCCGCGCCGACCACCGGCCTGCAAACGCGGTATAAACGGCGCGCAAACGTGGCACAAACGCCAGCCCGACGCCGGGTTTGCCCAGGCATACGCCCGGCTGGCGTTCAGGCTACGCTCGCCCGGCTGGTATCGCACGCCCCCTTGAGTCCAGCCGCGATTTACTTTAGACTCATAGGTAACACGATCAATAAGGCAACTGGGGACAAAAACCATGACACCAACATACCGGAGAGTAATCAGCATCGCGGCTGTGATCGCCGTGCTGGTCGTGAGTCTCGGCGCGGCGGCTATCGCGTCCGCCCAGGCCCCGACCGCGACGGTCAACACGGGCGCGTTACACATCCGCAGCGGGCCGGGCATCGGCTACGGCGTCGTCACGTCCGTCTATCGCGGCACGGTCCTGACCCTGCTGGCACGCAATACCGACGCCTCGTGGGTGAAAATCGCGCTCTCGACCGGCGCGCAGGGCTGGGTGAACTCAGGCTACATCCTGACCAGCTACCCGCTGTACAGCCTGCCGCTGGATGGCAGCGGCGGTGCCGTCCCGACCGCGACGGTCAACACGGGCGCATTGAACATCCGCAGCGGGCCGGGCATCGGCTACGGCGTCGTCACGTCCGTTTATCGCGGCACCGTCTTGAACCTGCTGGCGCGTAACAGCGTCACGTCGTGGGTGAAGATCGCGCTCTCGACCGGCGTGCAAGGTTGGGTCAGCGCGCCGTACATCTACACGACGACGCCGCTCAGTAGCCTGCCGGTTGAAGGGGGTGTCACACCGCCGCCCGTCGTCGTGCCGCCGCCAGCCGCCTACCGGACGCACGTCGTGCAGCCCGGCGAAAACCTGTTCCGCATCTCGTTGAATTACGGCGTGAACATGTGGGAAGTCGCCCGCCTGAACGGCATCGTCAACCTGGCGCTGATCTACGCCGGGCAGGTGCTGCTGATCCCGTAACCTTCCCCTGATGGACCGGCTCCCCGGCTCCCTGGTCACGCGCCGGGGAGCCGCACGATCCCCGGCGTTGGACAACCGCAGGTGACAAACGGTATCGTTTCTGCGAAATTTAAGGTCTGATGAAACGCTACAATGGCGGTGTATAGTCTGCATCGTCTGAGTGTTTTTTCTGCCCTGCCTGGGCGGCAGGGCCGTGAGCGCTATCCAAGGAGTTTCGTGGATGAAACGCACTTTCCCCTTGCTGGTACTCGTATCATTGCTGGCCGCGTTATGGCTCTCGGCGTGCAGCTCGGCCCCGGTCAGCAGCGCGTACACCGCCGCCGGTGACGGCACCAAACCCGACGAATTAGCCAAAACTACCACGTTCGCCACCGATGACGATCTCAACATCGTGGTCAAGCTCGGCACGCATAACCGCGATCTCCCCGTCTCGGCCATTTTCACCGGCCCGACCGGGGAAGCGTACAGCACCGACACAATCGACGCCGACGAAACAGTCGGCGAAGTGCTGTTGGGGTTGGACTGGGAAGCTCAGGGGTCGGTCCCCTGGCCGGCGGGCAAATGGACGGTTGAGATTTACGTGGACGATACGCGCGAAAAGACGCTGTCATTTACGGTCGTGACACCTACCCCGTCGTCGGGGTAAAACAATCACCGACGGGCCGTTGTATGCAGAGGGAGTTTCCCACGTCGCTGCGAGGGGCGGCACGTCAAAGAGATGACTATCAGGGCGCAGGCGAACCTGCGGGTCGGCAGCAGCGCCCAATACGTGTCAACTTAGGAGCCGAAGCATGGCTTTTGCGGCTTGTCGCCGGTTTACCTCACCCCTCCGCGCTACGCGCGGTGTCCCCTCTCCATGCGATGGCGAGGGGAAAAAACGCGTGAGTCTCCTTCTCTCCGCGTGTGGAGGTTTCCACATGTGGAGCGAGGCCGGGAGGTGAGGTAAAGCCCTTAAATTGACGCCAATTGGGCGCAGGCGAACCTGCGGTTCGGCAGCAGCGCCCCTACATAACCGGTGATAGGCTCCTGCGCATGTGTACGAGTGGTTCCCGCGCCTGCCAGCCCGGCTGGTTTCGCCACCGGCCAACTTGATAGATTTACGAGTGTAAGGAGAATTAACGTTATGGTAGTACAGGCACAGACAGCGGCACCGATCAACCCCTACGACGTGGCGCTCGCCCAATATGACCGCGCAGTGAATTACTTAGACTTACCGCAAGGCATCAAAAATCTGCTGCGACTCCCCAAACGCGAGCTGCACGTCAACTTCCCCGTCCGCATGGATAACGGCGATATCAGGATGTTCTCCGGGTATCGCGTCCACCACAACACCGTGTTAGGCCCGTCGAAGGGTGGCATCCGCTACACGACGGGCGTCAACATCGACGAGGTGCGCGCGCTGGCGATGTGGATGACGTGGAAATGCGCGCTGGTCAACCTGCCCTACGGCGGCGCTAAAGGCGGCGTGATCTGCGATCCGTACGCGATGAGCCAGGCCGAACTGGAACGCATGACCCGCCGGTACGCCAGCGAGATCAGCCTGTTCATCAGCCCGCACGGCGACATCCCCGCGCCGGATATGGGCACCAACGCCCAGACCATGGCCTGGATCATGGATACCTACAGCATGACGGTGGGTTATTCAACACCGGCCATCGTCACCGGCAAGCCGATCAACATCGGCGGCAGCCAGGGACGCACGGAGGCGACCGGGCGCGGCGTCGTGATTTGCATGGACGAGGCGCTGCGCCGCGCCGGGCACAGCGATCCGTCACAGATTCGCGTGGCGATCCAGGGTTTCGGCAACGTCGGCAGTCACGCCGCGAAGATCGCGCACGAACTCGGTTTTCGGGTCATCGCCATCAGCGACGTGACAGGCGGTTATTTCGACGACACGGGGCTGGACATCGGCGACGTGTTCGCCTATACCGCGACCAGCCCGCACGGCCAGCTTGAGGGGTATCCACATGCTCAGCGCATCACCAACGCGCAACTGCTCGCTCTGGACTGCGACGTGCTGGCCCCGTGTGCGCTCGAAAACCAGATCACCGCAGACAACGCCGGTGCCGTCAAAGCGTTTTTGATCGTCGAAGGCGCTAACGGCCCGACCACCCCAGAAGCCGACGATATCCTGTCCGGCAAGGGGATCGAGATCATCCCCGACATCCTGGCGAACGCGGGCGGCGTGACGGTGTCCTATTTCGAGTGGGTGCAGGGTTTGCAGTCGTTCTTCTGGGACGTGGAAGAGGTCAACCGCCAGCTCCGGCGCGTGTTGATCAAAGCCTACGACGAGGTGATGCGCACCCGCCAGCAGTTCACCGTCGATATGCGCACGGCGGCGCAGATAACGGCCATCCGAAGGGTAGGCGAAGCCGCCCACACACGCGGCATCTACCCGTAAGCCAGACCGTTCCCCCATACGACAAAGCGCGAGGGGCGTACCATTGTGCGCCCCTCGTGGCATGAAGTGATAATGCCCGGCCCGAAAATGACGATTACGACGGTGTCGTGGTGAGAATCTGCTGCACGTGGTTGATGAACGTGTGCATGTCCACCGGTTTTGCGAGATACCCATCTGCCTCAAGCTGCCTGGCCAGCTTCGCGCCGTCTGGATGGGCCGACACCACCAGCACGCGCGTTTGTTTCAGCGCGTGGGTGCTGCGAATGAAGCCCAACACAGCATCGCCCGATGCCCAGGGCATCATGAGGTCGAGAACGATCAGGTCCGGCTTGTAGTAGCTGGCCTGGTAGAGTGCGTCTACGCCATCCAGCGAAGCGTGAACGTCGTAGCCTTGACGCTTCAAGACCATCTGCATCATGGTTTGAAGCTCCTCGTCATCTTCCACGATCAGAATCGATGCCATACATCACATCCCACGAAATTGTGCGTGCTCCCCACAATGGTTCACCACATTGTACGTAACTGCCGACAGACTGGCAAGTTGCCCGTACAAAAGTAGAACATTTCAGACCAGCGGCGCACGGTGGTATACTCCCGCCGGTATTTTCTCTCCGCACACACAAAGTGACATCACATGCATATTTCGCTGGTAATTTTCGTGGCGGCGCTGCTGGTCGGGCTGGTCAAAGGCGGGTTGGGACCGGTGCCGGGGGCGCTGCTGGTGCCGCTGCTCAGCACGACCATGCCCGTTTCGGAGGCGGTCGGCGTGACGCTGCCGCTGTTGATGGTCGGGGATTGGTTCGCACTGCCGATCTATTGGCGGCAGTGGGATTCGAAGGCGCTGCGGCTGATGCTGCCCGCCGCCGTGCTCGGCGTGGCGACGGGCGCGCTGCTGCTGACGACTCTACCGGATGACACGCTGCGCCACATCCTGGGTGGATTCACGCTGCTGGTCGTGATCTACAAGCTTGCCAGCGATTCGCTGCGCACGCTGCATTACACGCCGCACGACTGGCACGGCTGGCTGGCGGGCTGGGGATCGGGCTTCGGATCGGCGCTGGCGAACGTAGGCGCGCCGCCAATCACGGCTTACCTGCTGCTGCAACGCGCCAAACCGACCGTTTTCATTGCGACGACCGTGTTGTTCTTCTTCATCATCAACCTGCTCAAGCTGCCGCTGTTCCTGGCGGCCAACGTGGTCAAAGTCGACCAACTGACCGGCATCGTCTGGGCGCTGCCGCTGATCCCGTTGGGCGTGTGGGCGGGCAAATGGCTGTTGCAGCGCATCGACGCGCGCAAATTCGAGTGGTTGATGGTCGCGCTGTTGGCCTGGGCGGGCGTCTCGCTGCTGGTGGGGTGATCGTTCGGAAAACAGCGGTCAGCCGGCCCGTAGGAGCGTTTGCCGCGTCCAGGTTTTTTGCGCCAGAACGTTTGTTCTGGTATGATCGTGCCACATCGCACCGCGTATACAAGGACACACGACCATGAGCCAGCGCTACCAGCCCGATCACAAAGCCGCCCTCGACGCCATGCTGCTCGACGTACCCGGCGTCGCGGCGGGGCAGATGTTCGGGCACCCGACCTACAAAATCGCAGGCAAGGTGTTCGCTACGTTGATGGAAAACGGGGTCACGGTGAAACTGCCGGACGATACCGCCGCCGAACTGCTCGCGCACGACAACGCCGTGCCGTTTGCGCCGATGGGCAACCCGATGCGGCAGTGGGTCCTGATCCAGGTCAGCAGCGCGGACGACTACGCCCGCCACCAGCCCTACCTGGAAGCGGCGCTCTCGTACGTGCTGGCCGGAGTCACGAAATCCAGATGACGCGGAGTTGTGTTACATAACACTCGTGGGACTGCGCCGCAGCATGTCGCGCAGGCCCTGCACCATGCGCCGGAGTCCGCCAGCGGTGAATTCGTCCGCGATCCGGCTCCGGTCGATGGCTTCGCCGCCGTTGGGTGCCCGCACGGGCAGCGGTTCACGGTACATGGCGCGGCCATCCGGCAGCGCCGGGTCGCTGCGCTGACGAAAATCGATCACGTGTTCGGACATGGTCCAGATCACCGGGTCGTTGCGCCGGATGCGCGTCCCACATTCGAGCAGGCGCATCATCAACTGGTGAAACGCGCGCTGGTAGCTGTTCTCGCGGATGAAATCGACCGGGCGGCGCGTGCGCAGCGGCCCCGGCGGGTCACAGGGCCGGGCCAGCACCGGGATCACCGGGCGGTAGGCTTCCAGGTACGCCTGCCACTCGACCGAGACGTGCGCCGCTTCGAGCGCGTCCGGCGAGAGGACCACGAGCATCATGCTTGAGTCGCCCAGCGCCTGCTCGATGCTGCGTCCCCAGTGGCGGCCAGGCCGGGCATTCCGAACATCCACCCACACGTGCGCCCCGCTGCGACTCAGGTCGTCCGCCAGCCGCGTGACAAACACCTCGTCGCTGCGTGCGTAACTCACGAATATCTGCCGTTTTGATTCGATTGTCATCACCAATGTTCCGCTCCCTAAGCGCATCTTTTTCAATTGTACTGCGCTTAGCGGCCATGAAACGACCGCATGCGCGAAAATTCGCGGATTTTTCACGGAGCCGAATTTTTTGTGAAAATGGCGTATGGGGAGCATATTCGAACCGCGCATGATGCAGGGCCGCTCAGGGCGCAGGCGAACCTGCGGCTCGGCAGCCGTGCCCCTGCGAAAACATCCTGCGAGATGTCTGCGGTTGTACGTATGGAGGGACCATTTACTAAGATACGTCAGGCGCAGTAGTTGTCGGTAAAAGCGCGTACCTGCACCGGTTTGACCTACAACTAATCACCAATAACCAACTACCAACCTCCGTTGTGCGACTTCGTTCTGTTTCCTCCATTAGAACGAGTCAAGCTGAGCGCTGACGAGGTCGTCGATGATGTCAAACGGCGTGACCGACACCTCGCTGACGTGCTCCGCGAAATCTTCGAGCGTGCCAAACTCGTGCCCGATCTGCGTCCCGGTATAGACGGCCATCACCGCGCCAAGTTTCAGCGCGTGGCCGAAGGGGCGTTTGTTCAGCCGCGCGGCGAGGTAGCCCGCGATCAGCGCTTCGGCGCGGCCACCGCGCGAGCCGGTCGCTTCCGGCCAGTCCGCCCGCCAGACGCCTTCCTCCGTCACCAAAAAGGCGCTTTCGCTCTGTTCCATCGCCACCAACACGCGCCGCACACCCTGGCGGCGCAGCATCTTGGCGCAGTAGATCACGTCTTCGTCGGCGCGGACCGGCATATTGAACAGGCCCTCTAGCTGCGTTTGCGTGACGTAGATCAATGCGGGCTTGGCCTGGATCGACTGTTTCAACGCTTCGCCGCCGCCCGCATTGATCGCCACCGCCGCGCCAATCGTCTGGGCCAGGCTGGTCAACTGCGCGTAGGTGTCGGTCCGCACGTCCCCCGGCAGGCTCCCGGCAAATACAACCGAATCGCCGGATTGGATCAGCTTGAGCAGCGTGTTCGAGACGGCCTGCCGGTCGGAGCGCGTCACACCTTCGCCGTCCTCCAAAATGACCGTTTCGTTGTTGTGGCCGGTATCCACGATCACGATGTTGCTGCGCGTGCGTCCGGAGCGGCGCAGGATCGTCATCGGGAACTCCTCACCGGCCAACAGCGCATCGTAGGCGCGCCCGGTCGGATCGTCGCCCAGCAGTACGACCGCATGAGTCGCTACGCCCAACGCGTACAGCGCCCGTGAGACGTTCACGCCGCGCCCCGCCGGGTCCAGCCGCGTTGTTCCCGCCGTGCGGTTATGGTACCCTAACGCAATGAAATGTGTCGTCAGCGTGCGATCCAGCGACGGATTCAACGTGACGGTAATTACCTTAGGTCCGTGTGGCATCTCGCCTTGAACATCACTCGTCATCACTCCACTCCTTCAAACCTTCACAGCCCTGTTCTGAGAGGACTCTTATGTACTGGCAAACAGCGACGACCACGCTCTTACAGCCCGTGATCCGCCGGGACCGGCTGGGCCTGGTCACCGACGTCGACGGCACGATCAGCCAGATCGTCGATCAGCCGGATGCGGCGCAGGTCACGCCGCGCAGCCGCGAACTGCTGCACGCGCTCCAGGCGCACCTGGCGCTGGTCGCGGTCGTATCCGGTCGGGGGGTCGCCGACGTGCGCCGCATGGTCGGGCTGCCCGAACTGACGTATATCGGCAATCACGGGCTGGAATGGTGGCGCGACGGGCGGATCGAGATCGCGCCCGGTGCCGCCGCCTTTCGTCCGGCGCTCGAAGCGGCCATCGACGCGCTGCGCGGCCATACCATGCCCGGCATGATCGTCGAAGACAAAACCGCGACGATCTCCGTACACTACCGCCAGACCGCCGATCCAACTGCCGCCGCCGCCACGCTGGCTCCCGTCTTGGAGCGGATCGCGGCTGAGCAGCAGTTGAGTCTGTTCCAGGGACGCATGATTTTTGAGCTGCGCCCCCCGGTCGATACCAACAAGGGCAGCGCCTTTCGCCTGCTGGTCGAACGCCATCACCTCGACGCGGCGCTCTACCTGGGCGACGATACGACCGATGTCGACGCGCTGCGCATGGCGCGCGAGCTGCGCCGCACCACGCCCTGTTACGCGCTGGGGCTGGGCGTCGAATCCGGCCACATGCCGCCCGCCGTGCACGAAAACGCCGATCTGCTGATCGCCGGCGTTCAGGATGTCGAGGTTTTTCTGGCCTGGCTGTTGAGCGCGGTCAGCGCATCCTCGACCTGATCGTAGAACCACGTTTTTACGCCCGCGCCCTGCACCGTTTTGCGCAGCGCTTCCGCGCGCTGGCGGCGTTCGGCGGCGGGCATCGTCAGCGCGCGATGCATCGCTTCGGCGGCGCTGTAGATGTCAAAGGGGGAAACTGTCAGGGCATAACTGCCCAACTCGTAGTACGCGCCCGCGTGCTCCGAGAGCAGAATCACGCCGTCGCGCTGGTTGACCAGCGCGCCTTCTTTGGCGACCAGATTCATGCCGTCGGCCAGCGGGTTGACCAGCAGCACGTCGTAAAGCTGCATGGCCGCCAGCGCGCGGTGATAATTCTCGCCGACCATGATCCGCACCGGTTCCCAGTACGGATCGCTGTATGCGGCGTTGATCATACCCGCCTGGGCCATGATCTGCTGGAGATAGTCCTGGTATTCGCCTACTTCCATGCGCGAAGGCACCAGCAGCGCCATCATCTGCACCTTGCCCCGGTGCTCCGGGTGGTGATCGAGCAGTGCCTGGTACGCCTCCAACCCGCGCAAGATGTTCTTGCTCGGCTCGATGCGGTCCACGCGCAAAATCAGCTTACGATCGCCGATGAAATTCAGAATCTGCGACTTCAACAGCGGAACCTGCGGTTCTTCGATCATCGCCTGCAACTGATCGACATCGACTGAGATCGGGTAGGCCAGCGCGTCGATCTTACGCTCGTGATAGGTGATGCTGTCCCGGCTGCCGCGCGAATGGGCGTCTTCCAGGAAGAACCGGCAGCACTGCACGAAATTGAACGCATCCCGCTTGGTCTGGAATCCGACACGGTCCGACGCCAGCAGGCTGCTCAAAATGGCGTTGCGCATTTCTTCCGGCAGGATGCGCCACGCATCCGGGCCGGGCCAGGGAATGTGAATGAACGGCTGAATCTGCACCGCATCGCCCACCAATTCGCGCAGGTAGTGCGGCACGAGGTACAGGTGGTAATCCTGCGGGAAGACGATCACCGGGCGGTCCGAGTCTTTGACGCTGTCCGCGATCACCTCCGCGAACAGCTTGTTGACCGCCACGTAGCCGCTGCGCCAGGCTTTCCACGTATCCCATGTGATGCTCGGCGTGCGGGGAATATCCCAAAGCTGGTGCTGGATGAACCACAACAGCGGGTTGGCGATGACGTTGTAATACTGCTCGTAACGGCGTTTGCTCGGCTCGACCAGGCGCAGCAGCACGCCGTCCACTTCTTGCGCCGTCCCGTCGTGCTGCGCCACCCACTTACGATCCCCTTTGCTCAGCGCCGACGCGACCCACAGCACGTCGTGTTTTTCGGCGAGCGCGCCCAGCGCGGTCACCAGGCCGCCGCTGCCTCGCGTATACGTGATGTCTCCATTCGGCTTCTGGCTGAACGAAAACGGGCCGCGATTCGACGCGATCACGATCAGCGGTTTTTCACCACTCTCTGCCGTCAGGTCATCCAGCGTATTCGCCTGGTCTGTCATCAAAACGTGCCTCCTTGCGCTCCATCCCTCACCCTGCTTTCCGTCGCGCGATGGCAAAACCGGGCCAGTACGAGCCAGTCATCGACGGGGTTTACGCACGAGGAGCTGCCATCACCCGGCAAGAAAAATGCCCTTGTACAAGAGCGATTCGTCCCGTCGTCTGATCTGACTCACCAACCACATGCCCCATGCGGTTAAGACCCACACCTTATATTATACCACCCCGTACTGCTAACTCGTAACATGACCTACGGGGGAAAACCACCCGGAGCAGGAGCGAAATTCCCCGCCCCAGGGAGGAAACAATTGGGGAGATCAAACCGCCGCCCGGTAGTCAATTGGCAATCGCCAGCGTATCGCAGTCTGCGCCGCCCGTGAGATACAGCTTGAGCGTGACCTTCATGCCGATCTCGTACCGGTCCCAGGTAGACTGGTCGGAATAGGCGCAATCGTGCGTATCGCCGTTCGTCTCGCGCACCACGACGGTATACGTTTCGTGCCGCGCCCCGATACGTTCCTCGCCATAGCGCCCGGTGGCGCTCGCCAGCGTGACCGGCGGCCAGTCGGGCGGCGGAAGTTTGGCGTCGCCGCCAGCGGACACCTTACGTTTGTAGTCCCAGCGATCGACCGTGTAGCTGCACCACATGTCATAGATGGGTTCGGAGCGATAATCCTGCACAGTTTTGCACTCGCGCCGGAAACTACCGTCGCCCTGGTCCACGTCCTTACATTCCTGGTGCGATCCGTCCGGCACCTGGCGCGATCCGTGCTCGCGGCGGTCGCACGTTTTGCCGTAGGCGTCGGCGGGCACCTGGTCGTCCCACGCGGAGCTGCTGTGCGGCTGGTAATCCTGAATCTCGACGGTGCGCTGCCACGACAGCGCGTAAACCTGCCCACTGGTTTCCTTGCGATAACTCAGCGCGTACACGGCGGCGATCACGATCACCGCCAGCAGCAGCACGCCACCGGCGATCAGCCATTCTTTTTTGCGGAGGCCCAAAAACGACGGTTTCGGCGCTTCTGCCTGCACGCGCTGCATTTCCGCGTCGAACTGGTCTTTCACCACGTCGCGCCGCGTATCGGAATCAGCGCGCCCGGTGCCGATCACGCGCTCGGCTTGCAGCGGGGCGGGCTGGCCGGTCGCCAAGTCCGCGCCGCACTCGGTGCAATACGTGCTGGCGGCGCTGTTCGGCTGGCTGCACGCCGGGCAGATTTTGTCCGCGCCGACATATTTGTGATCTTCCAGCGCGACCATGTCTTCTTCGGCGGGGAAATAGCGCCATGCCGGGTCTTGCGCCGCGCCGCAGTTCGGGCAGTGACGGTGAGTCACGCCCAGCAGTTTTTGCGTGCCGCAGTA
>CAYMTN010000062.1:13500-23508 GCA_964393335.1 uncultured Anaerolineaceae bacterium
CGCAGTTCGGGCAGTGACGGTGAGTCACGCCCAGCAGTTTTTGCGTGCCGCAGTATTTGCAGTCCCACAGCATTTGATACGTGCCCGCGCCGTGCCGGGAGGTTGTGTCTGGCATATACGATGACCTTTGTTACGGGATACGCGCGCAGCACGTAGAATCTGCCCGCAGATTGTACTGCGCTCACCTCAAAAAACCGGGCGGGGGCGAACCTGCGGTTCGGAGCGCCGCCCGTACCAAAACCATGCTGCCAACCGCCTCGATCGCAGTGCGCGAAACCTGACCGGTTCCTCCGTCAACCAAGCTGCGCCTGCCGCTGGTACGTGATGAAGCGCGCGATCTCACGTTCGGTCAGTTCGCGCGGCGGCGAGACGACGTAATAACCGTCGGTCCACAACGCGCTGCCGTTCAACTCGTCCGGGTAATATTCGGCGGTACGGCTGGCGGTTTCCGCCATCAAGTGCGCGATGATCGTATCCGGCAGCACCTTTTCCGGTGCGCTGAGCGACACCACGACGTAATCCGAGCGCACGTCGAGTTCTTCCAACTGCCACGCGTTTTCCTCGACGATGTCCTGAATCCACATGTACAGGTCGTCGGCCAGGTTACCGAGCAGCTCCTGGCCCGGATCGAACGGCAGCCACAGGCAGGTATAAGCCGTGAACGTCTGCGGCGCGGAGTCTTCAACCGGGCGGGACGGGATCGGCTGCTCGTCATACAGCTCGCCCTGCACCAATGACTCGCGCAATCCGACCGGCGGGCGGAGATCGGTGGGGCGGTTGGGCAGCGTCTTCGCGGCAGGCGGCTCGTCGTCCATCTCCGGCACGAGATCGAGCGACATGCCCAGGCGGCGCGCCTGCCGCCGGATGGTGCGCACCGGCGTATTCGCATGGAAGACCATGCTCAGCGCGAGGTCGTGCTCGACCAGCTTGCTGTAGAGCAAAAATTCGCCTTCGCCCGGCAGCGTGATAAACCGGATCAGCGCATCCGAGTCGACGGTGCTGGTCTGCCACGCCGAATCGACGATCTCGAACAGGCGGTCCATCGCCGCGTCGGATAGCTGCCCGGCGTCGGCCAGGACTTCGCCGGGCCGCGTGACCATCGTCGCCTGCGCGGAACTTTCGAGCGAATACTGCGTGAGCATGACCGCCATCTGCGCCAGGTCGGCTTCGTCGTCGTCCTCGATCGCGGCGTATGAACCGGCTTCCTGCTCCCTGATGGCGTCAAGCTGGAAATCGTCGTACCCGGTTTCAGCCAGTTCGAGGTCTTCGAGATAGAGTTCTTCGGTTGCCGTGTCTTCAGACTCGGCCTGATCGGACTCATCCTGATCGAACCCGGCATCACCGGCCAACGCGCCGACGGCTTCGTCGCCGGTCCCGGTGCCTGCGTCGCCTGCGTCGAATTCATCGAGGGCGTATTCATCCGGGATCGGAAATTCGCCATCGAACTGCTCGAACCAGCGTGCGGCCTCATCCGCCGTGACCTCGACCAGATGCTCGCCATCCATATCGAACAGCGGCGCGGCCTGCTCGCCTTCATCAGCGGCGAAGAAATCCTGCTGATCGGCATCACTCACCCCGGCATAAAACGCCTCCGCGATACCGGCATCGTCGGGGAATTCGCCGCGTGATGCATCACCGAGTGACGCGTCACCGTCCGGGGCGTCACCGCCATAGGCGGCGGGGTACGATGCCTCGTCACCGGCGCTGGATTCGCCTCCGGTCTCGTCACCGGCTGGTTGGTAGCCGAGGGCCTGATCGATCTCCTCGGTTCCAGCCTCAACCGGCAGATCGGCCAGCGCGAACAAATCGTCCATCGACAGCAGCCCAGCTTCCAGGTCGGGCATCTCCTCGTCCGGCTGCCACGTATCGGGAGGCTGGATGTGCTCCGGCTCCGGCAGCGAATCGTCGGCGCGCCGGGCGGAGAGCCACGCCGTCGAGGGCCGCGTATCCTGCGGTGACAGCGGCGGCTCGGTCAGCGGATCGGGCAGAAGACGCGCGATGGAGCGCGGTACGTCCGTCTCGCTGACCAACGTGCTGTCATCGGCAAACACGTCCGGCCCCTGGTCGTGCAGCACGTCCGCGATCTCCTCCGGCGAGGGCTTTTGACGCGGCCTGCCCTCGATGTGGTCAAACATGGCCGATACGTCTTGCATGCCTTCGACCGGCTCATCCTTCTGCCAGGACGGGAGCGGCTTGAGCCGGGGGCGGCGCGTCCGCGCCGGGGGAAGCTGCTCTTCGATTTCGCTGAGCAACTGGTTAAGCGAAAAATCGTCGTCGTCATCGGTGCTCGTCACCGCGCTGAGCGCCGTCGTCGCCGGGTAATGCGCGGAATCGTCCTTTGTGACCGGCGGCTCGATGAACTCCGGCTCGAAGGCATCTTCGGCGGTGACATCCCGCCGGGCCTCGACGCTTTCCGCGTCAAAGCCGGTCAGCCAGTCCGGGGCGTCTTCGGCTGCCATTTCATCCGGCAAAAACTGGTCCGTCTCGGCAGGCTCGGCGTCGGACGACGTCCGCGCCAGCGCATACGTCGGCTCGTCATAATCGCTTTCCGAGACGTCTTCACCGGCCAGCGCCGCCAATACGCCTTCAAAGGACGGATCGAATAACCCGTCGATCACCTGCCCGATAGTCGTATCGCCCAACGCTTCATCGCCGGCTTCATCGTCGAGCGCGGCCCCAGCCGGTGCGTCAGGGTCCTGGGATGTCGGGGACGCGCCGCGCCGGATGGCATCCAGCACGTAATCGAGCGCGCTGTCCGCCCCGCCGTACCCTTCATCCGCCGGTGCGTCGGCGGCAATCGACGCCAGCAGGTCTTCCAGCCGCGTGCGCCGGGGCCGCACGTCTTCGGGCATCCGCATCGAATCGACCAGTTCATGAAACACGCGGTCTTGCGGCGAGCGCGGCGAGGTGGGCTGCGACTGCGCGACGGCATCCAGCACTTCGCCAAAATCGGACGGGTCCTGATCGCTCTGATCGGTCGCCAGGAACTGCCGCACGCCATCCAGGTCTTGCGGCGGCACGGACGGCGTATCGTCTGGTTTGCGCGGCGGCTCGTCCGGGTGCGGGCCGAGCGGTTTGGTATCGCGTTTTTTCTCGACGTCCCAGCCGTGCTCCTGGATCAGGTCGTCAAACGTGCCGTCCGGCAGGGCGTTGATCGTATCGTCATCGGCGTAGGAATCGTCCCATGCCAGTTCCGCCCCGTCTTCCTGCAAGCGGACTGTCTGGCCTCTCCAGCGGCGCTGAGGAGGCAGCTCGCTGGTATCATCCAGCTTGCCGGTTTCCGGCGGCGCTTCCCATTCGAGCAGGGTCGTCGTATCCGGCGGTTCGGCGGGCTGGTCCAGGACTCGCGTCTCCGGCGGTTCAGCCGGCCATTGAAGCTCGGCGGTCGTCTGGTGCGGTGACTCGTCTTCGGGCAGCACGCGTGTCGCGCCCGGTTCATCCAATTGATCGTCAAACAGGCGCGTACCGGTTGGCCGGTCATCGACCTCGTCAAAGCCCGCCAGCACCTCCCGCAGCGGGCCGGTTTGTGCCCGTTCGAGCGCCTCGAACTCCGCCAGGATGTCACCCGGCACAGACAACGGGCCGGTGACAGGCCGGTCCAGTTCGGCCAGGTCGTCCATCAATTTTTCGCGCTCGACCTGATCCAGCAGATCGGTCGGGGTCGGCTTGGTGCCGGATGGAGGCCGTTGGGCGGCCTGCTGTTGATCGACCAGGTCCCGCAGGTCGGCGGGCATCTGCGGCGGCGAAAATTCGTCGGTGGCCTTCGGTATGGTTCGCTGGCTGCGGCGGACGACGTCCTGCACGCGCGGGATCAAATCCCGCGCCGTATACGGCTTGGTGACCGCGCCTTGCACGTCCATGAACCGGACGCGTTCCTGTTGAGCCGGTGTCTGCGGGCACAGGATCACGAGCAGCCCGGGCTGAATCTGGCGCAGCAGGCGGATCAATTCCATCGCGTCCATATCGGGCAGCGCAAAATCCACCACCGCCACGTCCAACTCGGCCTTCCGAAGGGTATCTTCGGCTGCCGGGCCGTTCGCCGCCAGCGCCACGCGGAACTCGCCGGTTCCTTCCAGCGCCTGCTTGATGCTAACCATGAAGGTGATATCGGGGTCGATTAACAATACTCGTGTGGTCATTGGGTGGCCCGTCCCGCGTCTGTTGTTGGTCTAGTTAATCCCATTGTACTTCGGGCCACACTTCGAGGCAATGCGTCGTGGTGATCGGGCGCATCCCAGATTCGGGACAGAATTTGTTCTGGTAGGGGCGTTTGCCGCGCCCGCCTCAAAAACCTGGGCGGAGACGAACCGGTGGTTCGAAGCACAGCCTCTACGGAAAAACGGTCAAACCGCCCGGTTCATGCCTGGACTAGCCCACCACCGGCAGCGCGGAACACTGGCCCTCGACTTGAATCCACTGTGCGTTGCTGATCACCCACACCTGCTGCGCGTTGAAGCGCTGCACCTTGTACCAGCTTGAATCGGCGTTGCGCCCCACGACCGTCACGGTTTCGCCGACGTCAAACTGGCCGAGCTGCGTCATGGCCGTGCCGGGACCATCGCGGAAATTGAGCTGCGAAACCAGCACACGCCCGGTACACCCCGCGCCGGTGCTGGTTCCCGGCCCGGCAGTGCCGGAGACTTCGAGCAGCAGCGCCGCCGGGGCGCTCACCGCGCTGCCGTTAAACGCGACAACTTCCAGGCTGTAGATGCCTTCGCGGTCCGGCACCCAACTCAGGATCGCTTTGGTCGGCCCGGTCTGGTCGGGCGGCAGCGACTTGGTGCCCGCCACGCGCCCGCCGACGTTCAACTGGAACCGGTCGGCCTGGGTATCGGTTTCGACCGTGATGTCAACGCGCTGGTTGGCCGGGACCACCGCCCCGCTGGCCGGGTCAAGAATCTGGACGGTAGGCGCGCGGCCCGGCGACGATCCGCCGCCGCCCGTACCCGGCGTAGCATTTGTGGTCTTGTCGCCCGAATTCAGGCTCAACGAGCACGCCAGCAGCGCCCCCGACAGGGCCGCCAGCAGCCACACGTAAAACCGGGACCGGTTCATAGACCTGCCTTTTTCCCTCTCCGCACATCGTTTCAGGGGGGAGCAGGCATTTCGACTACCCCATGCTTGAGGGCGTCTCTTGACCTTACTTCCCCCAGAGTCCCCTCTCCGAACTCGAAGAGGGGACTTTTATCGCCCTGTTTTCCCCCGTTCCGACTGGCGGGTCAAACCGGCCAGATACGGAAAAGGGGGGGCGTGAGGCTATTTCACCACACCGCTGGGCAGCGGCCTGCCCTGCCAGACGGAGTCGTAGTTCGGCCCCATGCTGCTGGCAGGAACCCACAGGAAGTCGCACACCCATAGTATCTTGTAGTATTGGCCGCTGGCATCCAGGCCAAGCACCCAGGCGGTTTTGCCTGCCGCGAGCGTCAGGGCCGGGCTGACCGCCACGCCGGGTTCGGCGTAGAGCGGGGCATCGGCCACCAACGCACCCACGACCGCCGTCGCGGGCAGCGGCATTTGCACGTCACAGCCAGCGATAGGCGTGGGTGGCAGGCACCGATTGTCGGCCTTCACATCCGCCAGGACGATCCCGTCGGCCACCGACCGGACACGGATCGGGTTGCGCGTCGGCTGAGTCGTGAAGACATTCGAGTCGTAGGTAAACGTCGCACCACCAAATCCGCTGCCAGTGAAATGGAACAGCGTATTCCCCGCACCATCCCACACCTGGACTTCGTACGTGTCATCAATAACTAGTGCCGCAGTGCCGATCCGCCAGACTCCGCAGCTAGCCGCGGTAGCGCCTGGAAACGTCAAGTTATTCCATACCCCCGCATCGGCGGACGTGGCCGCCCACGCCGGTTGCGGAATCGCCAATAACCCCAGCAAGAGGCACAACAGAAGGACTTTCGACGTTCTCGTTTTCACTACAGTCATTACGATCTCCTTTAGCTATGGTCAAAAACGCCGGGTAGACAGGAGAAAGGAAATCTTGGGTGGCCCATGAGACAACGATGCAGAGACCAGTGTACAGTGGTGAAATCCCTCTCTCTCTCGATCCGGACTTCAATATCTTTCTCGGACTGGGAGTCAGGTGTCGAAAGACACAGGCCGGGTGCGGCTGCACGTAGCCGCCCGCAAGGGAGCCAGGGGACGCGCTAAACGGGAGCAAATTCAGCAGCCGCGCGCGCCCTACTCCACCGCCCACAATAGAACGGTGCCGTCGCTGTTACCGGTGACGATGCGCACATCGTCCGGGCTGAAATAGACGCTCAGCAGGTCCGACCCGCCGGGTAGACTGGCGAGTTGACTGCCGCCGCTCAAATCCCAGATGCGCAGCAGCCCGTCATGGCTGGCCGATACGAGCAGGCTCGCGCCGGGGTTGAAGTCCAGCGCCGCGACCTGGGACGACCCGTGATCGAGCACACGTTCCAACGAGCCGCCGCCCTGCCATACCCACACCAGCGCGCTGCCGCCGCACACCTGCTCGCGCCCGCTGGCCGCGATCATGCCGGAGTACGGATCGACGACCAGGCTGGCGATTGACTCGCTGCTGCCGGGATAGGTCATCACCAGTTGGCCGGTATTGGCGTTGTAGAGTTCGACCGCGCCGCCGCCCAGGTTGCAATTTTTGGCTTGGGTGGCGATCACGACGCTGTCACTCGCCAGGAACCCAACGCCGCTCACCAGCCCGTACGTTTCAATCGACGTGGTCGGCGTGCCGCTCGCCACGTCCCACACGCGCACCAGGCCGTCCAGGCCGCCGCCCGCGTCCGGATTCGCGCCGCC
Organism: uncultured Anaerolineaceae bacterium; assembly: GCA_964393335.1. Lineage (GTDB taxonomy): Bacteria > Chloroflexota > Anaerolineae > Aggregatilineales > Aggregatilineaceae > CAYMTN01. The sequence continues at coordinate 20,287 of CAYMTN010000062.1, forward strand.
GGACGCAATGCGCGTGCCGTCCGCGCTGTAGGCCACGCGGTTGACCTCCGCGCCGTGGTCGTAACTGGCGATCGGGGCACCCGTCGCCGCGTCCCACACGCGCACCGTGTGGTCCCAGCTACCCGATACGACGCGCGATCCGTCCGGGCTGAGCGTCACCGTCGTCACGCGGTCGGTGTGACCGGCCAGCGTCAGCAGCGCGATTTCCGTAAAGGCGTCCCACAGGCGCACCGTACCGTCCCAACTGGCCGACGCCACGACCCGCCCATCCGGTCCAACCGCCAGGCCATCGACTGCGCCGCCATGCCCTAACAACTTGGCAACAGAGGCGACCTGTCCGGCGTTGGCCGCCGTGATCGGTGAAAACGGCGGCGACTGCGCGCTCCCGCCGTTATCCGGCGTGGATGTCGGCAGCGGCGTCGAGGTGGGGATCGGGGTGGATGTCGGACCGGCGGTAGGAACCGGCGTATAGGTCGCCGGACCGGCGATCACGGTGATGTCTTTGTACGCCTGGTTATTGCTCTCGTTGCTCTCCACGACGCTGTTTTGATCGTCGACGGTCACCAGGATGCGCGTCACGCCCGGCGTCGTGAAGGTCACGGCGAGGCCGCTGCTCGGCACCTGGAATTCCTGGCCGGGGCTGAGGCCGGGCACGTCGTAATAAGCGACCTGCCCATCCGGCTTGAGAATCGCGACGCGGAACTGGTTGGACGTCGTGCCGCCGTTGTTCCTCACGCGGATAATGTACGTCGCCTGCGCATGGCCGGTCGCGTCAAGCTGCACCTGCGACACGCCTTCCAGCAGGCTCAACGTCAGGTCCGGCAGGGTCGGCGTGGCGGTCGTGCCGGGCTGCGTTGGGACCGGCGTTTCGCTGGGGGCTGGCGTGGGCGAAACCGGGACGACCGCAGGCCGGACGGCACTGCAATCGCCTAACTGGGTTGTATACGCTGCACTGATCCACCCGATCTGCCCGCCCCACGACACCTGCCACCAGCGGCCATCGGTCCGGTCAGCGTACCCGAAGATCGGCGGTTCCTGCCCGGCGCTGAAATTGCTGATGATGTCGTAATTGGTACCCGGCCCGGCGCGGAAGCGCAGCCCCCCGGCATTCACACGGGCGCGGCACTGCGGGTTATAGGGCGTGACGGATGGCACGATGTACGTCGACAGCGGCGTGCCAACCCCGGAACCCGCTTGCAGCTCCGGCAGCACGGTGATCGTCCGCTGCGCGGGCTGCCCGACAACTGAGTTGCTGTAGGCCCGCACGGCCAGCGTGACAATGCCGGGCTGGTCGGCCCGGTAGTCCAGCACGACATCGAACGTGGTCGGGTTGATCGCCTCGGCAGGCGGCTGGCTGGCGACTCGAATCCCGTTCACCAGCAGCTCGACGAGTGTCACACCGGATTCGCTGGTAGCCCGCGCCCGCACGGACACAGTCTGCCCCTGGGTGACGGTGATCCCTTCGGCAGGCTCCAGGATCTCAACGTTGGGACGCTGGACCGCCGGGATCGCTGAGGCTGCCGGTGATGGCCCGCCGCCGATCTCCAGATTACACGCGAGGGCGGCCATCAAAAGGATCACGAACACCGGGACGGTGCGGAAAAACGGGGTTCGGGTGTGCATATCGCGCTCCTGGCTCACTGCTGTGCGGTACACATGATCTGCCCTGCATTGTAATGCAACTTGGGGCGCATGCAAACTTCTTTGTCTTTGCGAGCGACGACTCACCCCTTCGACAAACGCAAAAAGCCCCCGGAGGATGATCGGGGGCGCGTGCGCGTATATTCAAGCCCAGGGCTGGGAGGACAGGCTTACAATCTATTCCGCAAATTATCGGGCGCAGCAAACGCCCCTACCAGAACGGATTTGCGGACGGGCACCTAATCGATTGGCTGCTTGTAAATCACGTAGCGACCCATGTCATCGCCTTTGGCGATGCACGACAACAGGTCAACCTTGAACTCATGGCCGCCCGATACCCAGCGCAACGCCTCTTGCAGCAGCCCCTGCCCGACATAACACACAGGCCGGTCCGCCTTGCGGTTCCAGCACATCGGGCAGCGTTCCAGGGTGTAAACGTATTTGTCGCCTTCTTCGTTGACGTTCGAAATCTGATCAGAAAACTGGGTGAAGATGTTGGCCATCGCGGGCAGCCCGATCTTCAGCTTGGCCGCCAGCGGCAGCACCTTAAACGCCAGATCACCGACTCCCGCCAGCGCGCCAAAACCACGCAGCGCATCGGCAAACGTCGCCCGACCCGCCCGTAACGCCAGGCCACGGCCACCACGCGGCCCATACATTTCTTCCAGCGCCACGCACAGCGCTGTGAAGTACGCGAAATCAAACTCTTTTTCCAGGTTGTCAGGGGGGTAATTGTTGATTAATTCCGACAAGTCCGCCAGGTGTAGAATGGCGTTGAGGCCATTCTTGCCCATCACCTCTTCGAGTGATTCAATCGTAATCCGGGCGAACTTGTTAGGATAATAAAAACCGCTCTTCTCCGGTGGCATTGTGCCTGATCCTCCAATTCGGTGAGATGGTACTGACCGGGTTCTGGCTCCCAGGGCCAAGCGCGCGCCACTTCTTCCATGACGCTCCACTAGCACCAGTATACGCTAAAACGGTCATTGTGCCATAATCATCTTCCCGGCGCACGCCTGACCTATCACGGCAGCGCGACATCGGGCGCGCGGTCGTACCGGTGCCGGTGGCAGACGCTACACAAACCACACCCGAGTGTCCGTGTGCTACACACCTAACTATATCCAGAATACGGCAGGGTGTCCAGTCGGGCGACGGAGGGGCACGGCGAGGTGTGAGCGACTGTGCGGGCCAGGTGAGCGGGTTTGGCAGGGGCGTTTGCTGCGCCCCACCGGCAGCGCTTACCTCACCCCTGCCCACACGACTCCTTCGGGCTGGGATCACGTACACCCCATTCTTGTACAATATGTCGTCTGCTCCGGGGATGGTGGGGCCATTGGCCAACTCGGCGAGAATCTTCGCCTTGATGTTGCCTGCGTTGCGATCCGTGATCACGTTTTCCATTGCCGCTGGGGCCAGAATATCCACATCGAGTTCCAGCAGTTCCCCATTGGAAATCTGGGTAGCGCCGGTGCTAGTGAAATCTTTAACCGAGCCGGTCTTTTGCTTGTGTTCCAGTGCCCAATAAGGGTTGATGCCCAACACTTTAGCTGCTTCGCGAATGCAATACATCCCAACAGT
>CAYMTN010000063.1:0-23386 GCA_964393335.1 uncultured Anaerolineaceae bacterium
ATGGCGACGTCGCCAAGTGGTAAGGCAAGGGTCTGCAAAACCCTTATCGTGGGTTCGATTCCCACCGTCGCCTCACGCAACAAAAACGGGGACCGTGCGGTTCCCGTTTTGATTTTCCGGCAGCAGCATGCAGCCTAATCGCCGTCGAACCGGTAGGCTCGTTTCGCCAGCCTGTACGCGGCGTCGTGGACCATCGCCTCCGCATCGTCGCGATCCACGATGCCCCGCACGACCAACCCCGCGATCCAGTTGGCAGCGGCGCGCCGCCACAGGTCATGCCGGGCCGGGATCGACGGAAACGCGCGGGTATCGTCGTTAAAACCCACCGTGTTATACAGGCCCGCCGTTTCGATCACCTGATCGAAATAACGTGCGATGCCATTCAGGCTGTCGTGGAACCACCAGGGCGGCCCCAGGCGCAGCGCGGGGTAGTGCCCGGCCAGCGGGGCTAATTCACGGGAGTAGGTTGTTTCATCCAGCGTGAACAGGATCAGCGTCAGGTCACTGCTGGTGCCGTATTTGTTCAGCAGGGGCTGCAAGTTGCGCGTGAATTCGGACGGCAGCGGCATGTCTGCCCCCATGTCCGTGCCAAAACGCTCAAAGACCTCTTGGTTGTGGTTGCGCTGCGACCCGATGTGAAGCTGCATCACCAGGCCGTCGTCAATGCTCATGCGCGCATTTTCCATCAACATGTGTCCGGTGAAGCGCGCTGCTTCTGCCGCGCTGACTCCATCAGTTAACGCGCGTTCAAACAGCGCTTCCGCATCGCGTTCCGACAGCTCCTCGGTGAACGGGGTACGCGCGGCGTGATCGGTCGCCTTCGCGCCCATTGACCGGAAATACGCCCGCCGGTTTTCAAGCGCCTGGATGAATGTCCGGTAACTGCTGACCGTTATGCCGCTGGCAGCGCTCAAGGCGTCGATGTTGTCCTTCCATCCTGGCGTATCCAGGTTGACAACCGTATCCGGGCGGAAGGTGGGCCGGATAGTCCCGGACCAACCCGACTCCCGGATCGCCCGGTGATACACCAGCGAATCGGTGGCCGCGTCGGTGGTACACAGGACTTCGATATTGAAGCGCTCAAACAGCGCCCTGGGCCGGAATTCAGGTGATTCCAGGCGTGCTGCGATCTGGTCGTAGATATCCGGCCCCGATTCGCCGGTCAGTTTGTCTTCAACGCCAAACAGGATTTTTAGCTCATAATCCAGCCACTGGCCGCTGGGTGTGCCCCGAAACAGATAATAATGTTCAGCGAATGCCTGCCACACCTGGCGGTGATCGACAGAGTCCGATCCGGCGGCGCGCGGAATCCCCAGTTCTTCCATCGGAATGCCCTGCGAATAGAGCATGCGGAAGATATAATGATCAGGGATGATCAGGAGATCGGTTGGCGTGCCAAACGAAAAATCGGGTTCGGCAAACATGCGCGGGTCCACGTGCCCGTGCGGGCATATCAACGGCAATTTGGCGACCAACCCGTAAAGCTCCAGGGCGATCTCCTTTTGTCTGGAATCAGGGCCAAAGTACCGGTCGTCGGGCAAAACAATCTTGGGACGGGAATTCATGGCAGGGTCTCCTTGCTCAAAAAACACAAAACTTGACAAAGTGCCCGGTTGGGTGTTAACTGTAATCGATTACATTATATCACATTTTACAGCAAATGCAGCCTTTTTCGCTGCCAGTGAGAAACGGGTGACTATCCATGTCTGAATTTTCCTTGATCACAACCAAAGGCGGAAGGCGGCTGCACATCAGCGGGCAACTGCCGGACGGATTTCACGGCGAGCAGCAGGGAACTGCCTGGCTCTGCCCGTTGGACGCGCAAAATGCCGCCGCGCTGCGCCGCGCCCTGCCCTGGAGCGCGCCGACGACCGTCGGGCTGCGCAAATCGGTCGGCTGTGGTGACCGGCTGGGACTGGCGACACCGGGGCATATTCTGGCTGTACAGGATTACGACATGTTTCCGGTTTTCGCCCAACAATCGATCCGCGAGATGGTGCGATCCCGCCGCACGGCCCAGAACGTCATGGACGACGCGACGTGGGGTGTCTTTGCGATGAATTATCGCAGCGGCTTTGGCTGTGATGCCGATCACCTCAAGAACACGGACGTGATTGATCGCGGTATTGCGGCAGGGTTCATCGGTTTTACACTCGATCCAAGCGATTATGTTGACAACGCGGCGCACACCGACGACCCGGCAACGCTGCGAACCAAATACGCGGCGCTGCCCTGGGACGCGCTCGACAGCACGCCCGACTCACTGCGCAAGCGCTACACCGGATCATCACCCGCAGGCGAGATCAGCGAGGTGATGCTGTGGCGGGCCGCCTGCAAGTATGGTGCCGCGCTGGCCGACGTCGTGCAGATGGCGCGCCATATTGCCGCCCGGTTGGACGGGCAGCCCTACGATCTTGAAGTGTCAGTGGACGAAACTGATACCCCCACCAGCCCCGCAGAACACTATTTCATCGCATCAGAATTGATGCAGTTGGGCGTGCCGTTTCAGGGACTCGCGCCGCGTTTTGTGGGCCGGTTTGAGAAAGGTGTGGATTATATCGGGGACCTGAACACGTTCGAGGCCGATTTTGTTCGACACGCGCAGATCGCGCGCGAACTGGGACCGTACAAACTCAGCATTCACTCCGGTTCCGACAAATTCAGCGTCTACCCGATCATCGCACGTCACGCAAATCCATACGTCCATCTGAAAACAGCCGGTACAAGCTGGCTGGAAGCCCTGCGCGTGATCGCGATGCACGATCCGGCGCTGTTCCGCGAGCTGTTGACCCACGCCATAACCCGCTACCCGGAAGACAAAGCCAGTTATCATGTATCAGCCGATCTGGCGAACGTCCCGCGTGATCTCGGTGACGCGGCCCTGCCAAGCCTGCTCGACCAGTTCGACGCGCGGCAGGTGCTGCACGTTACCTTCGGCTCGCTGCTCGACACGTTTGGCGAACAGTTATTCGCCGTGCTTCGCGCCCACCAGGATACGTACAACAGCGTGCTCAAGCGCCACTTTGACCGGCATATAGCGCCGTTCGCCGGATGATCAGCGCAAATAACGGGGGCCGTACAAAGTACGCTCAGTGTTCCGTGTATCCCTGCGCGGGGTCAGGTTGCGGAATCCGAACCGACCAGCATGTTGTCGATCAGGCGCACTTGACCGATAAAAACCGCCAGGCTGAGCAGCGCGCGCTCAACGTCCCCGGCGATCTCCGTGAGCGTCACCGGATCGGCCACGCTGACATAATCCGGGCGGGCGAGTGGTTCGGCCTCGATGATCGTGCGCATCGTCCCCCGCAAGTGATCGGCTGTCCGCCGTCCCGCGTCCCACTCGGCGCGCGCCGCCATCAGCGCCCGCGACAGCACCAGGGCCGCCGCACGCTCAGCCGGACCAAGCAGCACATTACGACTGCTCATCGCCAGTCCATCCGGCTCGCGCACAATCGGACAAACCACCACTTCCAGGTTAAAGGCCAGATCACGCACCATCTGGCGGATTACGGCAGCCTGCTGCGCGTCCTTCTGGCCGAAATAGGCCCGTGTCGGCTCAAAGACATGAAACAGCTTGGTCACGATCGTCGTCACGCCACGAAAATGGCCGGGGCGCGCAGCACCTTCCAGTGGTTTTGTGATCGTTTCTACTGTAACATAAGAATTAAAGTCCGGCGGGTAAACCTCATCTTCCGGCGGTGCCCATACGACGTCAACGCCTTCCGCCGCGAGCAGCGCGCAGTCCTTCTCCAGCCGGCGCGGATACACGTCCAGGTCGGCACGGCGGTCGAATTGAGTCGGGTTGACGAAAATGCTCACGCCAACACGATCGTTTTCAGCACGCGCACGCCGCACCAGCGATAAGTGGCCTTCGTGCAACGCGCCCATCGTGGGCACCAGCCCCCATGTCAGCAGCGGATCGACCCAACGTACCGCCCGCACCTCATCGATTTTTTCCAGTATCTGCATCGTTCTTATGTCCCTGTTTGGCGTATCTGAACCGGGCGAGCAGCTTCGAGCGCCTTGATCAGCGCGACCAACAAACGGTTAACGGGCACGGGCACACCCAGCCTGTCACCGGCCTGCACAACCGCCCCATTGATCGCGTCGATCTCGGTTTCCGCACCGCGCAACACGTCTTGCAGCATGGACGATTGATTCGCTGCCGTGCGGCGAGCCACCGCGCCGACGCGCGCGACCAGGTTGTCAATGGCCGGGATTCCCTGTGCAGCGGCAACTGCGGCCACTTCAGCCACCACCTGGTCCAGCACATCACGCGCCCAGGCGTTTTCGATCAGCGCCCCATTGGGCACGCGTAAGATCGCGGTCAGCGGGTTGATCGCCGCGTTCACCGCCAGCTTGTTCCACAGCAGCGAACGCACATCCCCGGCCACCTCGGCGCGCAACCCGCCGCGCTCAAACAGCGCCGCGACCGCCCGCACCTGCCCGTCGATGGCAGAGCGCGTCGCCAGGACGGTCAACCCGGCCCCTCCATCGATTACGATACCCGGCTCTCCGCCAGTGGATGCGCCCTGCGTCGTCACGCCGACTGTGACGCGCTCCGTGCCTAACACGCTGGCCAAAATTGCGTCGCTGCCGAGGCCGTTTTGCAGCGTGATGACCAATCCATCCGGGGCCAGTATCTGCGCGGCAACCTGCGCCGCAGCGCGGGTTTTGCCGGTTTTGGTGACAACCAATACCAGGTCTACAGCCCTCACCTGGAGTGGATCAGCGACCGCATGCAGTTTGATCGTGTCCTCGCGCCGGTCCGGCAAGACATAACGCAGCGGCGCAGCCGCCAGCGCACCAAGCTGTTCCGGCCAGTGGCCGATCAACGTCACGTGGGCGTGCGGGCTGAGTCGCGCTCCGAACAGGCAGCCCATCGCGCCGACGCCGATAATCCCGATGCGAATGGTTATCCTCCCGCCGGATCATCCGGCCCGGATTCCAGCGCTGTCCAGGTATCATCCGGCATGCTAAAGCTGTGCTCATCCGAGGGAAACGTCCGCGCGCGCACGTCATCCCGGTATGCTTCAAACGCTGCGCGGATCGTTTCGTTCAGATGCGCGTACTGCTTGGCGAACTTCGGCGTAAAACGGTCGAACAGGCCCAACACGTCATGCGACACGAGCACCTGCCCGTCACAGCCAACACCCGCGCCGATGCCAATCGTCGGGATGCCGACCGAGCGCGTGATCAGGGCGGCCAACCGCGCCGGGACCGATTCCAGCACCAAGCTGAACACCCCGGCCTGTTCGAGCGCCTGGGCATCCGCGATCAGTCCCCGCGCCGCGCTGGCGGTTTTGCCCTGGACCTTGAACCCGCCCAACTGGCTTATGCTCTGCGGAGTCAGTCCGATGTGTCCCTGTACGGCGATCCCGGTTGCGACCAGGGCACGCACCGTCTCCGCCATGTGCTGCCCACCTTCCAGTTTGACGGCATCCACGCCACCTTCGACCAGCAGACGGGCGGCATTACGCTTCGCCTGTTCGATAGAAAGTTGGTAACTCATAAACGGCATATCACCAATGACAAACGCCCGGCGCGCACCGCGCCGCACGGCCTGACAATGCAGCACCATCATATCCATCGTGACTGGCAAGGTGTTGTCGAAACCATGCACCACCATGCCGACAGAGTCGCCCACCAGGATCACGTCAATTCCGGCCTGATCCATCAACAATGCCGTCGGATAATCATACGCAGTCAGCATGACAATCGGCTCACCACGCTGCTTCATGGCCTGCAACTGGTGAATGGTCACCTTGTCCATCGGCCTGCCCTTCTGCTCAATTACGGCGATTGTAGCAAGAACGCGCGGCGGTTCCCGCATCTAGGCGCGCATACTCAAGGCAATGCGCCCCCGGTCCAGATCGACGTTTAAGATCGTGACCTCGATCATGTCCCCCACACCCACGATTTCGTACGGGTCGCGAACGTGAAAATCGGCCATTTCCGAAATATGCACCAGGCCATCTTGTTTGACACCTATATCTACAAACGCGCCAAAGTCCACCACGTTACGCACTGTGCCGGAAAGTGTCATACCCGGCTGCAAATCTTCCATCTTCAGCACATCCGAACGTAAGACCGACGCGTCCAATTCGCTGCGAGGGTCGCGCCCCGGTCGCGTTAGGTCGTTGAGGATGTCTTCCAGGGTGGGCACGCCGACGCCCAGGGTCGCCGCCAGCGCCGGAATAACCAGCGCCCCCCGTGCATCACGTACTCGTTGTGCGAGGTCGGGGTCAGACAGGCTCAAATTCAGGTGTTTGAGCAGCGCTTCAACCGCCGGATAGGATTCCGGGTGAACGCCCGTGTTATCCAGCAGGTTATCGCCATCCAGCACGCGCAAAAATCCGGCAGCTTGCTCGAACGTTTTGTCGCCCATACCCTTGACCTGCTGGATCGCCTGCCGCGACGAAAACGCGCCCTGCTCGTCGCGCCATGCGACAATACGCTCGGCCAGCTTCGGCCCCAACCCGGCGACATGTTGCAGCAAGGCGGGCGACGACGTATTGACGTTGACGCCGACCCGATTCACGACCGACTCGATCACGTCGTCCAGTTTCTGCGCAAGTGCTTTTTGATCAACGTCGTGCTGGTACAGACCCACGCCAATGCTGCGCGGGTCAATTTTGACCAGTTCGGCCAGCGGATCAAGCACGCGCCGGGCAATCGACACAGCCCCACGCATGGATACGTCCAGGCCGGGCAGTTCGGCACGCGCCAGCGGCGACGCAGAATAGACCGACGCCCCTGCCTCGTTGACGATCAGGTACTGCGCCCGGACGTACTCATCCAGTAATTCCGCGACGAGGTCTTCCGTCTCGCGCGAGGCAGTGCCGTTGCCGATGGCGATCAAACCAGCTCCGTGCTGCTGCACCAGCCGGGCCAGGACATCCAATGACTTTCGGCGCTCATGCTGCGGCGGATGCGGGTAAATGGTCGCCGTGTCGAGTACTTTGCCGGTCGTATCCACCACCGCGACTTTGCAGCCCGTACGGAAACCGGGATCAATGCCCAACACGACGTAATTTTTCAGCGGGGGTTGGAGCAGCAGCCCGCGCAGGTTGGTGGCAAAAACACCGATCGCGTGTTGATCGGCATGCTCGGTCAAATCGCGGCGCATTTCGCGCTCGATGGCGGGCGCGATCAGTCGCTTGTACGCATCGGCTACGGACGTCTCCAGCTCGCTCGCCAGCACACAGCGGCAGTTGGCCGGATACAGGCGCAGCAGCCCGCCCAGGATATCGTCATCGGGCGCTTGTACGGCAAGGCGCAGCGCCCCTTCGCGCTCGCCGCGATTGAGCGCCAAAACCTGGTGTGGCCGCACGCTGCGCAGCGGCGCTTCAAACTCATAATAGGTCCGGTAGACGCCCCTGGTATCCTGATTGGCATTCGTCAGCCGCGACGTGATCGTGCCATGCCGCTGAGTCAAGCGCCGCGCCAGATCACGGGTCCGGGCGTCGTCGGAAACGCGTTCCGCGACAATATCGCGTGCGCCCTGAAACGCGTCCCCGATGGTGGGTACATCGTCGCTCAAAAACGGCGCAGCCAGCGCGTCGAGCGTTTTGGGGGTGGGCTGCTGGGCCAGGATCAGTTCGGCCAGCGGTTCCAGCCCGCGCACAAGAGCGATCATCGCCCGCGTGCGCCGCTTGGGTTTGTACGGCAGGTAGAGGTCTTCAACAGCCTGGAGCGTTTCAGCATCCAGGATGGCCGTTTCCAGGTCGGGTGTCAGCTTGCCCTGCTCAGTGATGCTCGCGACCACCGTATCCTGCCGTTCGGCCAGTTTGCGCAGATACGTCAGCCGGTCGAGCAGATCACGCAATTGCTCTTCATCCAGGCTGCCGGTCATTTCTTTGCGATAACGCGCCACAAACGGTACGGTATTGCCTGCATCCAACAAAAAGACCGTGCGCTGCACCTGATCGCGGCGCAAAACCAGTTCGGTCGCCAGTTTTCCAATAACATCACGCTTCACAGTGTTTTCATCCTTCAGCCTTGTGCGGAGTGCTAACCGACGAATTGTACCACACGCGCAAATTCGACTACAGGCTGTTGGGCAACTAACTGGTATACTAAACGCCGTCCATTAGCCATCGAGTGTTTGTTATGGAAACCATGACGTTTATTCAGAAACTACATGCTGCCCAGCAGCAGCAGAATTCCTGGTTGTGCGTGGGGCTGGACCCGACGCCCGAACTCATGCCGCCCGGCATTGACCTGCTCACCTTTGGCAAACGCATTATCGAAGCCACCGCCGAATTTGCGTGCGCATACAAGCCGAACCTGATGTTTTACCTGGGATACGGTCCGGACGGCATACACGCCCTGCAAGAGACGATCAACATTGTGCCGCGTGATATCCCGGTCATTCTGGATGCCAAGTTCGGGGATATTGCCTACACCGCCGAACATTATGCCAGAGCCGCGTTTGACGTGCTGAATGCCGACGCCGTGACGATCACGCCCTATGTCGGGATGGATGCCGTCACGCCGCTGCTGGCCTATCCCGCCCGGATGGTATTCGTGCTGGTGCGGTCCACTAACGTCACCGGAAACGATTTCCAGCTCTGGCCGAGCGACCGCGCGCCCCTCTACCGGTTTGTAACGGCGCAGCTTAACACGCTGGCCCGTAAGCACCCGGATCAGATCGGATTGGTGGTGGGCGCGACTCAACCGCGCGACCTCTCGCAAATTCGCAGTTGGGCCCCCACCCTACCATTCCTGATCCCCGGTATCGGCGTGCAGCAGGGTGATCTGGCGGTGGCGGTGGAACACGGCGTCACGCGCACCGGCATCGGCCCGCTGATCGGCGTGGCCCGTTCGATCATCTACGCCAGCCAGGGAGCCGATTTTGCCGATGCAGCGTACGCGTCAGCGCGAGATTGGGTGCAGCGTATCCGCGAGATGGCCGCACGCTACCATGACCGGTAATGCAGGATGTCGCGCCAGATTTGACCTTTTCTGACCGTACCGATAAGGAGATAAACCGTGATTATCGTAAGCCTGAACGGTGACTGGACACTTCAGCAAGCAGGCGAACAGCGCACGATTCCCGCGCAGGTGCCCGGATGCGTACACCTGGATTTGCTCGCCAATGACCTGATCGACGACCCGTATTTTCGTGACAACGAATCCCGGCTGTTGTGGATCGGGGAAACAGACTGGACGTACCGGCGTGACTTTGATGTAACGCCGGATATACTCGCGCATGATCAGGTGCTGCTGCGCTGTCACGGGTTGGATACGCTTGCAGCGATCCGCGTGAACGGCGTCGAGATCGCGCGTACCGACAACATGTATCGCACCTACGAATTTGACGTGAAGCCGCACCTTGTCTCCGGCGAAAACAGCCTTGAAATTTCGTTCGAAGCTCCTATGCCATACCTCCGCCGCCAGGAACTCGAAAAAGGCGGCTTGTTTGCCTGGAGTGTAGGCGCTCATCGTTTGAATGGGGGCGGGTGGCTGCGCAAGGAACCGAGTAATTTCGGATGGGATTGGGGTCCCGCGCTCGTCACCAGCGGCATTTGGCGCGATATCGAGCTGGTCGTCAGTAACACCGCGCGCCTGGTCGATCTACAGATATTGCAGGATCACACGCCCGATGGCGTGCGACTCACGCTGAGCTTACGTGCAGAACGGTACACCGATGCGGCGATCAGCGCTGCGATCTCGATAACGCTGGAAGGCACCCGCGTGGCCGAAACCGGACCTGTCACATTTTCGGAGTCTGAGGCAACCGCCGAGCTGGTCATCGACGATCCGCAGCTCTGGTGGCCGAACGGCATGGGTGACCAGCCGCTGTACACGGTCGCCGTCGAACTGCGCGACGGTAATGACCGGCGATTGGATGCGGTTCAAAAGCGCGTCGGGCTGCGCACGCTGACTCTCGAACGTCACGCCGACGAATGGGGCGAGTCGTTTTATTTTTCTGCAAATGGCGTGCCCTTTTTCGCAAAAGGCGCCAACTGGATACCCGCCGATACGTTCGTCCCGCGCCTGACGCGTGACAAGTACGAATCCCTGATCGTGTCGGCGGCAGAGGCTCACATGAACATGCTTCGCGTGTGGGGCGGCGGCATCTACGAGCCGGACATGTTTTACGACGCGTGCGACGAACACGGCATTTGCATCTGGCAGGATTTCATGTTTGCGTGCGGCACGTATCCAACCTACGACGCCGATTTCATGGCGAACGTCAAAGCCGAAGCGGCGGATAATGTCCGGCGAATCCGCAATCACCCGTGCCTGGCGCTGTGGTGCGGCAACAATGAGCTTGAACAGGGGCTGGTTGGGCCAGAGTGGACGCTGACCACCATGAGTTGGGACGATTACGGCAAACTCTTTGACGTGCTGCTGCGCGACGTCGTGGCCGATCTCGACCCGGAACGGGCCTATTGGCCGGGCAGCCCGCACAGCCCCATCGGTGACCGGGCTTATTGGTGGAATCCGGAATGCGGCGATGCGCACCTGTGGGAAGTGTGGCACCAGCGCAAGCCGCTGGAGTTCTACCGCACCACGCGGCACCGTTTCGTCAGCGAGTTTGGACTGCAATCGTTCCCCGAACCCCGCACGACTGCGGCGTTCACGCTGCCCGAAGACCGCAACATCACCAGTTACATCATGGAATACCACCAGCGCAGCGGGATCGGCAACAGCACGATCTTCCATTACCTGCTGGACTGGTTCCGCTTGCCCAAATCGTTTGACACGACCTTATGGTTAAGCCAGATCGTGCAGGGACTCGCCATGCAGATCGGGATCGAACACTGGCGGCGCAGCATGCCGCGCACGATGGGCACGCTCTACTGGCAGCTAAACGACCTGTGGCCGGCCCCGACGTGGTCCTCAATTGACGTGTTCGGGCGCTGGAAAGCCCTACATTACATGGCAAAACGCTTCTACGCGCCGCTGCTGGTTTCCGGCCTGGAAGACCTTGACCAGGGCATCGTCAAGTTGTTCGTCACCAGCGACGCCGCCGAGTCTATCGACGGCACGCTAACCTGGACGCTCACCAATACCAGCGGGACCGCGCTAGATTCCGGCGACGTGGCAGTGACCATGCTGCCCCGGCAAAGCAGGCATGTACATACAGTGCCCCTTACCAACTTCGTCGAGACACATGGCGCGCGCAACCTGCTGCTGTGGGCAGAACTGCGCACCAGTGCGGGTGTTGTTTCAACCAACCTGGTCACGTTGGCACGTCCCAAACACCTGGAACTGCTCGATCCAGCAATTCGGGCCGAGATGCACGCCACAAGCAATACCGAGTTTGAGGTGACGCTCTATGCCGAACACCCGGCGCTGTACGTCTGGCTGGGACTGGCGGAGCATGACGCGCGGTTCTCGGATAACTTTTTCCACATGCGATCCGGCACGCCGCACACCGTGCGCCTGACGGTTCCAGGTGGCATCACGCCGACCGCGCTGGATCAGCACCTGACCATCCAGTCGCTGATCGACACGTACCGGTAATCACGGAACAAAGCAGGCTGTCTATGGAACAGTTCTCGCACGATACGTTTCTCTCGCCGTTCACATGGCGCTATGGCTCCGGCGAAATGCGCAGCATATGGAGCGAACAGTACCGCCGCAGGTTGTGGCGGCGTGTCTGGGTCGCCCTGGCAACAGCCCAAAACCAGGCCGGGCTGGTCACCGCCGAGCAGGTGGCGGATCTGCAAGCCCATCAAGACGACATCGACCTCGAACGCGCCCAGGCCATCGAAGCAGAACTGCGTCACGACGTAATGGCCGAAATCCGCACGTATGCCGAGCAGTGCCCGGTCGGGGGCGGCATCATTCACCTGGGCGCTACCAGCATGGACGTGTTAGACAACGCCGACGCCCTGCGGCTGCGCCAGGCTGCCGATCTAGTCCGGGGCCGGTTGCGCGACCTGCTGGCGGTCCTCGCGGAACGCATCGATCAGTGGGCCGACCTGCCAGTGATGGGTTTCACGCACCTGCAACCCGCCGAACCAACCACGTTAGGCTACCGGCTGGCCCAGTACGCGCAGGACCTGCTCTCCGATTGGGACGCGCTGCACCGGCTGGACATTCGCGGGAAGGGGATCAAGGGCGCGGTTGGCACCGGGGCGTCCTATACCGCGCTGCTGGAAGGCAGCCCGCTGTCGGCGGCGCAGTTGGACGCACTGGTCATGGAACTGCTCGGCCTGGAAGCGTTCGACGTGACAACCCAGACGTATCCTCGCAAACAAGACTGGCGGATCGGTTGCGTGTTGGCAGGCATCGCCGGGAGCCTGTACAAGTTCGCGTTTGATCTGCGGCTGCTGCAATCACCGCCAGTCGGTGAATGGGCGGAACCGTTCGGCCAGAAGCAGGTTGGATCGTCGGCCATGCCGTTCAAACGTAACCCCGTCAAAGCCGAAAACATCGACAGCCTGGGACGCTGGGTGGCGGCGCAGGTGCCAGTGTTGTGGGATAACGCGGCGCATTCCCTGCTCGAACGCACCCTCGACGACTCGGCTAACCGCCGCGTCGTGCTGCCGGAGATGTTCCTGGCCGTTGACGAAATGCTGATCCAGGCGCAGCGCCTCGTCGCGGGGTTACAGATCGACACGGCTGCTATCGACCGTAACATGACTGCATACGGCCCCTTCGCCGCTACCGAGCGGCTGCTCATGGCGCTGGCGCGGGCGGGCGCTGACCGCCAGGACATGCACGAGCGGCTGCGCGAACACAGCCTGCACGCGTGGAGGGCCACCCGGGAGGGCAATACCAATCCCCTGGTTGACCTTCTAGCGGCGGACCACGTCCTGTGCGGCTACCTGCCAGCCAATACAATTCGCGAGATCATGGCGAGCAGCACGTATGTGGGCTTTGCACCGGAAAAAGCGCGCACGACAGCGGAACGACTCCGCGCGGCATGTGGCCTTTTGGACCATTTGACTAACTTGACCTCTTGACAGCACCGAAAAACTGAATTAAGGTTGTGAGCGTATTATCTCACATAGGAAATGATCATGTTCTACCGTACCGCGAAGCAGATCAAGGCGAAGAAGACCAGCGTCCAGTGAGACGAGTGGTTCGTTCGTGCTGCATACCGGTACACCAGCAGAGCACCCAGCAAAGCCACTCGTCAGCGAGTGGCTTTTTGTTTCGGGTTAGAGAAACTCAGGATCAGACCGTGATACACACCACCAGCCTCAAGAAGTCCAAGAAGGGCCACCCCACCTAACGGCGATCTGCCGGTAGTGTGCTTGATGCTGGAAACAAGCCGAGCGCCCCTCCCGACATACCATCGCCGGGAGGGGCGTTTTTTATTCATCGAATCGTTCGCGTGTTTTTCGACAAGGAGACAACCACCATGTTGCAAGCTGAATGTGTCGAATGTGGGGCCGAGATCGCCGTCCCGGATGACGTGATGCAGGGTGAGATTTTGCCGTGCCCTGATTGCGGTGCAGAACTGGAAGTGATCACGCTGGAGCCGCTGACCCTCGACGTGGCTCCACTGGAAATGGAAGACTGGGGCGAATGAGAGTCGGAATCCTGTGCAGCCGCGTGCGGGTCGAAGAGAAACTACTGTTCGCCGCGTTTGAGTCGTTGGGCATCACGCCCCAGCGCCTGGATGAACGCGACCTGGCGGCCACCGTCGGCATTTTTGACCCGGCAGTTGACGTTGTGTTGGAACGCAGCGTCAGCACGAGTGCGGGCCTGGTCGCCGCGCAGCTGTTCGAGGCCGCCGGTGTGCGTGTGGTCAACACGTATGCCACAGCCAGCGTATGCGCGGACAAAATCCGCACGACGCTGGCACTCGTAGAGGCCGGGGTGCCTCAACCGCGTACCGCCATCGCGCTCAGCGAAGAAGCAGCGCTGGCCGCCATTGAGCGTCTCGGCTACCCGGCAGTCCTCAAACCCACGATCGGATCGTGGGGGCGACTGCTGGCACGTGTCAACGATCGAGACGCTGCCGAAGCGCTAATCGAGCACAAAACCGTGCTGGGTGGCATCAACCACCAGGTTTTTTACGTGCAGGAATACATCGAAAAACCGTCCCGCGACATCCGCGCGTTTGTGATCGGGACCGAGACGATCTGCGCGATCTACCGCTCATCGCCGCACTGGATCACCAATACGGCGCGCGGCGGCCAGGCGTCAAACTGCCCGGTCACGCCGGAGATCGCCGCACTGTGCGGTGATGCGGCGCGGGCCGTCAGCGGCGGCGCGGGCGGCGTATTGGCCATTGATCTGCTCGAAGACCCGGCGCGCGGCCTGCTGGTGTGCGAAGTCAATCACACGATGGAGTTCCGCAACAGCATCGACACGACCGGCGTCAATATCCCGGAACGCATCGCCCGGTATGTTCTCGCAACCAAGGAGGTGACGGTATGACCCCACAACGGCTGAACGCAGGCATCGCCGGTGCGTCGGGTTATGCCGGCGGCGAACTGCTGCGGCTGCTGCTGGCGCACCCTGGCGTTGAGGTGACGCAGATCACGTCGGAACAGCACGCCGGGAAGTTTGCCTACCACGTGCACCCGCATCTGCGCGGGCAGACCACCTTACGGTTTATCCCGCGCGAATCGCTCGCGCCATGCGATGTGTTGTTCCTGGCGATGCCACACGGCGAAGCCCAGGCCCACATCGATCGGTACGCGGCGCTGGCCCAGCGTATCGTCGATCTGAGCGCCGACTTCCGCCTGCGCGATGCGGCCCGTTACGCGGCAGCCTACGAGCATGAGCATTCTGCTCCCGATTGGCTGCCGCGTTTTGTTTATGGCCTGCCGGAACTCAACGGCAGCCTGCTGACAAACGCCGTATATGCGAGCGGAGTCGGCTGCAACGCGACCGCGACCATTCTAGCGCTGTGGGCGTTGGTGAAAGGCTGCGTGATCGAGCCGAACCAACCGATCATCGTCGATCTGAAAGTTGGCAGCAGCGAAGCCGGTAACACACCCAGTCCGTCCAGCCACCACCCCGCGCGCAGCGGCGTGGTGCGCCCTTTCCAGCTCACCGGGCACCGCCACGAAGCCGAAGTGCGCCAGACCTTCGCCGGCTACGGGGATTTTGACGTGCGGATGGCGGTCACCAGCGTCGAAATGGTGCGTGGCGTTTCCGCCGCCGTACATGTCACGCTGCCGCAGGGTTTGCCGGAGCGCGAGCTGTGGCAGCATTACCGCGCCACGTGGGAAGGTATGCCGTTTATCCGCATCGTCCACGACAAAAACGGCCTGCACCGCCACCCCGAACCGCGCCTGCTGGCCGGGACCAATTACGCCGACGTTGGCTGGGAATACGACCCGGTCACTGGCCGGACCGTGCTGCTGTGCGCGCTCGACAACCTGGGCAAGGGCGCAGCCGGGTCCGCTGTTCAATGCATGAATCTCATGTGCGGCTTTGAAGAAACCACCGCGCTCACCTTTGGAGGCATCTACCCATGATACACGTACTCAAACTCGGCGGTGGCGCCGGCATCGACCACGCGCCGGTGCTCGAAAATCTGGCCCGGCGCATCTGCCAGGGTGAGCGCTGGGTGCTCGTGCACGGAGCGAGCGCGACAGCCAACGCCCTGGCCGAACAGGCCGGGTACCCGGTCCAAACGATCACCGGGCCGGGCGGCCATACCAGCCGTTATACCGACGCTCGCATGATCGATCTGTACTGCGCGGCAGCCGCGTCGGTCAACCAGCAGATCACGGCGCAGTTGGCCGGGCTGGGGGTTGCCGTCACGGGCCTGGCCGGTCCCAACATCATCACCGCGCAGCGCAAAACGGCGATCCGCGCCATCCGCAACGGGCGAACCGTCGTGATCCGTGACGACTATTCCGGCACGATCACCGGCATCAACACCGGGGTGCTGATTACGCTGCTGGACGCGGGCCTGATGCCAGTTATCGCGCCGGTGGCGCTGGGCGAGACATTCGAACGCCTGAACGTCGATGGCGATCTCGTCGCGGCCACAACGGCGCGCTCCCTGGACGCTGACACGCTGATTATTCTCAGTAATGTGCCGGGCCTGCTACGCTGCATCGACGATCCAGCGTCGGTGGTCAGTGGCTTTTCGCTGCATGACCTGGATGCTTACGAATCCCTGGCACAGGGTCGCATGAAAAAGAAACTGTTGGCTGCACAGGCTGCCAACGTCCCGCGCGTGATCCTGGCCGATGCACGCATCACCGATCCGCTCGACAACGCGCTAGCCGGCAGCGGCACGCATATTACGAACGGGGTCCGCCATGTTGAACACGCCATCTGAGTCACTGGCTGATCTGATCATGCTGGAACAGGCACATACCAGCGGCGCGTATGTCAAACGTGATCTAGAGATTGTGGGCGGCCAGGGCGCTCGCCTGTTAGACGCCGCGGGAAACTGGTATATCGACTGCGTGGGCGGCCAGGGCGCGGCCAACCTCGGCCACGCGCACCCCGCCGTGATCGCCGCGATCCAGGCGCAAGCCGCCGATCTGATCGTGTGCCCGGAGCTGTTTCACAACCCGGTGCGCGCGCGATACCAGGCGGCGCTGTGCCAGGCGGCAGACATGCCGCGCGTCTTTTTATGCAACAGCGGCGCAGAATCTATCGAGGGCGCGATCAAGATAGCGCGGCTGGCGACCGGGCGACCTGGCATCGTCGCAGCCATGCGCGGCTTTCATGGCCGGACGTTGGGCGCGCTGAGCGCCACCTGGAACCGCGCGTACCGTGAACCGTTTGAGCCGCTGCTGCCGGAGGTGAGGCACGTACCGTATAACAACGTCGAACGGCTGGCTGGGGCGCTGGACCATTCCGTCGCAGCCGTGCTGGTCGAAGCCGTGCAGGGTGAGGGCGGCGTGATCCCCGCCGAAGATGGTTACTTGCGCGCCGTAGCCGACCTCTGCCGCGCGAACGGAACGCTGTTGATCATCGACGAGGTACAAACCGGATTCGGGCGCACCGGGTCGTTGTTTGCGCACCAGTACGACGGCATCCAGCCGGACCTGTTGTGCCTGGCGAAAAGTATCGCGGGAGGGGTGCCGATGGGCGCGGTCGTGATCGGTGAGCGCGTGGGCGAGCTGCCCCCGGCCTCACATGGCAGCACGTTTGGCGGCAATCCGCTGGCGTGCGCGGCGGGCTTGGCAGTGTTGGACGTGCTCGAACACACCGACCTGATTCAATCCACGCGCGAACGCGGCGATGCCGTACTGGCACGCCTGCGCGATCACCTGTCCTCTGACGCCGTACGCGACGTGCGCGGGCGCGGCCTGATGATCGGAATCGAACTGCGCAGCAAAGTTGCGCCGGTGTTGCAGGCGCTCCAGGCGCGCGGCGTGCTGGCGCTGCCCGCTGGGGCCACCGTGCTGCGCCTGCTGCCCCCATTGGTTATTTCAGACGACGATTTATGGCAGGCAGTAACTACCATCGAGGAGACATTGACCGATGCCATTTGATCATTATCACATCATTGACAGCACGCTGCGCGAAGGCGAGCAGTTTAGCACCGCGACCTTCACCACCGCGCAAAAGCTCGAAATCGCCGGTCTGCTCGACCAGTTTGGCATCGAGATGATCGAAATGACCTCGCCGTGCGCGTCACCGCAAAGTGAAGCCGACATCCGTGTCGTAGTCGCCACCCGGCTGAACGCTCGCATCCTGACCCACATCCGCTGCAACAAAAATGACGCGGCGCGCGCGCTGGATACGGGCGTCGGCGGGTTGGATATCGTGATCGGCACATCGCCGCAGTTGATGGAACACAGTCACGGCAAAAACATCAGTCAGATTATCGATCTCGCCGCCGACGTGGTCGCTTACGTCCGGTCCCAAGCGCCGGATATCGTCTTGCGGTTCAGCACAGAAGACACCTTCCGCAGCCGGGAAGCCGATCTGCTGCGCGTGTATCTCGCCGTTGCAAGCCTGGGCATGGTGGACCGCTTAGGCGTGGCGGATACGGTCGGCGTGGCCCTACCCCAGCAGGTTTACGGGATGGTTCACCAACTTGTGCGGCTGACCGGGTTGGACGTAGAGTTTCACGGGCACAACGACAGCGGGTGTGCCATCGCCAATGCCTGCGCCGCGCTCGAAGCCGGAGCCACACACATCGACACGACCGTGCTCGGCATCGGGGAACGCAACGGGATCACGCCGCTGGGTGGTTTGATCGCGCGCCTTTATACGCTCAACCGGGCGTACGTAAACAAGTACAATCTCGGTCTGCTGGCGCATCTCGACCACCTGATCGCCGACTGGTGCGGAATCGGGATTCCGTTCAATAACTACATCACCGGTGCCAGCGCGTTTATCCACAAGGCAGGCATCCACGCCAAAGCAGTGCTGGCCGATCCGTCAACATACGAGATTTTGCAGCCGCAAGATTTCGGCCTGATGCGTGAAGTCGCCATCGGGCACCGTTTGACTGGTTGGAACGCGTTACGCGAACGCGCCATGCTCCTCGGCTTGAGCCTGGACGAAACGACCCTGCGCGCTATCACGCTCGACGTCAAACGCCGCGCCGACGTCAAACCGCTGGGGCTGGCCGAGATCGATCACCTGCTGGCCGAAGCAGCCGCGAGGAGCATCTGATGGCGGGCCGAACCTTTGCCGAAAAAGCCCTGGCACGGGCCGCCGGAGTCACGGCGGCCCGCGCGGGCGACATTCTCGACATCACGCCGGATGTCGTGTTCAGTCACGACAACTCCGCCGCGATCCGGCGTATCTTCGAGCAGACCGGCGCGCCCGGCATTCGCTACCCTGAACGCGTGACGATCACGCTGGATCATGCCGTACCCGCGCCGACCACGCGCCACGCCCAGAACCACGCCGAGATCCGCGCGTGGGTGCAGGAACAGGGCATCGCGCATTTTTTCGACGTCGGGCGCGGCATCTGCCACCAGGTAATCAGCGAGGAGGCGCTGATTTTGCCCGGCGAAACGATCCTCGGCGCGGATAGTCACAGCACGCACTTCGGCTGGTTGGGCGCGTTTGGAACCGGCGTCGGGCGCACCGAAATGGCCGCGTTATGGGCCACCGGCGAGTTATGGGTTCGCGTGCCGGAAGCCACCCGGATCACGCTGTCCGGCAGACCGCGCGCCGGAGTCACCAGCAAAGACGTCAGCCTGCGTATCCTGGGTGATCTGGGAGCCGATGGCGGCCTGTATCGCTCGGTGGAGTTTGCCGGGGACACGATCAGCGCCCTGTCGCTCGATCAGCGGGCGACCATTCCCAACATGATGGCCGAGTTTGGCGTCAAAAACGCCTATCTGCCGCCCGACCAGGCCGTATTTGACTACCTGGAGCCGCGCCGCACGCGCGGTTTTACGCCGCTATATCCCGATCCTGACGCGGTGTATGACGCCGAGCACTCCTTTGACGTGACCAGGCTTGAGCCACAAATCGCGCTGCCCCACCAGCCGGACCACGTCGTGCCGCTGTCGGAAGTCGCCGGCCAACCGGTGCAGCAGGCATTCCTGGGCACCTGCACGAATGGGCGGCTGGAGGATCTGCGCGCCGCTGCCGACGTGTTACGCGGCCAGACGGTGCGCTGTCGTCTGATCGTCATCCCAGCCAGCGCCCAGGTGTACCGGGCCGCCGCGCGTGAAGGCATCATCGAAACGCTGCTGGCAGCCGGTGCGGCCATCGGTACGCCGGGCTGCGGCCCGTGTATGGGCAATCACATGGGCATCCCTGCGCCGGATGAAACGACGATCAGCAGCGCCAACCGCAACTTCCGAGGGCGCATGGGCACGCCCGACGCGCCGGTTTACCTGGGCAATCCATACGTGGTCGCGGCCAGCGCCGTGCGTGGCGAAATCACCGATCCGAGGGAGTTTTTGACATGATCACCGAACACCGCTGCTGGGTTTATGGCGACGACGTCAACACGGACGTCATTTTCCCCGGACGCTATACCTACACGCTGACCGCGCCGGACGAGATCGCCGCGCACGCGCTCGAAGACCTTGATCCCGCGTTTGCCGCTGCCGTGCAGCCAAGCGACGTGATCGTCGCAGGACGTAATTGGGGCTGCGGCAGCAGCCGCGAACAGGGCGTCACCGCACTGAAATATGCGGGGGTCGGCGTGATCATCGCAGGTTCGTTCAGCCGCATTTACTTCCGAAACTGCATCAACCAGGGCGTGCTGCCGGTGGTATGTCCCGCGCTGCATGATGTGGTCCAGACCGGCGACCGGATCACGCTGGATCGAACTGCCGGGCGGATCAGCGCCGCCGGACATACGTTTGAGATCGCGCCGCTCTCTCCGTCCGTACAGGCGATTCTTGACGCGGGCGGGCTGCTGCCAATGCTGCAGCGCCGCTTCACAGGGGCGAACCAATCATGACTCACCGGATCGTCCTCATCCCCGGCGACGGCATCGGGCAGGAAGTCGTCCCGGCGGCGCGCGCCGTGCTGGAAACGTGTGACCTGCCGCTGACCTTCCACGAGGCAGAGGCGGGCTTCGCCGTGTTTGAACGGCGCGGCGACGCCCTACCATCCGACACACTGGCGCTGTGCGAATCCGCCGACGCGATCCTGTTTGGCGCGACGAGTTCGCCTATGACCAAAGTGGCAGGTTACCGCAGCCCGATCCTGTCGCTGCGGCGGCATTTTGACCTGTTCGCGAACTTGCGTCCGGCCATTGGAGACACCATCGACCTGCTTGTAGTCCGGGAAAACACCGAAGGATTGTACAGCGGGCGCGAACGCGTCGAAGACGGCGGTGCGACGGCCATCACCGAGCGCGTGATCACGGCACGCGCGTCCGAACGGATCGTGCGGCTGGCGTGTGAACAAGCCATGCAGCGGCGCGGCAGGCTGACGATTGTACATAAAGCTAACGTGCTCAAAGAAACGTGCGGCCTGTTCCGGCGCGTGGCGCTGGACGTGGTCACCGGGTTCCCCGGTTTGGCGGTCGACGAGCTGCTGGTGGATGCCGCCGCGCTGCGCCTGGTGCAAGACGCGGCGCGTTTCGACGTGATCGTGACGACAAACCTATTCGGTGACATCCTCAGCGACCTGGCAGCCGGGCTGACCGGCGGGCTGGGACTGGCACCATCGGCTAATGTGGGCATGAAACGCCCCGCGTTGTTTGAGCCGGTACACGGCAGCGCGCCCGATATCGCCGGACAGGGCAGCTCCGACCCACGCGCCGCGATTCTCAGCGCCGCGCTGCTGCTCGATCACCTCGGTTACACGGGCGCAGCCGCCGCCGTGCGGCGTGTCACCTATGCTACGCGACATACTGGCCACACCACCGCTACCGTCGAAACTATCACCGCCCAGCTACAGGAGAGCAAACGCCGTGTCTGACCTGCTGATCGAGTTGGTTCGCCGGTACAGCCCGTCGGAACAGGAAGCCGAAGCCGTGCAGTATCTTGTGGACTGGATGAACGCGCATGATCTCACCGCCCACATCGACGCCGCCGGGAACGCGGTAGGGGTGCGTGGCCCGCAGGACGCGGGCCACAGCCTGCTGCTGCTCGGCCACATCGACACGGTGCCGGGTGCCATCCCGGTGCGCGTTGAGGGTGGCCGCCTGTTTGGACGTGGCAGCGTCGATGCCAAGGGATCGTTATGCGCATTCGCCGACGCCGCCGCCCAGGTCGAGCCGCCGCCCGGCTGGCGCGTCGTCGTGATTGGCGCGGTGGAAGAAGAAGCGCCCAGCAGCAAAGGCGCGCACTACGTCCGCGACCAGTACGCGCCGGACCTGTGCATCATCGGCGAGCCAAGCGGCGCGGACCGCATCACATTGGGGTACAAGGGGCACCTGCTGATCGATTACACGTATGCACAGCCGGTCACCCACACCTCGCGCCCCGAACCAAGCGCAGGTGCGCACGGGGTCGCGTTTTGGCAGGCATTGTTGCGGTGGGCGGACGATCAAAACAGGGAAGCCACGCGGCTGTTTGAGGAAGTCTCACCGCAGCTTCGCGCCATCAATACCGGATCGGACGGGTTTACGGACACAGTGCGCCTGACGGTTGGCTTCCGGCTGCCACCGCACCTCTCGCCGGACGACGTAACCGCCGCCGCGCGCTCGTTCGCAGAGCGAGACGCCGATCTGCGCGCCTACAGTATGGCTGCCGCGTACCAGGGTGACAAAAATAACCCGCTCGTGCGCGGCATGTTGGCGGCCATTCGCGCCGCAGACACACGACCGGGTTTTGTGTTAAAAGGCGGCACCAGTGATATGAACGTCGTCGGCGCGCGGTGGCGCTGCCCGATCGTCGCCTACGGTCCCGGTGACAGCCACCTGGACCACACGCCGGACGAACACCTCCCGCTGGACGAGTACGCGCAGGCCGTGCGCACGCTTTCTCACCTGATCGCGCATCTGGATCAGGCAACTGCCGCCCCGGCCCGCGCGGCGGCTGAGATCAGGCTCCCGTGATGGAAGCGCGCGTCAATTCGCCATCGACCAGACGCCAGATGCCCAGCGGATTCGCGTTTTTGAGTGCATCCGGCAACAGCGCATCCGGTACGTCTTGAAAGGCCACCGGGCGCAAGAAACGTTTGATCGCCGTCATGCCAACCGACGTCGTCGCCGGGGCGGTCGTCGCCGGGTATGGTCCGCCGTGCTGCATCGCATAACCGACCTCGACGCCGGTTGGAAAACCGTTCCAGATCAGGCGGCCTACCTTTTCACGCAACACATCGTAGATCTGCGCCGCGTCGTTCTGTTCGTCACTAGCGGCATGAACCGCCGCTGTGAGGTTGCCATGCAGCCCGGTGAGCGTCACGCGCATATCTTCAAACGACTCGCACAACACACAGAGCGTCACCGGGCCAAAATGCTCGGTTTGCAGGTCGGACCCGGCGCGAAATGCGTCTGACGTCGTTTGCAGCACGGTGTTTGCGTAACAATAACCCGCGCCGTCTACCGCCGATCCGCCTGTCAGGGTTTCGATACCGGGCTGTTCCAGGGTATGCGCAACGGCGCGCGCCAGCCCTTGTTCGACATTGGCATTCAGCAGCACGGCGGGTTCGCGCTGCGCCATGCGCTGCCGCACCATGTCGATAAACGCACGTGATTCAGGCGAATCCAGCAGCAAGACCAGCCCTGGATTCGTGCAGAACTGCCCGGCTCCCAGCGTCACCGATGCGACCAGTTCTCCGGCCAACGTCTCGCCGCGCGCCGCTATCGCGCCGGGCAGGATAACCACCGGGTTGATGCTGCCCATCTCCGCGTAAACAGGGATAGGCCGGGGCCGCCGGGCGGCGGTATCAAACAACGCGCGTCCGCCGCGCAGTGACCCGGTGAACGCTATTGCCTCGACCAGGGGATGTTGAGCCAATCGCTGGCCTACGTCGATGCTGGCCCCTTGCAGCAGCGAGAAAAAGCCGGATGGGAAGCCCAACGCCGTCACCGCGCGGTTGATCGCACGCGCGAACAATTCGGATGTCGCCGGGTGGCTGGGATGACCCTTGACGATCACCGGACAGCCCGCCGCAAATG
>CAYMTN010000064.1:0-392 GCA_964393335.1 uncultured Anaerolineaceae bacterium
CGGGTTCAGGCCCGGAACGTCACCACCACCCGTGAGAACACCAATGCGTAACATACGTTCAACTCCTCCAAATCAGAACAATGCGGCTTAGTTTGGCGGGACGCGCCGCCCGGTGTCGATATAAACACTATTTCTTGGGTCTGGCCGGACCCGCTGCTGATTATACCACGCGCGGCTGGCTCCGCCTTTGACATTTATCACAAAAACACCCCCAAAGGCGCAGGTTCCTCCAGGTACAAATACCACTCAGTACGATCACAGAAATCGTGCAGGCTGTTTTCGTAGGGGCGTTTGCCGCGCCCAATACGTGTCAACTCAAGAGCTGAAGCATGGTTTTTTCGGCTTGTCGCCGGTTTACCTCACGCCCTGGCCTCGTTTCGCGCCGAGGCGAG
>CAYMTN010000064.1:402-23081 GCA_964393335.1 uncultured Anaerolineaceae bacterium
AATCTGCTCGCACTTAGCGGGCCAGCATCTCGGCCATTTCGACATAATTCTCAGAGACTTCGCGCTGCTTGGTCGTGGCGTCTTCCAGCGACACGGTGCCGATCTCGCGCCCGTGCAGCCCGACCATGAGGCCGCTCTGGCCCTCCAGCAGCAGTTCGACCGCACGCACGCCCAGGCGCGTCGCCAGCAGGCGGTCGAACGCGCTGGGGCTGCCACCGCGTACGACGTGGCCCAGCACCGTGATGCGCACCTCGAAGCCGACCTCGTGGCTTTCCAGGTAGGCCGCGACCTCGTGAATCTTCGGCGTAGCGCCCTCGGCGATGATGCCCATCGCGTGGCTTTTGCCGCGCATGTACGCGCTTTCGAGCGTCTGGCCGATCTCTTCCAGGGTAGTCGGATGCTCCGGGATCATGATAAATTCCGCGCCGCCCAGGATGCCGCCCATCGTGGCGATATACCCGCAGTTGCGGCCCATGACTTCCAGCAAAAAACAGCGTTCGTGGCTGGCGGCAGTATCGCGCAGCTTGTCCACCGCGTCGAGAATCGTGTTGAGCGCGGTATCTACGCCGATGCTCGTATTGGTGCCCCAGATGTCGTTGTCGATGCTGCCGGGAATACCGATCACCGGAAAGCCGAGGGTATGCAGCGTCAGCGCGCCGCGCAGGCTGCCGTCACCGCCGATCACCACCAGGCCCTCGATGCCGTGTTCGTTGAGGCGGCGCAGCCCGCGTCTTTGACCCTGTACCGTCTTGAATTCCAGGTTGCGCGCCGTTTGCAGGATCGTGCCGCCGCGCTGGATGATACCGCTCACGTCGCGGGTCGTCATGCGCTCGAAGTCACCGGCCAACAGCCCGGCGTAGGCCTGCCGGATGCCGTACACCTCTGCACCGTGCCCGGCGGCGGTACGGACTACGGCACGAATCGCGGGATTCATGCCGGGGGCGTCACCCCCACTCGTCATCACTGCAATGCGTTGTATGCTCGCCATCAGAAAAAGCTCCTCGTAAAGCTGAGCGCACCAATGCAAGTTAATCACATATCCGGGCGGTTATACATCGCTGCGCCCCGGCTGTCAATCGCGGCCCGTTTATTTTGGTGTGACCTCGACCGACCCGATCATATAGTCGATCTGGTCCTTCAACTGGTCGTACACGCCGTCCGGCAGCGTGATCTGCCAGTGGGTCGCGGTCGTGGTATCCACCGGCACGTAAAAATCGATGGTGCGTGTGTCGTCGGGCGGATCGATGCCCTTAAAGACCGGGGTCACCGATGCGGGCAATACGTCGTGAACGCTGTAGCCGCACAGGTCGTTGCCATACGAGTCAACCGAGTCATAGCCGGCTTGCTGTCCGCGCACGTCCGCGCACGAAAAACTACCTTGCACGGTATTGGCATAGAGCACCATGCCGATCACGCCGCCGCCTTCGTTCAGGATGACCGGGTCGCCATCCACGAACGTGATATTCGGGCTGGTTTCGAACTGCGTCCAGGATTGGCTGTCGTTTTGAAACGGCATCACGCTGTCGAGCACGTCCACCCACGTCTTCCACTGGGAGTTATCCGCATTGGCCACGTACCAGCTACGCGGCACCTTGAGCGTCGCCTCGAAGCTGGCGGTATCGACCGTGATGCTTTTACGCCCGAATTCGCCCGGCAGGTACCGCGCGGGAATATCCAGCGGGCCCAGGCTGACGTTGGCGAAACTCAACGCGCCGCACGCCACGACCGGCAGCACGATGAACAGGAACAGCGCGATCAAACAGCCCTGGCCGCAGCCGCCGCAGCCCAGGCAGCCGCCGCAACCTGCCGCCCCTGGCAGGCAGCCCAGGCAGCCGCGCCGCTTTTCGCGTACCTGGACCTCGACGGGGCGCGGCGGGGCGTACACCGGAGAATAGGCGGGCTGCTGCTGCTGGGGCGCGGGCACGCCCTGGACCGGTTCCGGCGGGCGCGGGCTGTAATCGTAGGCGGGTGGACTCGGCGGCGGGCTGTATGGCAGAGCTGGCGGCGCGACCGGCGGCGGACTTTGCTGTTGTTGTTGGAACTGGGCTAGAAGTTGTTGGGCGCGCTGGTTGTTGGGATTGATGCGCAGCACCTGGTTCAGCGCGTGTTGATATTCGGGCTGGTCGGCGGCGACGGACGCCAGCCACAGCCATGCGACCTCGTTGTTGGGTTCGGTCTGCAAGAACTGCCACAGCAGTTGGCGGGATTCTTCCCGCTGGCCTGCCTGGGCAAGCTCGACAGCCTGGTGTAGTTGAGAAGCCATACGGTTCTGTGTCTCCCCGGTATAAGACCACGCGACGATGTGTATGCTTGCATTATGCTTCAAATCGTGGCTTTGGGCCAAGTTTGCCAGGGAACGCCGCCTCGCGCCGCGTGGTCATCAGGAACTCACGAAAATCTCGATCCGCTCCTTATGGCTGCCCACGTTTTTACGCTTGAGCGTGATGGTCCCCACTTCGCGCGTATTCCTCAGGTGCGTGCCGCCGCAGGGCACCCGCGCGAATCCGGCGATTTCCCAGTAGCGGGCTTCGTTTATTTCGTCGCTGAACGCGCTGGTGATAGCCTGGCCGGATTGGATGATGGTGTGGGCTTCGGTCTGGATCGCGGGCAGCACGCTTGAGATATTTTCGCCCCAGTCAAAATCGATGCGGGCTTTATCCTGGGCGATGTGCGCGCCGATCTTCTGGATCGACTCCAGCGTGCGGTAGGCCAGCTCTAACACCAGTTCGGCAGCAAAATGCAGCCGCATCAGCGCGTACCGCCGTTCCCAGTCAATCGTGATCGTGACCGGGTCGCCGGGCTTCAGGCCGTGACCGGGTTCGAGTCTGTAGACCAGTTCGAGTCCATCTTTACGCGCCAGCAGCACGCGCCTGCCGCCAATCGTGCCGTCATCGCTTTCTTGCCCGCCGGAGAACGCATAGAAGATCGTGCGCTCGACCGTGACCTCATCGCCGGTCACGCTCGTGATGCGGGTTTCGAGCCGCGCCAGGTACGGGTCCTGCCAGAACACTTTTTCGGTCATGTGGATACCCCCTCGCTCAATCGGTGGACGTGATGCGCCACACGGCCACCGTCCAGCCACCCAGCGGGCGCGACGACGCGTAGACCAGTTCCCAGCGCTGCGCGAGGTCCTCCGTATCCGACCCGGCGAATTCAGTCACCAGGTACACGAACGGCCATTTGTCGAGCGCATCCAGCAGCGGCGACCACTCGCGCACGTCGGCGGGGATGGCACCAATCGGGAAGTTTTTCGCGTCCACGCACGTCCAGATGAAATCGTCGGTGACGTGCAGGCTGATGCTGCCGCAGTGCTGCAACACGCCGACCGCCGGAATCTGCTCGATCACGTCGCCGCTTTCGGTGCTGACGGGGATCCGCTCGCCGTTTTCTCGCAGAAAAGCCAGCGCCTCACGCGTGCCCCACCCTGCATACGGCCCGGACAGGTAACTGTACGTGTCGTTTTTGGGCAGCGGCAGCGAAGCCGGATCGGTTATGGCACGCCAGCCGAACGGCAGCCCAAAACTGGCCGCCCATACGACGATCAAAACCGCCAGCAGCCCGTCGATGACGCGGCGGTGCGCCAGGCGGCTGAGCGTCACGACGCCACCACCAAAGATCACGGCCAGCGCCGGGACGCCCGCCATCAGATAGCGCGTCTGGACCGGGCTGCCGAAGACCGTGATCGGCAGCCATAACGCCAACAGCCAGGCCAGCAGGTAGCGGCCCGCTGGCGGGCGCTGCCAGAGCAGCAGGATACTAAACAAAAACAGGCTGATGACCACCGGCGCGGACAGGTAATCACCAGCGGCGGAGAAGGTATCCTTGATGTTGTCGAACAGGCTGGTTGCGCCCGGCCCGTCGACCAGGTGCTGCGTGAACAATTTCGGCTGCTCGCCGGAGAGCCTGTACGCCAGCAGGCCAGCCAGGAACAGCCCGTCCAGCGCCAGGACCACGATCAGCGCCGGGACCCACGCCCGGCGATAACGCCGCCACAGCCGCGCGGCCCACTGGCTGATGTCGCCGTCACGAGCGCGCGGGAGCGGAATCCCGCTGAAAAAAACGCCCGCCAGCACCGGCAGCCCGACCACGGCCAGCGTGGTCAGCTTGGCAAGCCCGGTCGCCGCGACCAGCAGCCCGACCAGCGCCCCACGCGCCCGCGAGGGAGACGGATCACGCGCCAGCCGCACGCTTTGCCACGCCGCGAGCGCCGCCAATCCCCCCGCGAACGGGTCCGCCAGGGCCATGCGCTCGAAAAACACCGCGTAGGGAGCCAGGGCATACAGCGCCAGCGCGGGCAGCATGGCGGCCCTGCCGAACAACTCCCGCGCCAGGGCCATGATCGCCGCGCTGGTGATCAATGAAAACAGCGCGACTGCCAGCCGTCCGACCGCCAGCGCGCTGTCGCCGCGCGGGGCAAACAGGCCCAGCCAGTAATAAAACAGGAGCTTGCCGTTGCTGAACCCAACCGGGTTGCGATCCAGGTCGTAGACGATCTCGCCCCGCTGGACGTGGTAACTTTCGTCCACGAACGCAGGTTGCTTGAGTGGTTGGTCGGTGCGCAGCAGGAATTGCACCCACAACAGCACTACGATCAACGCAAGCTGCCCCGGATGCAGCCGGACGCGAGAATGGGATGCAGGCATACGAGCAGTGGTCCTTGGGCGTGACAGTCAGCGACTTGCAAGCATAGCACTTGCGCGGGGGGTGTCAAGTTGTGGAGACGGGGCGCGTATTCCAGATTCGGCGTACGGTGTATTCTGGTAGGGGCCTTTGCCGCGCCCAAAATTCACGGATAGGCTGTTACTGATACTCACATTGAAAACCAAACTTTTGAGCACCGGCACCAAGCCTCACCCCTTAACCCCCGGCCCCTTTTCCCCTCTCCATCAGAATGGAGCCGCCATTCGGCCAGGGGTGAGGCCAACCGGCGAGCCTCTGTCACATGATCAGTTTAGCAAGATACGGCAGGCTCAGTAATAACACGCGCACGGTTCAGCCAGCACCCGCCATGCCATGCTCACGATCATGGCTCGCCGCGTCTTCGCACCATCATCACGATGCCCGCGAACGCGACGATTCCACCCACCACTGCCAGCACGATCCCGATCGCGATCACCGCCTGATCGGAATTTTCCGCCTGGGTACGGGTGTGCGGCAGGGGCATGGGCGTCGGCGTGGCGGTGGCCGAAGGCTCAACTGAGGGGCTTGGCAGCGCCGTCACGATGGCCGTCGCGGTCGGGGTACGGGTCGGCGTTGGCGCAAGCGTGGGAGCGGTGGTGACGGTCAGCGCCGCCGTCGGCGCAGGGGTGACGGTCAGGGTCGGCGCAGGCGTCGGCGTGGGGGTTGGCTCCGGGGCGTGAAGCCGCAGCTCGTCCCCTTCCCTGATGATCGCGCCGCGCGCCAGCCCGTTGAGCGCGAGCAGCTCGTCCAGCGTCAGGCCGTACGTCGCCGCAATGGTCCACAGCGTCTCTCCGCTCTGGACGATGTGCGTAACGGGGAGCGGGGGCGGCGGCGGGGGCGGCTGGCCCTCGCCCAGCCGGACGATGATTTCGTCCCCCGGATGAAGGATGGCATTCCGGCCCAGATGGTTGATCGCCAGCAGGTCGTCGAGCGCAACACCATACCGGGCGGCAATCGCCCAGGCGGTCTGCCCCTCCCGGACGACGTGCACAACCGATCCGTCTTCGCGCGGTGTGGCGATCACGATTGGGACGACGACGGGGGGCGGTTCCACAACGTCCGCCGGGACCTCGGCCACATCTGCCACAGTGGCGGGTGGCTCCGGTGCCGCGCCGGAAGGGCTGCCCACTACCAGGATATAGAAGGACTCTTCGTCGTTTTCGGCGACACCCGTACCGATGTGCACGTTTGAGGCAAGCATGGTCTGCCGGTGGCCGGGACTTCCCGCCCAACCCTGCACGGCCCACGCGAGTGTGGCATAGCCCAGCGTGCCGCTCGCCACGTTTTCATTCACCCGGCCCCGGTACCCGGCGGCAGTGGCCCGATCCTGCGGCATGGTCCCGCCTTCGCCCTGGTGCGAGTGGATGTGGTTCACCGCCAGCCAGTCAGCCTGGCGCTGCGCAGCGGTCATCAACGCGCTGTTGATCGCCAGCGCCGGCATCCCATTGGTGGCGCGGAATTCGTTCACAAGCCGGGCCAGTTCGTAAGCGGAATCCGATTGTGCGGTGGTAACCGGCGCTCTGGAACCCGAAAGAAGTACCAAACAGCATGCCACGCTGGCGAGTAGGCGGCGCATCGGAGGAATCCCTCTTGAGACGTTGTCTGCACTATAACACATTCTCCCGCTCACTGGATGACGCCAGCCATACGACACGCCGCCTGCGAGTCTGGTGAGGCGTTCGCCCTGGTCACCGGCGCGGATTAACGCGCGGATACATACGCGAGCGCCGCCCGGATCAATTCGTCCAGCGGATTGACCGAGTCGAGCACCAGACGCTCGTCGCTCCACGCCTCGTAGCTGCGGCGGACGCGCTCGACTTCGTCCCAGGTGGGTTCGTGCCAGCCGGGGATGTGGCGGGATCGTGTCGCCAGCCGCGCCCGGTGGATCGACTCGTCCGAGCAGATCACCTCGATCACGCGCCATGCCGCGCCGTGCTGCGCGGCCAGCGCGCGCCACCCCGCCCGGATGCGTTCGAACGTGGCGACGCTGTCCAGCACCGCCGATTGGCCGAGTTGAAGCTGGCGCAGGGCCAGCGTAGTCAGCAGTTCGTACCCGGCATATCCCAGGCGCTCGGCGCACGCGGCGTGCTGATCCAACCCGGAGCGGCGCAGCGTGGCTTCGAGCCAGTCTTTGGCAAACACCGGGATGCCGAGCGCGCGCCCGACCGGTTCCGCGATGCTGCTTTTCCCGGCACCGGGCAGCCCGGTGAAAATGACGAGCTGCGGGCGATCTGCCGCTGGCCGCGACCGGGGCGCGTTCACGGCGTAAATGTCACCGGGACCAGGCGGTCGGCGTCGGTATCCAGCACGTACGCCGACCCGTCCATCATTTCGATCAAGGCGGCGCTGCCGGTCGCAAAAGGCCGCACGCGAACCGGCGCGATACCCGTCGTGGCGACCTGACTGGCAAGTTCCGTCCAGTCGCCGGTGCGGGCGCTCTGGACCACGAACTCGCCGCGAATCGTCGCCCACAAAAACTGCTTTTCACCCGTGATCAGGTCCACCGACAGCCGGTTCGCACGCGGCATCAGGTCCGGCAGGAAAACCGGCGTCGTGAAGGTGCGGTCGCTGACGTTGAAGAGCATGACCTCACCGTACCCGGCGTTAAATACCATGACGTGCGTGCCGCTCGCGTTCCAGGGCAGGCCGAGCGGCTGCTGCTCGACGGAGACATACACAGCGCCGCCGGGCAGCCAGATTTCCTGGCGATCCGTGCCATCGGCGCGCAGCGTGTAGAGGTGAGCAAGCTGCCGCCCGTCGTCTCCGGTTACCAGCCGGAAAAAGTTCAACCCCTCGCCGCCGTTGGTCCACCCGACGTGCCGCCCGTCCCCCAAAATGTACAACTGGCCGGTGGCCGTATTCCACACGTAGATGTGGAAGCGATAACACGCCTGGCTGCTGCACTGGTCGCGGTAGGCGGCGACGAAGGCGATGTATTTACCCTGCGGCGACCAGACTACTTCGGACAGATACACGTTCCAGCTATCCGGCTCGGTGGGCATGTAGCGATCTTCTGACGCAGGCACCGATCCGTGCTGCGGAAAGGGAAACAGGATCATTTCGCTGCCGTCCGCGCCCAACAGGCTGACCGTGCTGATCCCGACGCGCTCCGGCACGACCGTATCACAGCGCGGCAGCAGCAGGTGAAAATGCCGCACCAGCACGATCGGCGAGCCGTCCGGCGCGGGATAAGTGTCGTAGTCCAGCGGCGGCAGCGGGAGTTGCAGCGCGTCTTCCAGCGTGATGTTCTCGAACGGCGTGCCGGTCAGGCGTTCCGGGCACAACTCGCGCACCGAGGCGAGTCCCTGTCCCAGGTATGTGATCTCGACCTCCTGCCATGCCTGCTGCGGCGTGGTTATTTGGGGGGCGATGGTGATCGTGTTTTGCAGCGAGGCCGATCCATCCGGCGTGGCGAAGCTGTGCACGAGCGAATCGCCGCCGGTCGACTCGTCATGCTGCCGTCGGAAGACGTGCAGCCCGACGATGGTCGGCTCCATGAAATAGTCGGCGCTGTCGCCTTCAGCCGCCCACCCGCTCGTCCCGTTGGGCAGCGTGACCGGCCACCACACGTACCCGAAATTGCAGCGGTAATCCCCCGTGACGCTGGTGACCGTTCCATACGCCATTTGCCCGACTTCGACCGCCCCGGCAGCGCCGGTCGCCGGGTTGTTTTTGACGCTGATGCCATACGGCGACGTGACCCGCGCCGCGCCGCCCGGCGTCAGGCGGGGCGTCACCAGCCCATCACACGGACTCTGCGCCCGCGCAGGCGCGTGATCGACCGGCAGCGCGGACACGATCACCAGCAGGGCGAACAAACCGGTCACAACGAGGCGGCGGATACGAACGTCACACATGGCGGGTTACCTCCGGTCGGGTCAGATCGACGATCACCGGCCCGATCATAACACAGTCCCGCCAGGAATCACGGGTGATTCGCACACGCCAGCCTGACGCGGCGGCGGCGAATCATTCACACGTCGCTCGAACCACCGAGGGCACAGAGACGAGAGGCCGTTACTGATACTCGCCTTGAAAACTAAACTCGCGAGCACCGGCAGCAAGCCTCCGCCACATGATCAGTTTAGCAAGATATGTCAGGCTCAGTAAGGGGAGAATTCAGCATGTCTCCGTGTTCGCCGTGTCCGCTGTGGTGACATACGCTGGCTGATCGCCGCGCAGTGGCAGAACCGCCGCCGCGCGAGTATGCTATGCACACTTTTCCCTGGACAAGGAGTCAGGTATGCAGCAACCCTCCCGGCGGCTGGCGTGGGCTGCCCCCCTGCTGGTGATCGTCATGGCGAGTGCGGCGGCGCTGGCGTGCGGCGTCGACGTCAGCACGGCGCATTTCGAAAACCCGGCCACCTACACGGACCCCGGCGGCCAGAATCGAACGCGGTCCTTCAAGCCCGCCGATACCGTGTACGTCATCGTGACGCTGAAGGACGTAGACGGCTCGATCCCGGTCAAAGCCGTGTGGCAGCAGGTCGTCGTCGAGACGGTCGAAGGCCGCGACGTGCAGCGCGAGGTGGAACTCTCGCAGCAGGAGCAAACGGTCACGAACGGGCCATTGGTTCTGGCTCATGCCCCGCCGGGTGGTGGCGCGTGGGAGAAATCCAGTTACAAAGTTATGCTCTATCTGGACGGAGATCAGCGCGCAACCGTCGATTTTCGAGTGAAATAACGCTGTACGACCCTATCGCCGGCCAAGTGATCTGGAGGTAAAACCGATGAGATGCCGCACTATCGTGGTCGTGATACTCATGGTGGTCATGCTGGCCTCGTCAGGCAGCGGGATCACGTCCCATGTGGCAGCGGACGAGGCGGTTTCCGCGCCGCTGCTGCGCCTGCTGGGCACGGTGCCCGATACGCCCGGTACGCGCGAGTTGGTGCAGTTTGGCGACGTGGCAGCCTGGCATACGGCGTGGAACGTGCCGCGTATGCCCAACTGGGCGCTGTTGGAACTGCTGCCGCGCGATCCGCACGCCTATTGGATGCTGACCATGCCCCGGCAGACCGCGCCGCCGTCCGCGTTAGGGCTGGAGTCGCTGCGTCTGAACGACCAGCAGGCGTTTTACGGCTTTGATTTTTTTGACATCGACCGCTTCATCGGCGCGGGGCGTCCCCCGGACGAGCTGACGGTAGCCGAACAACGCGCCGATCCCGCGCAGGTTGGCGCGACGCTCACCGCCTCCGGTTACGAGGCGCAAGACCTCGCCAGCGGCTGGACGCTGTACAGCATCCTGGACGATTACGCGTTCGCGCTGAGGTCCGATCTCGGCCTGCCGCACGTTGGCGTGACGGGCATGCGCAACCGCATCGCGTTACACGATAACCAGATGATCATCGCACGGGCGACGCCGGTCGTCACTGCCGCGCTGGATGCCATAAACGGCGACGCCCCATCGCTGGCCGCCGATCCCGCCTTTGCAGCGGCAGCGCAGGCGCTGGACGATCCGTCGCTGGCGGATACCGGCCCGCTGGTCGGCGCCTTTTTGATGCAGGGACCGGTCATGGCGGATCCGGCGCTGCTTATCCTGGGTCCGGCGGCCACCAACGAGCAGATCGACGCCCTGCGCGCGCAGTTAGGGGACGCGTACGGCCCCGGTACGCTGCCGGTCTACGGCGTGGCGGCCTTTTTCACGTCGCACACGCCCGGCGCGACCTACCTGACTCTGGCGCTGGTCTTCCCGCCGGGCGCTGACGCCCAGGCCGCCGCCGGGGTGCTGGCCGAACGTTTGCAGACGTATGTCAGCGTCCAGACGCAAGCGCCGCTCACTGATCGCTGGACGTTCGACCGGTCCGCAGGCGTCACGGCCAACGGGCTGCCGGTCGCGCTGGTGACGATGCGCGTCGATGATCCGCCGCCTGCGCCTGAGGACAGCACCCTGGCGAACGCGTCGGTGTGGGCCTGGAGCAACATGATCTACAGCCGCGATTACGGATTCCTGGGCGTGGGTGAACCGGCACCGTAGGCGTGTGAGCCACCGGTGGGCGGCGGCAGGATGTGGTCGAGGCGCACCTGCACGACGCCGGTGATCATGACTGACTTTTTTTCGAAAGGTTACCTGATTATGAAAGCAGTCCTTTTATACGAACACGGCCCCGCCGAAAACTTAATAGTTGTGACCGACCAGCCGGTGCCCGAACCCGCTTCCGGTGAGGTGCGCGTGCGCGTGCGCGCCGCCGCGCTGAACTACCTGGACGTATGGGTGCGCAACGGCTGGCCCGGCATCCGGCTGAAATACCCGCACATCCCCGGCGCGGACGCATCCGGCACCGTTGACGCAGTGGGTGACGCCGTCGCGGGCTGGCAGGTCGGGGACCGCGTGGCGATTGACCCGACGATTGAATGGGGCGTGGACCTGGTCCGCGAGAGTCCCAGCCAAAAACCGGCGCGTTTTGCGCTGTTGGGGGAACACGTCAGCGGCACCTACGCCGAGCTGATCACGGTTCCGGCGCGTAACCTGCTGGCCCTGCCGGACCACGTGACGTATGCCGAAGCGGCGGCGGCCTCGCTGGTGTTTGTCACGGCGTGGCACAGCCTCATCACGCGCGGCAACCTGCGCCCCGGCGAATCGGTGTTGATCGTCGGCGCGGGCGGCGGCGTGAATACGGCTGCGATCCAGATCGCCAAGCTGGCGGGCTGCGTCGTGTACGTGGTTGGCAGCACGCCGGACAAGCTGGACAGGGCCAAAGCCCTGGGCGCGGATGCCGGGGTGCTGCGCGATATCGACGGCGGCTGGTCGCGCGCGGTGTACCAGCTTACCGCCAAACGCGGCGCTGACGTGGTGGTCGATAACGTCGGCGCGGCGACGTTTGGCGACAGCATGCGCGCGGCGGCACGCAGCGGACGCATCCTGACGGTGGGCAACACCAGCGGCCCGACTTTCGAGATCGACAATCGCCTGATTTTCAGCAAACACCTGAGCATCGTCGGCAGCACGATGGGTCCGCACGCGGATTACATCACCGCCATGCAGCAGTTGTTCAAGGGCAAACTGAAAGCCGTGATCGACCGGACGTTTCCGCTCGATCAGGTGCAAGACGCGCACCGCGCGCTGGAGTCAGGCGATCACTTTGGCAAGATCGTGTTGGACGTCTAACAGCGCGTGGCCTGCCAGACAGCCCGACCGCCCCGGCCCGCCCGCCGGGGCGTTTTGATTCCGCGCACGATGCCCCACAGCCGCCGATCCCATCGTCTTCATCCGCCCTCACGGATTCCTTTGTGAAATGATACACAGCACTCATGATACAATACAGTAATGGGTCAATTAGGTGATTTGAGGAGGAACCTCATGAGGCTACGGGGCTGGACTCGGTTTGTGATCCTGGCGCTGGTCGTGGCGAGCGCTTTCGGACCGGCGGGGCAGGTCGGGACGTCACACGCTGTCAGTTACGACGGCGACATGTTCATCGACTGTCAGGGATTCGTGGCGAACAACGCGTCGGCCTGGCTGGACCGGGATAACACCGGCATCCAGGAGGAACACTTTTTTTTGATCGCGTGGGATGGCGCGGGCACTGTCATTTTTTACCAGGACAGCCAAGCCAACCTGGGCGAACGAGTCAATGGGATTGGCGTCGCATCCTGGACCACGCCGCCCCAGTACAATCCGATCACGTTCCAGGCGATCAGCGCAGCAGGTAACGAGCTGCCCGAAGAGGTTGGCTTCGAAGCGACGGGCGTTTGTGAGGGACTGCCCTATTCCGAGACACCGGTCGCGGTGCCGGGCTGTGACGTGCTGATGGACATCCCGGCAGCGGCAGTCGGTGGCGCATTTGTGGCGGACGCACTGATCTATTACGCGCCGGGTATGCTGGTCGATCCACAGATGACGATCCAGGCGGGCAACACGGCCTGGGTGCTGGGCGTCGATGCGAGCGGCGCGTACTACAAGATCGTGTGGGGCTGCCAGTACCTGTGGGTGCCGGTCAGCACGATGGGTCCCAACTTCGACAAGGTATGGAACGGCACGCCGCTGCCAACCGGCGTTGTGAGCTAAGACGCGCTCCAGCGCACATGACGGCCCCGGCCCACCCGCCGGGGCTTTCTACTGGATGCCGGGTGTGCACGCCGCGGCCTGTTGGAACAGGTCCGCGAGGCACACCGCGCGCTCGAAACCGGCGCTCGCGTTACTACGATCATGTGTCCGGGACAATCCGCGTTGCATACCTGTTAGGTCCATTCGGGCATCGGATGCGCCGGGTCACGGCCAATGACACAGGTCGTTTACGAGTTAGTGCGCATTTTTTACATGTTTTGAATAGATTTCCGGGCGAAAGTTTGATATTAATTAATGCATCAATTGATGCGATTGGGGACACATAACTGCATTGGGGACCGCCCCAATTCATGAGAAGGAGAGGGAGATATGTTGCGCTTGAGATTTCTGATTTCAGTATTACTCTTGACATTGGTATTGGCCGGGGCGCTGCCGGCAGTGGCTCCTGTGAATGCCCAATTGTCAAATCCGCATTTTATTTCGGCAAGTTCATCGTGCACGCAAGGTTTTTTCAGTTTTGTGAACCCTGGCCGGGAGGAACGAGGCAATCCAGTTGGTCGCTATGGGGCGTCTTTGCAGCAACAAGGGATAAATGTCCGGGTGGATGCCTGGGATTCGATGGGCACTTTTCTCGGTTCAAAGAGTTTCATAGTAGACATGTATGTCGAACAGACGTATTCCGGCACCATCGATTACCTTGCCGAGCCGGTAGATACCGTCACGTTTGAACTGTATTACAACTGGGAAGGCTATTACCTCGAGGACGTGATCACGGCTCCGGCGATCTGCGGTCTGGGCTGCGACATGTTGATCGCGATCCCCTCGACGGCGGTTGTTGGCGCGTTTGTGGCGGACGCCGAAGTCTATTGGGCACCGGGCAAGCTGGTCGAGCCGGACACCACGATCACGGCGGGCAATACGGCCTGGGTGCTCGGCGTCGATGAGACGGGCGCGTACTACAAGATCGTGTGGGTATGCCAGTACCTGTGGGTGCCGGTCAGCACGATGGGTCCCAACTTCGACAAAGTGTGGAACGGCACGCCGCTGCCAACCGGCGTTGTGAGCTAAGACGCGCTCCAGCGCACATGACGGCCCCGGTTCACATGCCGGGGCTTTTTTGTGTCGGCGCTCAGCGCGCGTGGTGATCCTGCAAACTGCGCACGCTCAGGTCGTGCGCCCGCAGCGCGCGGATGCCGTTCAACGCGGCCTGCGCGGCGCTGAGCGTGGTCAGCAGCGGCACGCCGTAACGCACCGCTGCCGTGCGGATGTGCATCCCGTCGCCGTGCGCCGCCGCACCCAGCGGCGTGTTGACGATCAGGTCGATCTCACCCGCGCGGATCAGGTCCACGACGTGCGGGCTGCCCTCGCCCACCTTGTTGACCGGCATCACGTTGAGGCCCGCGCCAACACAAAAGGACGCCGTGCCGCGTGTCGCCAGCAGCCGGAATCCGAGCCGCTGAAAGTCGCGGGCGAGCTTCAGCGCAGCGCTTTTGTCGAAGTCGTTGACGCTCAAAAAGATCGTGCCTTCGAGCGGCAGCCGGTCCCCGGCGGCAAGCTGCGCTTTGGCGAAAGCCGGGCCAAACTGCGCCGCGTGACCCATCACCTCGCCTGTGCTGCGCATCTCCGGCCCTAACAGCGCATCCACGCCCAGGAATTTTTTGAAGGGCAGCACCGCCTCCTTGACAAAAAAACCGTCGACGCGCGGTTCTTCCACCAATCCGAGATCGGCCAGCGTCCGCCCCGTGATGACGTGCGTCGCCAGCGGGACGAGCGGCACACCCGTCGCCTTGCTGACATACGGGATCGTGCGGCTGGCGCGCGGGTTGACTTCCAGCACGTACACCACGTCATCCTTGATGGCGTACTGCACGTTCATCAGGCCGCGCACGCCCAACGCCAGCCCCAACCGCTCGGTGTATTCGCGGATGTGCGTCAGGTGATAGGCGGAGATTTTGTAGGGCGGGATCACACACGCCGAGTCGCCGCTGTGAATCCCCGCTTCCTCGATGTGCTGCATCACGCCGCCGATCACGACACGCTCGCCGTCCGCGATGGCGTCCACATCGACCTCGTAGGCGTCTTCCAGGTAATGATCGATCAGGATCGACTGGCCCGGCATGGCGTCCAGCGCGGCCTGGATGTAATTTCCCAGGGCGGCATCGCCGTACACAATCGCCATCGCCCGCCCGCCGAGCACGTACGACGGGCGCACGACGACCGGGTACCCGACCGTCCCGGCGACCTGGCGCGCTTCGTCCAGGTTGGCGGCCATGCCGTGCGCCGGGCTGGGAATCTCCATCTCATCCAGCAGCGCGCCGAACTGCCCGCGATCCTCGGCGGCGGCAATCGATTCCGGCGCGGTGCCCAGCACCGGCACGCCTGCCGCGACCAGCGCCGCCGCCAGGTTGAGCGGCGTCTGCCCGCCGAACTGGACGATCACACCTTTAAGCGGCTGCTCGCGGGTGACGATGGCCAGCACGTGTTCGAGCGTCAGCGGCTCGAAGTACAGGCGGTCGGACGTGTCGTAATCGGTGCTGACGGTTTCCGGGTTGCAGTTGACCATCACCGCTTCGTACCCGGCTTCGCGCACGGCCCACGCCGCCCGCACGCAGCAGTAGTCAAACTCGATGCCCTGGCCGATGCGGTTCGGCCCGCTGCCCAGGATGATCACTTTTTCGCGGTCGCTGGGCGGCGCTTCGCTCTCGGATTCGTAGGCGCTGTACAGGTACGGCGTGTACGATTCGAACTCCGCCGCGCAGGTATCGACCACGTGAAACGTCGGGCTGATCGCCAGCGCCAGCCGCCGCGCGCGCACCGCGTCCGGCGAAGTAACCTCACCCCCCGACCCTGTGCTAGCACGCTGGGGCCGGGGGATGGGGGGTGAGGCCAAAGGGTCCGCAGGGACGTTTTCCGCGCCCTGTTCTTGCTGATCGCTGACCGCTGACCGCTGACCGCCGATCACTGGTTGTTGACCGCTGACCGCTGACTGCTGATCGTTGGTTGCTGATCGCTGACCGCTGGTTAACAGCCACGCGATATGATCGTCGGCGAACCCGGCGCGTTTGACGGCGCGCAGCAGGTCCGGCGGCACGCCGTCGAGTGTCTCGCAGTCCGCGATCTCACGTTCGAGCGCCACGATCCCGGCAAGCTGTGCCACGAACCAGGCATCGACCTGGCTGGCGCGTGCCACGTCGCCGGGCGATACCCCGGCGCGCAGCGCTTCCCACAGCGCCCAGATACGTTCGGCACGCGGCGCGCCCAGGCTTTCCAGGCGGCCATCCCAGGTGGCGTACTCTGGCGTGGGATACGGCGGGCGCGCCAGTTCCAGCGAGCGCAGCCCCTTGAGCAGCGACTCCTTGAACGTGCGGCCAATTGCCATCGCTTCGCCGACCGATTTCATCTGCGGGCCGAGCGTGGTTTCCACGCCGGGGAATTTCTCGAACGCCCAACGCGGCAGCTTGGTCACCACGTAATCGATGCTCGGCTCAAAGGCGGCGACGGTCGAGCGCGTGATGTCGTTTTGCACCTCGTCCAGCGTATAGCCGACCGCCAGCAGCGCGGCCAGTTTGGCAATCGGGAAACCGGTCGCTTTGCTCGCCAGTGCCGACGAACGGCTGACGCGTGGATTCATCTCGATGACCAGCACGCGCCCATCGGCAGGGTTGACGGCAAACTGCACGTTCGAGCCGCCCGTCTCGACGCCGACGGCGCGCATCACGACGCGCGCCATATCACGCAGGCGCTGGTATTCGCGGTCGGTGAGCGTCATGGCCGGGGCGACCGTGATCGAGTCGCCGGTATGCACGCCCATCGGATCGATATTTTCGATGGTACACACCACCACGAAGTTATCGGCCCGGTCGCGCATCACTTCCAGCTCGTATTCTTTCCAGCCGATCACGCTTTCTTCGATCAACACGCCGCCGACCGGGCTTTCGCTGAGTCCGAACGTCACTTTTTCCGCGAACCCGGCGGCGTCGTACGCGATCCCGCCGCCGCTGCCGCCCAGCGTGAACGAGGGCCGGATCAACAGCGGGAACGACCCGATCTCGGCGGCGATGCGCTGCGCTTCGCCCAATGACGAGGCCAGCCCGCCCTGCGGCACGTCCAGCCCGGCGTTGAGCATCGCGTCGTGAAACAACCGCCGGTCTTCGGCAAGCTGCATCGCGCGGTGGTTCGCGCCAATCAACTCGACGCCGTAGCGGTCCAGGATGCCGCGTTCGGCCAGCAGCACGGCGGTATTCAGCCCGGTCTGCCCGCCGACGGTCGGCAGCAGCGCGTCGGGGCGCTCGTGCGCGATGATCAATTCGAGCACGTCCGGCGTCAGCGGCTCGATATACGTCGCGTCGGCCAGTTCCGGATCGGTCATGATCGTGGCGGGGTTGCTGTTGACCAGCACCACGCGGTAACCTTCGGCGCGCAGCGCTTTGACGGCCTGCGTGCCGCTGTAGTCGAACTCGGCAGCCTGGCCGATCACAATCGGCCCGGCCCCGATAATCATGATCGTGTGCAGATCGGTGCGCTTGGGCATGGTGGATACTTTCTGGCCATGTTGTGAACCCTAGAGCCTCACCCCCGCTTCGTCCCGCTGAGCGGGCCTCAACACCCCCTCTCCATCGAATGGAGAGGGGGAAAGGCCGAGTGTCCGGCGATGTCGGAACGACTCGCCGGTGCGAGGCCAGGGGGTGAGGCTGGAACGTGCAAGAACCAGGCCGTTACGGACATGCACGGCGACCTTCGTTAACCCGTCACGCGGACACGGTCGGCCATCAGCGCGACGAACTCGGCAAACAGCAGGTCGGCGTCGTGCGGGCCGGGCGCGGCTTCCGGGTGATACTGGATGCTGATCGCGGGATAGACGCGGTGGCGCATCCCTTCGTTACAGCCGTCGTTCAGGTTGACGTGCGTGATTTCGACCTCCGGCGGCAGCGACTCCGGATCGACCGCGAAATTATGGTTGTGCGCGCTGATCTCCACGCGCCCGCTGGGCAGGTGCTTGACCGGCTGGTTGCCGCCGTGATGCCCGAATTTCAGCCGGTAGGTGCGCCCGCCAAACGCCTGCCCCATGATCTGGTGCCCCAGGCAGATGCCGAAGACCGGCACGCGGCCCAGCAGCGCGCGCACCGTCTCGACGGCGTAGGGCACGGCGGCAGGGTCGCCGGGGCCGTTGCTGAGAAACACGCCGTCCGGGTCCAGCGCGAGCGCGTCGTCGGCGGGCGTCCGCGCCGGTACGACCGTCACGCGGCAGCC
Organism: uncultured Anaerolineaceae bacterium; assembly: GCA_964393335.1. Classification (GTDB taxonomy): domain Bacteria; phylum Chloroflexota; class Anaerolineae; order Aggregatilineales; family Aggregatilineaceae; genus CAYMTN01. The sequence continues at coordinate 18,339 of CAYMTN010000064.1, forward strand.
AAAAGCCGCCAACCGGCGCAGAATGTTACGCTTGATGCCAAAATCGTACGCGACGACGTGGAAACCGCCCGGCGGCACAGCCACCCCGGACGGAGCCGCCCACTGCTGGAATTCCCAGGCGGGATCGGTCGGCTCGGTCCAGCAGTGCGGGGCCGCGCACGTCACGGTCTGCGCCAGATCGATCCCATCCAGGCCGGGCCAGGCGCGGGCCTGTGCGACCAGGTCGGCGTCAGTTGGCGCGGGATCGGTGGTCAGTGCACCCTTGAGCGTGCCCCCGCTGCGCAGGCGGCGCGTCAAGGCTCGCGTATCGACGCCGGTCACGCCGGTCCGGTCCTGCTCGGCCAGCCACGCGTCGAGCGAGCGAGTCGCCCGCCAGTTGGACACACACGGGCTGAGTTCGCGCACAACAAACCCGCTCAAAAAAGCTCGGCGGGCTTCGTCGTCTTCGCTATTGATGCCGGTATTGCCGATCTGTGGCGCGGTCATCACCACGATCTGCCCGGCATAACTGGGATCGGTCAGGATTTCCTGGTAACCGGTCAGGCTGGTGTTGAAGACCACTTCGCCCAAGCGGGTGCCCGCCGCGCCGAAGGTCTGGCCGCGCCATACGCTGCCATCTTCGAGCGCCAGACGTGCTGTGTCGTGAAGCGCCATCCGCACCCCCGCCATCACCTCATGAACGGATGCCGCCAGTGATACCGCCCCTGCCCCCGGCGTACCACGTCATTTTGACCAAATGCGCGGCAGCCGGTTGCATCACGGCCCGTTTTCGCTGACAATGAGGCTGCACACGCCCACAGGCAAGGAGCAAGCGTTGGTATGAGTCGTATTTTCATCAGCTACCGCCGGGCCGACAGCGAAGGCTACGTCGGGCGGCTGTTCGATCACCTGGTCCAGCATTTTGAGCGCGGCGACGTGTTCATGGACGTGGACAACATCCCGCCCGGCGCGGACTTCCTGCAGGAGATCGAAAACGCCGTCGCGGCGTGTGACGTGTTCATGGCCGTCATCGGCCCGCAGTGGCTGACCGCCAGCGGCAGCGACGGCGCGCGGCGGCTCGATCAGTGGGATGATTTTGTGCGGCTGGAGATCGCTACCGCGCTGAAACAAGGCAAGCTGGTGATCCCGGTGCTGGTCGGGCTGGCGCGGATGCCGTCGCCCGCCGATCTGCCGGAGGACATCGCGCCGCTGGCCCGCCGTAACGCGATTGAGTTGACGCACCAGCGCTTTTCGTATGACATCCAGCGGCTGGTCGATGCGGTCAAGAGCGCGGTCCCCGCTGCGCCGTCGTTCAAACCTGCCGCCGATTCCGAGATGCTGGCACGTAAGCAGGCCGCGCTGAAAACTCTACGGATCGAGCTGGTCGGCGCGTCGGAGTCGCCGCTGTACGACTACCGCGTCAAAACACGTGGTTTTCCCGTGCTGGGCGAAGGCAGTCCGGATGCGAACCTGATGTTCATCGGGGAATCGCCGGGCCGTTACGAGGCGGAACAGGGCATACCCTTCTGCGGCCCGTCGGGCGAAGTGCTCGACGAACTGCTGAACGGCATCAACCTGCGGCGCGAGGATGTTTTCCTGACGAACATCCTGATGGATCGACCGACCGAAAAACGCGAGCCGACCCCGGAGGAGATCGCGTTTTACGCGCCGTTCGTGGACCGGCTGATCACGATCATCGAACCGGCGGTGATCGTGCCGTTGGGGCGTTTTGCCGCGCAGTACATCCTGAAAAAGCTCGACCTGCCGGAAAAACGCAGCCGGATCAGCCAGCTTCACGGCAAGCTGATCAAAACGCGCATGCCCTACGGTGAGATTCACGTCGTGCCGATGTTTCATCCGGCGGTCGTGCTCTACAGCGGCAGCCAGAAAGAAACGCTGCGTAAGGATTTCGAGAAGCTGCGCCTGTTCGTCTGAGCGGCGTCGTTACGCCTCCACCTCGAACGCCTGTTCCGCGAAGACCGTCCCGTTGACCTGCACCGAGATCGCGTGCTCGCCGGGGTAATACCGCCGCGTGGTGATCGGCCTGAAGCTGAACTGGCGACTGATGCTCAGTTTTTCACCCGGCGCGAGCGTCTTTTTGGTCAGCTTGAAGACTTTGCGCGTCTGTTTGCCGTTGGCGCGCATCAGGTGCACGGCGTAATCGATCATCAGGTCTTGCGCGGCGGCACCCAATGATTCGACCTCGAACGAAAACCGCACTTCGCCGCCCTGAGGCACGACGTCCGGCTCGACTATCAGCCCGTTCACAGCGACCTGCGGCTTGCCGAATCCGAGCAGGTCCAGCGCGTCCGGATGGCCCGCCTTGGCGAGCGTGCGCAGCGCGTGGTGGGCCATCGACTGCCCATCCGGCACGTCGTGATTCTGCCAGCGCCGCAGCACGTCGATGGTAACCTGCGGGTTGTCTTTCGAAATGTCGTTGAGGTTGTTGGCGACGCTGCGCCGCACAGCTTCGGATTCGTCGCATTTGAGGCGTTCCAGGATCGGCAGGATAGGCGATGGATCGACTTTGAAGGCGGGCAGCGCGATGGCCCAGGGCAAACGCGGGCGGCAGCCTTCGCTGGCGAGACGGCGCACCGCCGCAACCTCGTGCCCGGCCCAGGACAGCATCTGCGCCATCATGCGGTCCTGGGCCGCGAGGATGAACGGGCGCACGGCGAATTCGGCGCTTGACCGCTGCGTGAATTGTTCCAGCGCGGGGATCGATGCGTCCCAGTCGTCCAACCCGTATACTTCGACGTAATCGGGAAACACCATGTTACCAAACGGGAACGCGTCGAGGGCCGGGGCGGCACGGCGGATGAGGTCCAGCGCGGCGCAGTAGTCGTCCGGCAGCGCGTCGTGCAGCGTGAGCGTGGTGTGCCGCATACGGGCTTTTAGCTCGCGGCCTTCCCATTGATCGTCATAGATGCGGGCCAGGAACGTCCCGGCGTCGAACGGCGGATAAACGGCCTGAAACGCCGCGACGAGGGCGTCAAAAAAGGCGCGGCTGAACAGGGTTTCCTTAAAGGGTTCCGGCATCGGATCGTAACCTCCTCCTCAGGTGGATGCGGAGCAGGTTCGAGTATATAGCACGGATGTTCTGCGCGCAAGTTTTTGTTTCGCGTGGGATGTATGCGTTGGGGGCGACCCTGTGAGGGCGTTGCCCTCACGCGCCCACACGGGGCCAATGGCCTCGTGACCCCTCGACTGGGCGCGGCGCGCCCGGTCGAAGCCGCTGACGTTCACCAATGCGCAGAGCGGTTTACCGTCTTGCAGCCTGCCTCCAGTACCGGGTGCAGGGTGCGCGGCACCCTGCCGGGGCGCGGGGTGGAACCCCGCGAAAATGTGCCCCCGCCCCGCAGCCGCGACTCACGCCTTTTCTGCGACCATGACCAGCCGGGGCGCGCCCAACATGAACGGGACCAGGCTCAGCCACGTATAGCCCTCGCACGCGGTGAACCCGGCGGATTCGAGCAGCGCCACCAGTTCGCGATAGCCGTACAGGCGCGTCGTAATGTCGAGCTGCGCGGTTTGCCCGGCCCGGATCAGCGTCAGGTGGCGCGTCATGGTCGCGCTGACGTGGTCATAGTCGCGATCTTCGAGCACGAGCAGACCGCCGTCCAGGCGTTCCCATGTGCGCTGCGGCACGCGCGGCAGCATGGTTTCGGCGACATGCGTATCGAACACGAAGCGGCAGCCCGCTTTCAGCGTCCCGGCGACGGCGGCCAAAAACGCGCGGTTGCCCTCGTCGTCAAAAAAGCCGAAGCTTTCCCAGAAGCAGTACGCACCGCCAAACGCGCCGTGCCAGGGCAAGTCGCGCATGTCGCGTGGCTCGACGCGAACCGCTTCGCTCACGTTCTGCGCGTCGGCGAGGCGGCGCGCGTCGGCGATCAGCGCCGGTTCGATGTCCGCGCCGGTGACGCGGTAACCGCGTCCGGCCAGCTCGACGGCCAGCCGCCCCGCTCCACACGGGACGTCCAACAGGTGCGCCGGAGTGGATACGCCGAGCAGCATTTCGATATAATCGGCTTCGCGCCGGGTATGCTCCGGGCTTTTGGCCTGCCGGTAGGCGGCGAATAGTACGTCATCAGCCTGGGGCGGATCAGGATCAGCGGAAGAAGGCATAGGACACCACCTGCTGTGATAGGTTAGTTGGCCTGATTATATCAGGATGTGATAAGTTTGCTTTTGCGAAACAGGGTACAATGAGTATGACTCGCGCGTGCTCACGCGCACAGGGATATGGGCTGAGTCTTGCGTATGGACCTGCAATTCACCCCGCTTGCCGTCCCGCTGTTTGTTGGCGCAGCGATCATGGCGGCCATCACGATCACAGCCTGGCGGCGGCGTTACGCTCGCGGGGCCGTGCTGCTCGGCCTGGTGACCTTTTTCGCCGGGTTGTATATCCTGGGATATGCCTTCGAACTGAGCAGCACCAGGTTTGAAACTGCCTATTTCTGGGTCCGGGTCGAGTACATCGGGATCGCGCTGGAGCCGGTGTTCCTGTTTTTGATGCTGGCGACGTATGCCGGCTACCCGCAGTTTTCGACGCCGCTCAGCCAGATGCTGCTGGTGAGCGTGCCGGTGATGACGATCGTCTTCGCCTGGACCAACGCATGGCACGAGTTGATCTGGCGCAGCATACACCTGGAGCGCAGCGGCGACCTGTACATCGTCGATTTTTCGCCCGGCCCCTGGTATTGGGTCAACATAACGACGATCTGGGCGCTGGCGGTGTCCGGGCTGCTGCTGCTGATCCGGGCA
>CAYMTN010000065.1:0-22957 GCA_964393335.1 uncultured Anaerolineaceae bacterium
CCCGGGTTGCGCAGCCCGACCCGGTTTTGTGTGGAGCGGGTAGGCACGTCGCGCCAGACGACCGTGCCAGGGTTGCCCAGGCGGGGCCAGCGCGTGAACGAGCCAAACTCGACGGCTCCCGCCAGCCGGGGCAGGCAGCGCCAGCCGGGCATGATATTCTCCCCGTGTCGCACGGCGTCTAAGGCCGCCGCCTCGGATTCGAACCCATCACCCTTGACCAGCCCAGCCGCCAGGATCAGCGGTGAAGCCAGCGTGACGCCGCCACAGGTTACCGGGGCACGTTCAGCGGCCAGCCAGCGGACCGTGTCCAGCAGGGGCATCAGCCAGCGCCACGCATCGGCGCGGCGCAGCCAGCGCAGCATGTGCTCGTGGGCGATCTGCGCCGACGACCGGAAAATCACGGGCCGCAGCAGGTTTTTATATCCCCAGCCGTTGACGCGCAGAAATGCATCGCGCGCCAGCGTTTTCCCCAGTGATTCGCGCATTATGTCGAGGCCGTCCCATACAGATTGTGTCCGAAGCCGGGCGATACGGCTATCGTCTCGCCATCGAAAACACGACGGCCCCTGATCCAGACTTCGCGCACTGCGCCGACGACGCGCTGCCCTTCGAACGGCGACCACCCGCACTGCGTCCGCAGGGTGTCGCGGCTGATCGTGTACGCGGTGTCCAGATCGACGACCGTATACGTACCCGCACCCGGACGAAGGCCGAACAGTTGCCGGGGGCGCAGCGCCACCAACTCGATGACACGCTCCGCGCTTAACCGCTCCTCGTGCATGGCCGTGCACAGCAGCGGCAGCGTGGTTTCCAGGCCGGGCACGCCAGAGGGCGGCGGATCGGACTCTTTTTCGTCTAGCGTATGCGGCGCGTGGTCCGATTCGACGACATCCACCAGCCCACTGGTGATCGCGTCCCACAGCGCCGCCTGATCGGCTTTTGTCTTTAGCTCCGGTTTCATCCGTCCCAGCGCGCCCAAGACTGGGACATCGTCCTCGGTCAAAAAGAGGTGGTGGGGTGTCACGCCAATGCTGATCGGCAGTCCCTCTGATTTTGCGTCGCGCAGCAGGGCGATTTCTTCTGCCGTGCTGATGTGGCAAAAATGCGTCTGGCGGCGGTACGCGCGCACCAGGGCCAGAATGTCCGCGACGGTTTGTCCCTCGGCGTGTACGGCGATGATCTTGCCGGGCGGCCATGCCCGGTAATGTGCGGCACGGGTCTCCTGGTCCGCGATCAACAACATGCCGGTCGTCGCATTGTTGTACATCTTCAACCCGCAGACATGGTCCACAATCCCGGCATAGGCCGCGCTGTTGTCGATCTGGCTGGCCCCGAAATACACACCCCAATCACATATCGCTCCGGCGGTCAGAGCCTCCAGCTTGGCCGCCAGCGCCGCCGGGGATGTGCTCGAAGGGGGCGTGTTGGGCATATCCAGCACGGCCCAATACCCGCCTGCCAGCGCCGCCGCCGTCTCGCTGGTGAAGGTGCCTTTGTGGGACCATTCCAGCCCGCGCAGGTGGACATGTGGATCGATCATGCCGGGGATGGTAAGCGTGTGTGCCATCGTTCAGCCTAGACCCACAACCCGCCAAGCACTTTCGCCAGCAGCGCCATGCGGACGAACATCCCGTTTTCCATCTGCCGGAAGTAGATCGCGCGGGGGTCCGCGTCGAGCTCGTCGTGATCCGCCGGGCTGCCCATTTCGTTTTTGCGGGGCAGGGGATGCATCAGAATCGCGTCGGATTTGGCCTGGCTGAAGACGGAAGGCGTCATGATGAAGCGGTCTTTGATGGCATCGTACGCTGCCGGGTCGGCAAAACGTTCTTCTTGCACGCGTGTCCAGTAAATCACGTCGGTGTCGTCCAACACCTCGTACAGGTTATCCGTTTCGTGAACTGTGATGCCCTTGTCGCGGGCGAACTCAATCACGGGGGCGGGCATACCCAGCGATTCCGGAGACACGAGGTTGAGCGCCACGTTTTGCGCTTCGTAACGCGCGATGAGTTTGGCTAATGAGTGGACGGTCCGGCCATGCTTCAAATCTCCGACCAGGGTGATATGCAGGTCATCGATTTTGCCTTTGGCATCGAAGATGGTGAAACAGTCCAGCAGAGCCTGCGAGGGATGCTCGCCGATGCCATCCCCGCCGCTGATGATCACGGGCTGGCGCGAAATCTGGTCGCGCAGCCGGTCGAGATAGTAGGCCGCTTCATAGGATGACCCCACGTCGGGGTGGCGCAGCACGATGACGTCGGCGTAACAGCCGACCGCGCGCACGGTGTCGGCCAGGTTTTCGCCCTTGTAGATGGACGAAAAGCGCACGCCGTTGCTGGCCGCGACGACTTCGCCACCCAACCGGCGCATGGCGGCCTGGAATGACAGGTCGGTGCGTGTGCTGGCTTCGTAAAACAAGGTTGCCATCAAACGTCCGGCGCTCAAGGCCAGCAGACCCCGATCTTGCTGCTTCAGCCGTCGCCGGATGGAGGCAGTCGCATCGAACAGGATTTGCAGGTCGCGCCGGTCAAATTGATCGACCGAAATGATGTGTTTGCCGGTGAAATCGCCGTCGATCTTGGGCGGGCTGTAGAGGCTCAAAAAACGTTCGGACTGGCGTAGATCGGTTTGTTGCACAATGCCGTTTGTCATGGTGACCTCGCAAAAAAAGACCACCTCAAAGGGTGGTCTAAGCTGATTGAAAAATCGAGTGCGGCGAGTCTGGAATCACACATCCGCCCCACGTTTGGGAGGGTTGCCACATGTGACCCGATGCTGTTCGGAGCAATGCTCGCTTCCTCGCGCTACCTGATTCTGACAAGGAAGGCCGGACAGGCGTGTTTGCGCCAGCGTACAAGCCTCGGGATCGCAATGTAACATTATTGACGCGTGCCGTCAAGTCCGAATATTGATATGGGTGCATTCCAGATTCGGGGCCAGATGTGTTTTGGTAGGGGCGCTGCTTGCCGCGCCCCGCAAAAACCTGGGCGGAGGCGAACCGGTGGTTCGAAGCGCCGCCCCTACGAAAAGCGAAAAACCGTCGCCCAGGTCAGAAAGTCGCCCCAGGTTTGGAATAAACCCTATCGATATTGTTGACAGGTCGTCCCGAACATGCGATAGTAACTGGTAAGTGGTCTGACCAGTTGTGGAAAGGAGCCAACCGTGAATTGGTCCGCACCTCAGCGCCCGGTAGATTACACCGAAGAGGCCCTGGTGACCGCCATCCTGGATGGCACGTATCCGCCCGGCTCGACCCTGCCCGGCGAGCGCGACCTGGCCGTGCAGCTCGGCGTGACACGCCCTACGCTGCGCGAGGTGCTGCGCCGCCTCGAGCGTGACGGCTGGCTGACGATTCAGCAGGGCAAACCGACGGTTGTGAACTACATCTGGCGTGATGGCGGCCTGAACGTGCTCAGCGCTGTGACGCGCTACAGCCGCTGTCTTCCGCCTGATTTTATCTTGCACCTGTTACAGGTCCGGCTGGTGCTGGCTCCGGCTTTTACGCGTGCGGCGGTCGAACGTGCACCGGACCAGGTCATGGGGTTGTTGGAAAACCACACCGCGTTGGACGACTCTCCGGCGGCATTTGCCGCGTTTGATTGGGATGTACAGCGCCAGCTTACCATCGCGTCCGGCAACCCGATCTACACGCTGATTCTGAACGGATTCGCCGGCATGTATCAAGAAGCTGCCTGCCGCTATTTTGCGCAGGCTGAGATGCGCGCCGCGTCGCGGGAGTTTTACGTGGCCCTGTGGGATGCAGCCCGGCGCGATGATCCGGCAGAAGCTGCCACCGAATCCGAAGTCGTGACGCGCCGGGCGATGCAGCAGAGCATTATCCTGTGGCAGTCACTGAACGGTGATCCGGGCGAGGAGCGGGACTCATGAGGCGCTGGAACGGGTGGGGCGACGAATCAACGACGTATCCATTACATGCGTCGGCGGCGCGGCTGGTCGAGGAATGGGTTGGCCTGGCGAAACCGCCGCGTGATGCGGCGCTGGCGGATGTCGTGGCGGCGGTGCCTGTTTCGCGCCTACCGGTTCACCCGCTGATCACGACCGATCCGGTAGCGCGCGCCCAACATGCGCGCGGGCAGAGTCTGCCGGATTGGGTGGCGCTGCGCTGCGGGCGGATACCGGTTTTTCCCGATGGTGTCGCTTATCCTGCGACCGGTGACGACGTGCGCGACCTGATCGCGTTTGCGACGGCGGCAGGCGTGCGCCTGATTCCGTATGGTGGTGGGACCAGCGTCGTAGGGCACATCAACCCCGCTCCCGGCAGCGCGCCCGTTCTGACGGTCGATCTTGGGCACATGAACCGGCTGGAACACTTCGACGCCGTAAGCGGGCTGGCGACGTTTGGGGCAGGAGTTAACGGGCCGGACCTCGAGGCGGCACTGCGCGCGCACGGGTTCACGTTAGGGCATTTCCCGCAGTCCTTCGAGTTTTCTACGCTGGGTGGCTGGATTGTCACGCGGTCGAGCGGGCAGCAGTCGCTGCACTACGGGCGTATCGAGGGGTTGTTTGCAGGCGGGAAACTGATCGCTCCGGCGGGGACGCTCGATCTGCCCCCGTTTCCGGCGTCTGCTGCCGGGCCGGATGTGCGCGAGATGGTGTTAGGGTCCGAGGGGCGGTTGGGCATCATCACTGAGGCCACCGTACGTGTATCGCGCTTGCCCGAATGCGAGGATTTTCGCGGCATCTTCTTTCCGAGTTTCGAGCAGGGCATGGCTGCCGTTCGGGAGATTGTCCAGGTCCGGCTGCCATTGTCCATCCTGCGACTGAGCACGTCCGCCGAAACGCGCACCACGCTGGCCCTGGCCGGGCACGAGCGCCTGATCGGCCTGTTGGCGCGCTACCTGGCAATACGCGGCGCAGGGGACGAAAAGTGTTTGCTCTTGCTGGGTGCAACCGGGACCGGCTCACAGGTGCGCGCAGCGATCAAAGCGGCACGCCGCATCGCCGTCGATCACGGCGGCGTGCACATCGGGCGTGCCTTTGGGCACGAGTGGCACAAGACTCGCTTCCGCACGCCGTACCTGCGTAATACGCTGTGGGAGCGCGGGTATGCGATTGATACGCTCGAAACGGCGACTCAGTGGAGCCGCGTGCCGGAGATGATCGTCAGTATCGAAGATGCGCTGCGTTCCGCGCTGGATGGCACCGGCGAACGGGTGCACGCCTTTACCCATCTTTCGCACGTGTATCCCTCCGGCAGCAGCATGTATACGACGTATCTGTTTCGACTGGCCGGCGATCCGGATGAGACGCTGCACCGCTGGCAGGCGCTGAAAACCGCTGCCAGCCGCGCGATTGTGGCCCAGGGGGGTACGATCAGCCACCAGCACGGCGTCGGCACCGATCATGCGCCGTATCTCGCGGCGGAAAAAGGCGCGCTCGGCATGGCGGCGCTGCAAGCGCTCGGCCAGGCGTTTGATCCGGCTGGAATCATGAATCCCGGCAAGTTATTTGGTGAGGTGCAGTAACCATGTGGGGCACAACCTGGCGCGATGATTTGTGGGCGCACATCGAACAGCCCTGGGACGTGATCGTGGTCGGTGGCGGGATCACCGGCGCTGGGATTTTGCGCGAAGCCGCGCGGTTGAACCTGCGCGCCCTGCTGGTCGAGCAGCGCGATTTTGTCTGGGGCACGTCCAGCCGGTCGTCCAAGCTGGTTCACGGGGGATTGCGCTATCTGGCAACCGGACAGCTTGGTCTGACGTGGGCCTCTGTCCGCGAGCGCGAGCAGTTGTTACAGCAGGGTCCGGGGCTGATCGAGCCGATTGGATTCTTGCTGGCGACGTACAAGGGTGATCGACCCGGACGGTGGACGTATGCCGCCGGGCTGTCGCTCTATGATTTGATGGCGTGGCGCTGGAGTCACCGGCATTACAGTGCCGACGAACTGCGTATGCTGGCTCCGTATATCACGCAGGACGGCCTGGGCGGCGGGTATCGTTATGAGGATGCGCAAACCGACGACGCCCGCCTGACTCTGCGCGTGATCCGTGAGGGTGTTGCCAACGGCGGCGCGGCACTGAATTACGTGCATGCTGATGGACTGCTGCGCGAAGATGAAACGGTCGTTGGTGTCCGGCTGCACGACGTGATCGCGGATCGCCGCGCGGAAATCCGCGCGCGGCTGGTGATCAATGCCACCGGCGCGTGGGCCGACCGGTTGCGCGGGCACATCGGGACGGAAGCGGCAATCCGGCCTCTACGCGGCAGTCATCTGGTGTTTTCTAGCTGGCGGTTGCCGCTGGCGCAAGCGGTGAGTTTTTTGCACCCGTTTGACCGCCGCCCGGTGTTCGCGTTTCCCTGGGAGGGGGCCACACTGGTCGGCACGACGGACCTGGATCACGACGCGCCGCTCGATGACGAGCCGTGCATCAGCCCGCAGGAAGTAGCCTACTTGATGGCGGCTGTCGATTACCAGTTCCCCTCGCGCGGGCTTACGCTGGACGATGTCGTCGCGACGTTTGCGGGCGTGCGGCCTGTGATCGGTACCGGAAAAGACGATCCGTCGAAGGAATCACGCGAGCACATTCTGTGGAAGGAAAACGGCCTGTTGACCGTCACCGGTGGCAAGCTGACCACGTTTCGTTTGATCGCGCTGGACGTGCTCAAGGCCGCGCGCGAGTATTTGCCCGACCTGCCGCCGCTGGATGACAAAGAACCGGCGTTCGATCCGGTTGCCGTCGATCTGCCGGAGCATCTGGACGCTGCCACGCGCCGCCGCCTGATCGGGCGTCATGGGACGGATGCGGCAGCGCTGGTCGCGGCGGCGCAGCCGGGTGAGCTGGACCTGATCCCCGGCACGCGCGTATGCTGGGCCGAACTGCGATGGGCCGCGCGTGATGAAGGCGTGATGCACCTGGACGATCTGCTGCTGCGACGGCTTCGGCTGGGGCTGCTGCTGCATGACGGTGGCGCGTCGCTGCTGCCACGTATTCGGGCGATCTGCCAGCCGGAACTGGGTTGGGGCAACGCGCGCTGGGAAGCCGAAGCCGTCGCGTATCGCGCGTTGTGGCAGTCCCATTACACGCTGCCGGATCGGTCTTCGATCCCCGACTGGCGTGCTAAACTGCACGCGATCAAAACTGCCCCACACACCGAATCCGACCGGCACGTGGTACAATGGCTGGCGGCCCTGGCCGGTATGTTGCTGGCGGCGTGGTTGTGGCGGCGCGGGTGGAGCGGATCGACATCAAAATAAGGGGATAACATGGCAGAGGATGTGATCCTGGCGATTGACAACGGCACGCAGAGCGTGCGGGCGTTGTTATTCGACCTGCGCGGCAATCTCGTGGCAAAGTCGCGCGTGCCGATTGAACCGTATTTTTCCGAGCACCCCGGTTGGGCCGAGCAGCGCCCCGAATATTTCTGGGAATCGCTGTGCCAGGCATGCCGGGGACTATGGCTGGAGCCAGGCGTTTCGAAAGCGGCGGTGAAGGGTGTGGCCTTGACCACCCAGCGCGCGACGGTGGTCAACCTGGATTCGGATGGTAGCCCGCTGCGACCAGCGATCCTCTGGCTAGACCAGCGCCGCACCGAAGGATTAGCGCCGGTTGGCGGGGTGTGGGGCCTGTTATTCCGGTTGGCCCGCGTGCGGGACACGGTCGCCTATTTTCAGGCCGAGGCTGAAATCAACTGGATTCGCCAGTACCAGCCGGATATCTGGCGGAAAACGCACAAGATTCTGCTGCTCTCCGGTTACCTGACTTATCGCCTGACCGGACGGTTGGCCGACTCGGCAGGCTGCCAGGTGGGATACATCCCGTTCGACTACAAACGCTTACAGTGGGCGACTCCGCGCGATTGGAAATGGCAGGCTGTGCCGGTGGGTGCGGCGCAGCTACCTGATTTAGTGCCACCTGCCGGACAGATCGGTACGATTTCGGCGGAAGCAGCCGCGGCTACTGGAATCCCTGCCGGGCTGCCTCTGATCGCGGCGGCGGCTGATAAAGCCTGCGAGGTAATCGGGTCCGGTTGTTTGGAACCGCACATCGGGTGTTTGAGTTATGGCACAACAGCCACCATCAACACGACGCACCGCCGCTATATCGAGGTGATTCCCCTCGTTCCCCCGTATCCCGCTGCGGTACCCGGCGCATACAGCCTGGAGATTCAGATTTTTCGCGGATACTGGATGGTTAACTGGTTCAAACAGCAGTTTGGTCACCGAGAAATGAGGATCGCGCAGGAACGCGGGATCGAACCGGAAGCGCTCTTCGACGAACTGGTGAATCAGGTACCGCCCGGATCGATGGGCCTTGTCTTGCAGCCGTACTGGTCGCCCGGAGTACGCGTGCCGGGGCCGGAAGCCAGGGGCGCGATCATCGGCTTCAGCGATGTACACACGCGGGCGCACATCTACCGCGCGATTCTCGAAGGAGTGGCATACGCGCTGCGCGAGGGCAAGGAACGGACTGAAAAACGCAGCGGCGTGCCGATCACGGAACTGCGCGTCTCCGGCGGCGGTTCGCAGAGTGATGCGGCTATGCAGCTTACCGCCGATATTTTTGGGCTGCCGGCTGCTCGCCCGCATACCTACGAAACATCCGGCCTGGGAGCGGCCATCGATGCTGCCGTAGGATTGGGATTACACCCAGACTTCGACACGGCGATCCGCGAAATGACGCGAGTGGGTCGCGTTTTTGAACCCGATCCCGCGAACCACGCCACATACGACGCGCTGTACCAGGACGTATACCGGCAGATGTACAGGCATCTTCGACCGCTGTACGAGGCCATTCGCAGCATCGCCGGCTGACGATTCCCTCTTTCTTACCTTTCTTTGATAGTCACCGGTCAAAGAATCCGCTAAAACCGGCAACAGATTATATCCGTAATTTTGAAGGAGTCGTCTTCGATGAAGTATCGTCGGTTAGGTAATGCCGGAATCAAAGTCAGCGCACTGAGCCTGGGGGGATGGATCACGTTCGGCGATCGTCTAACAGATCGGTCGCTGGCGCGCAGCATCATTACGCGGGCCTATGAGAGCGGCATCAACTTTTTTGACATAGCCGATCTCTATGGCAAGGGTGAAGCCGAAAAGTTAATGGGGTCGTTGCTAAAGGAATTTCCGCGCCATACGCTGGTGATTTCCAGCAAGGTCTTCTGGCCCATGAGCGACGACGTTAACGATCGTGGTCTCTCGCGCAAGCACATAATGGAAAGCGTCGAGAAATCCTTGCAGCGCATCGGCACGGACTATCTGGACCTGTATTTCTGCCATCGCTACGATGAAGATACCCCGGTTGAAGAAACCGTGCGGGCTATGGATGATCTGGTTCACCAGGGCAAAATTCTGTATTGGGGCACAAGCGAGTGGACGTCCGCGCAAATTCAAGAAGCGTTGCATATTGCCGACCAATACGGCCTGTACAGGCCGCAAGTGGAGCAGCCGCAATACAGCATGCTGGTGCGCAAGCGGGTTGAAGGTGACGTGCTGCCGGTTACTGCCAGGCATGGCATCGGGGTCGTAGTGTGGAGTCCATTGGCGAGCGGGCTGCTGACCGGGAAATATGACGATGCGCTGCCGGAAGACAGCCGCCTGGCACAGATTACTTGGCTGCGCGATTCGCTGTACAAAGAGGATGTCGTCGAGGCGGTGCGCCAGTTGAAGCCCATTGCCGACGATCTCGGTGTGACGCGGGCGCAGTTGGCGATTGCGTGGGTGCTCCGCCAGCCGGGCATAAACAGCGCGATCACCGGCGCGACCAAAGTTGCGCAGTTGGAAGAGACGCTCAAAGCCGTCGAGCTGGATTTGAGCGATGAGATTGTCGAACGCGCTGGCGCGGCGCTAAAAACCGTCGCCATCTAACAATTCTCTGTCGTGCGGGAGCGAACCGGTCGCTCCCGCGATCGTTTTACCGCACCATCCACTCGTTTAGCTGTTCGCGCGTGGGCGCACCGGTCGCGCCACCAACCTGCGTCACTGACAACCCGCCGCAGATATTGCCGTACCGCGCACAGCGTGGCAGCGGCGCTTGTTCGACCACATACCCAAGCAAAAATCCGGCGTTGAAACAGTCCCCGGCCCCGGTCGTATCGATCACCGGCCCTGCATTAATGGCTGGCACGTGCACGATCTTGCCTTCCGCCCCAATCCACGCGCCGTTGGCCCCATCTTTGATCACGACGATGCGCGTCCACTCCATCAACTGGCGGAGCGCGCTGTCGACTGCGCTCGTGGCGGTGATGGCCAGCGCTTCACGCGCGTTGGGCATGAAAACGTCCACCTGGGAGAGCACGCTATGCCATACACACGCCGAGTGCAGATTCGGCGCATCCTGGCAATCCATCGAGACAGTCGCGCCGTGCGCGCGTGCCGATTCGACCAGGGGCAGCAGCTCGTCCAGCAGCAAAATCGCGCCGAGGTGCAGGTGGCGGAAATCGCACTGCTGCATGACGTTCAGCCAATGGGCATTGAGGTCAATGGGCGGCGGTTCCATGTAACTTACGAAGGCGCGGTCACCCTGGTAGGGCAGGGACGTGCTGACGCGGCGGTAGGGCTGGTCGAGGTTAGCCGCCAGCGCCATATCGATGCCTTCTTTTTGCGCCAGCTCACGCACGTATTGGCTGTAATAATCGTTGCCAAAACACCCCACCCATCCGGCATTCACGTTGAGGCGGTGCAATGATGCCGCTGTGATGTATGTGGCCCCGCCCGTAGCCATGATGCCTTGTGTGAAAATCTCACGTCCGAGAACCGGAAATTCGGGCAGGCCGGAATAAATCAAGTCAAAAAAATAGTCACCGGGCAAAAGAACGTCGTAATACACGGACTGTATGATCTCCTGCTGAGTTAAACTGAAATCCTAACGTTTGACACCACCCATTGATATGCCGGTGATGAAATAGCGTTGCAGGGCCAGAAACAGCACCAGCATCGGCAGTGTTGCCAGAAGCGATCCAATCATTAACAGGTTCAGCGGCGTGCGCCGTTCACCTTGCAGCAGCGCGATGCCGATCGTAACGACGCGTGTATCCGGCGTGCTGGTGACCACCAACGGGTACAAAAAGTCGTTCCACGCGGCCTGAACCGTGATCACGGCAAATGCCGCCAGCGTTGGCACGGACAGCGGCAGGGTGATATGCCACAACACGCGCAAGGGATTCGCCCCGTCAATGATGGCCGCTTCTTCGATCTCCAGTGGAACCTGCAAGAACGCCTGCCGCAATAAAAACAGGGCAAACGCGCTGAACGTCCCCGGCACGATCAAAGCGCGAAAGCTGTTCAGCCAACCCAGCTTGCGGATCAGCATGTATTCCGGGATCAGGATTGCCTGAAATGGTACCATCAACAATCCCAGGCACAGCGCAAACACGATGTTCCGCCCCGGAAATGAGAATCGGGCGAAACCATAGGCGGCCAGCGAACACGTGATCAATTGCCCTAGCGTTCGCCCCAACGTCACCAGCGCCGAGTTTAGCAGGTAACGGCTAAAGTGCGGCGACGTGTCGTACAGCATGTTGAGATTATCGCCGCAAACGGGGTTTTCCGGTAACCATTGCACCGGCACCTTGGTGAGTTCCACAGCGGGTTTACACGCGGTCGACGTCATCCAGACGAACGGCATGATCATGACCACAGCGCCCGCGATCAGCACGATGTAGGAAAAAACCTGGATGGGGTACGACAGGTCACGGTACGAGGATGTCTGTTTGTATACGGCCATGATGCTTACTCGTCTTTTTAAAGCCACTACCTCTGGTAGTGGTACAGTTAATCGGTTCTACCAGTACATTCATGTGTAGCTGAACCAAAGATATTTGTTGGGTTGTGATGTTTCCCAACTCTCGCGAATTGGTCGCTACACTTTGTAATGGTTCCTGGCGCGACCAAGAAGCCACCGCTTCCAGCGGTGGAGCTTCACTCGTTTTCTGACTCGTAGTAGACCCAGTAGCGCTGGATGGCGAGTTGAAAGACTGTCACCACCAGGATGATCATAAACAGTGTCAGCGCCACCGCCGAAGCGTATCCAAACTCGGAATTCGTGAACGCACGCCGGTACAGGTAATAGGCAAGTGTCGAAGCGCTGCCCCCAACTCCACCGGGGACTGTGCGTAGTGTCATCACGTAAACCTGGTCGAAGATCTGGAAGCTGTTGATCACGGCCAACACCAGGATCAAGAAGGTGGTGGGTGACAGCATAGGCAGCGTGACATGCCGGAAGCGCTGCCAGCGGCTCGCGCCGTCAATGACGGCTGCTTCGTACAGAACTCCAGGGATCGCTTGCAGCCCGGCCAGAAAAATCACCATGTCGAAGCCGATGCGCTGCCAGATCGCCACAACGGCGATCGGGATCAACACCAGTCCCGGCTCTACCAGCCATTTCGTTTCTGCCAGGCCAACCGGCTCCAACAGGCGGCTGAGAATGCCATAACGCGGCTGGAAGATGCCGGTCCACACCACCGAGGCGGCGACGGTCGAGGTCACCACCGGCAGAAAGTACGCCGTTCGCAGCATATTCCGCCCGCGCAGCGGCTGGTTGAGCAGCACGGCGACCGTCAGCGCCAGGATGATCTCGGCTGGCACCGACAGGCCGATCAACTTGAGCGTATTGGTCAGCGCTTGCTCGAATTTCGCATCGGTCAGCAGCCGGTGAAAGTTATCCAGGCCGACGAAGCGGGGCGGTTTGATTGCGTTCCATTCCTGGAGCGATGTCGAAAACGCCATCAGCACCGGAATGCCGAAAAAAAAGAACAGGCCCAGCACGTTTGGCGCAACCAGCGCCATTCCCCACAGCGCTTTGCGGCGGCTGAGCGGCGTCGAGCCGAGGAATCTGAGCCAAGTTGAGGTCATGAGTCTCTCATGGGACAGGACAGGGGCAACGCATCATGCCGTCGCCCCTATCGTCAACGCCATAAACTGGCAACTGGCCAGGGCAGGGCTGTTATGGCAGTTCAGCCGTGATCGCCTCACACGTTTGGGCGACAGCCTCATCAACACTCATATCCAGATCAAAGATTTCGACCACAAGCTCCGTGTTCATCACATCCCAGATTTCGTTAAAGACCGTGACACCTTGCGAGTCTTGCGTTGCATCCACAAATGCCTGGATATTGACATTTGTCTCGCCAAACGAGTCGATCCACATCTGCTGAATGGCCGGTGACGGATTGGCCGGGGCGACACTGCCACCTTCGGCAAAGAAGGCCTGTCCTTCATCGCTCGCCAGGAACAGGATCAAATTGGCAACCAGGTCAGGGTTTGCGGTACGCGACGAAGCCACGTATCCGACGGCGTGCACAATCGAACGGCTGCGGCCAGTGGTCGGATTCTTGGGTAGTTGGACCAGGTCCCAGTTGAAGTCGACGTTGAAGGCAGCGGGCAGTGCCCACGAGCCACCGCTGATCATGGCGACCTTTTCGGATGCCCAGAAGTTGAACGCATCATCAGCCGACGAGCCGCCCATGACCGAGACGCTGGGCATGTAACCCTTGTCGTAGAGGTCTTTCAGGTAGTTGAGGGCTTCCAGGCTGCCGTCGTCGCCAAGCGTGCAGCGCGTGTGGGCGGCATCCACGACCGGCGTAACACCGGTTGCAGCGATCCAGTTGGCATAACCGGCCTGGTATTCCGCGTAGACCGACGCACCATAGACGTCGTTCTCCGGGTCGGTCAGGGTTTCAGCAGCGGCTGCAAAATCATTCCAATCCCAGTCGGCGGTCGGATAATCCAGCCCGGCGGCGTCGAACATATCCTTGTTGTAGTAGATGGCGATCGTGTCCCAGTTGACGGGTGCGGCGTACAGGTCGCCATTGTCACCCCAGCGGTAGGGATCAACCAACCCGCTGCCCCAGATCGACGTATCGATGCCGAATTGATCCCAGTACGGTTGCAGGTCGAGCAAGACATCGTTGTCGGCATAGAAGAAGAAATTGTCCTGCGACATAGTGAACACGTCGGGCAGGTCGCCACCGGCGGCATTCGTCTTCAACAAGTCGAAAAATTGAGTATAGGGTTGCTGTATCAGGTCAACGGTTGCGCCGGGGCAATATTCTGCCTGCCATGCTTCAATCGACGCATTGATAATCGCGGGCCAGTTTACATCCCATACCCACATCGTCAGGTTGCCGGGTTCATCGCAGGGAAGGGGCGTGATCAGTGGCTCGCCACCTTCCTGGGCCTGCACCGGCATCGCCAAGAGCGACAGTGCCATTACGGCAAGTAACAGCATGATTTGCCATTTCTTTGTAGCCATTTCTGAAAATCTCCTTATTATATTTACGTAACTGGTTCTGCAAGCGATTGTGCGGTACCCTTTGCAGATATCCGAACAGAAATCCGCACTACAGTATTATAGAGCAATTGGAGGAATCGCACAGCCTGATAATCATCCCGGCATACGGACCCATGATGCAGCGTAAGAGCCGCCTGAACTTGTGCAAACTAAACAAAATAAAATGCGCATTCCGACGCTATAATCTAATGTTATTATGCTGCGCAGTTGGCTTCCGTGCAGATTATCTAAGTGTAAACTCCTCAGTTTGACAAAAATTGAGCGAACCTGTTACTATGCTTCTATCTGTCAAACTCCCTGATGCAACGGCTCGAGTGCCGCTGCATTACCAGGGGGATAACTGCTCCAACTTTGGAATGACGCGTTCCACCGGCGGTGGTATCTGGCTAGAAGGAGGTGGCTTGACACGTTCGCAGAGCGGACCATCAAAATTAACGTTTTGGGGAAACTTCCCCGCCCGACGGTGTTGCCAGCAGGCGCAATCTCGAATATTCGTCACACAGTCTGCCATTAGTTGAGGAGAAAGCATAACAATGCTCAAGATTAAATCCCTTCGTTTGATTCTGCTGATCGCATTGGTTGTCATTGCCGTGAACCCGGTCTACGGACAGGACGACAACAGCAAAGTCGTTGTGGCCCCTGGCGAGACGGTGAAGATCGCACTCGTGACTGACCTGACCGGCCCGATTGCCCCGATGGGTCTCGATATTTTGCAGGCCGGTGAACTGGCCGCGATGGA
Source organism: uncultured Anaerolineaceae bacterium (assembly GCA_964393335.1). Taxonomy (GTDB): domain Bacteria; phylum Chloroflexota; class Anaerolineae; order Aggregatilineales; family Aggregatilineaceae; genus CAYMTN01. The sequence continues at coordinate 14,986 of CAYMTN010000065.1, forward strand.
AGTGAATGAAGCCGGCGGCATCGATGGCTTCGACGTCGAGCTGGTGGTGGAAGATGACCAATGCTCTGGCGACCAAGGTACCACGGTGGGGAATCTCGTGGCCTCCAATCTCGAAATTGTCGCGGTTGCCGGGCACTCGTGCTCTGGCCCGACCATCGCCGCTTCGGACGTCTACGAAGAGGCTCGCCTGCCGATGATGTCGCCCAGCGCGACGAATTATACTCTGACATCGCGCGGTTACGATGTATTCAACCGTGTAGCGTTCAGCGATGGTGCGCAGGGCGAAGTTGACGCGAATTATATGTACAAGATACTGGGCATCCGCAAACTGGCTATTTTGCACGACAATGATGCTTATGGTCAGGGCCTGGCCGAAGTCGTGGAGTCGGTGTTCACTGACCTGGGCGGCGAAGTCGTGAGCTTCGGCGGTATCATTCTGGAGGACCAGGACTACCGCCCGGTGCTGACGCCGCTGGTGACGCTCGAGCCGGAAGCCATCTTCTTCGGCGGATACCAGGAGCAGGCTATTCTGCTGGTGACTCAGATGCAGGATGTTGGCCTGCAGGATGTGATTTTCTTCAGCGATGACGGTACTAAAGCGCAGGCGTTCATCGACGGCGCAGGTGATGCCGCTGAAGGCGCGTATGCGTCGTTTGCAGAAACGCCGCCCGGCAACGTCGCAGCCAACGAGGCCTTTGACGCCCGTTATAAGGAACTCTATGGCACCAGCCCGGATGAGCAGGGTCCCTTCCATGCTCACTCGTATGACGCGATGATGATCCTCATCAACGCCGTCAAGGAAGTTGCCGTAGTGGATGACGCGGGTAATCTGGTGATCGACCGCGAAGAACTGATCAAGGCCGTGCGTAATACGAAAGACTACCCCGGTCTGACCGGCACGCTTTCGTGCGACGCCAAGGGCGAGTGCGGCGCGGGCCGTGTTATAGTCTATCAGGTTGAAAATGGCGAATGGGTCGCGGTTGACGTGCCTGAAGACCTGCTCACGATGGATGCGATGTAGTTGCATATTGTTTTGGGGGAATCAACGGGTTCCCCCTTCGTTTGTTACCCCCCAGCGCCATACTTGGAATCAGTGTATGGCGCTGGTACAATTTCGACCATTCGATCAAACGCCCGTATAACAAGCGGGCCGCTTATTATCCTGGAAATCCCTTAGGCGAGGGGGACCCGCATCCTGGCAGCATACCCTGTCAGGTCACGCCTGGATGGAGGACGCTATGGCGCAAATCACACAAGCCCGCCGAATGGAACGTCTTGACCTTGACTACGAACAGCTTAGCGGCCAGTACTTCGGGGTAGGTGCTCTGATCGCTGTGCTGCGGATGTTTTGGGTCATTGCACGCACATCGGGTTTGTTTGGGACTTCACCGGACGCGCAATACAAAACATTTGAAGATCTTTTGGGAAGTGCACTTTGGGTTTATACCGGGCTTGGGTTGCTTGGGCTGGTGATCATCCTGGTGGCGCGGATGCGAAGCGAGGAGAATGTCTCGTCAACCCGCATAATGATCAACTATGCGGGGGTGGTCATTCTGCTGGTGGCCTCGATCCGCGTTACGGGGGTTGTGCAAGACCAGGGGTACCCGATTACGTTGTGGGGCTTGCAGTTGGTAAACGGGTTAGTGTTGGGCGGCGTATATGCCCTGGTGGCGCTGGGTTATACGCTCGTGTACGGCATCCTGTTCATGATCAATTTTGCGCACGGCGAAGTGTTGGTATTAGGGGCCTTCGGCGGGTGGTTTGCGCTGACATATATTACCAACCTGGGCGATGGCACGTTTGAGGTGGGCGCGGCGAGTGTGGCGGTCGTCTTGCTGCCGTTGTTTATGGCTGTGCTGTTCTTGCCGCTGGAAACCCTGGCGGAGCGTATTGGACGACCAGAAGGGGCCAGCTCAGAGGTCAGCCCCACGTGGCTGCTGACACTGTTCACCCTGCCAGTGCGGTTGCTCGCCGGCGCGCTGGTCGGCTACGGCCTGCTGGAGGCGCTGGGCGGTTATGCGCCGCACGTGTACGATGTTGTCATCACCGTGATTGCACTGCTGTTCATCGTCGCGGTCGGCATGATCACGTCAATGTTAGTCGCTATCGCGCTCGAACGTATCGCGTATCGCCCATTGCGCGGTGCCCCACGTCTGACGCCACTTATCAGCGCGATTGGCGCGTCTTTCTTTTTACAGCAAGCGATGCTCAATATTTTCGGTCCGTTACCCCGTTTTTACCAGCGTCCCAAGCTGCTCAGCGGCACGGTCAGCATTGACCTGGGCGATCTGGGGACGATCCCGGTAACCAAAACCGGCATTATCATTGTGATTGTTTCAATTGTGCTGATGGTGCTGTTATACCTGTTTGTCCAGCGGTCAAAAACCGGGCGCGCGATGCGTGCGGTTGCCGAGGACAAAGACACATCGGCCTTGATGGGTGTGGATGTCGATCACGTGATCGTGGTGACGTTTGCCATCGGTGCGCTGCTGGCCGGGGCGGCGGGTGTGATGATGGGATTTCACAACCTGTCATTTAACTTCCGCACCGGGTTTATTCCTGGCCTGAAGGCGTTCACGGCGGCGGTGCTGGGTGGTATTGGCAACGTGCCCGGTGCAATGTTTGGCGGTTTCTTCCTCGGATTGGTCGAGGCATTGGGACCGACGATGCTGGGTATTCCCACCGAATATAAAGACGTGATTGCCTTCAGCTTGCTCGTGCTGGTGCTGATTTTCCGGCCTACGGGTATTTTTGGCGAAGTACTTTCGGAAAAGAAGGTCTAAGCCATGCTGAAAACACGCATCCAACAATTCATCGACTCCCTGCGCGAGGGGTTTGTCGCCGGGTTTGTTGTCGGGCTGGTTGAGTTGTTCGTCATCCTGATCGGCGTGCCGATCAATGTGCAGAACCTGGCGCTTTTTTCGCTGTTTCTGATCGTTATTCTCTTTGGCATACGGTTGGCACGCCATCTGCGCGAGCAGAGTCTGGCGCACCTGATCAAAAATGCGCTGGCGCTCGGTGTGGTAGCGTCGCTAATAGTGTTCCTGTTTATGTCGTTGATCAACAGTTGGCAGTCGAAGCAGGATATCGACGTCAAGACCTATTTTGAGTCGATCAAACCTGAGACGATGACGGTGCTTTCCGGCGTGCCTGCGGATGAATTATTCGCCAATCCGCCGAAAGATCCGATCACAGGGGAATATCCCGAAGGCAGGCCGCTGCGCACCAACCCGATGCGGCTGACATTTGACTCCGATACCGGGTTGCGTCTCAAGCTCGGGCTGGCGGGGTCGGCGTGGTTTGACATCAACCTGATCATCGGCGGCTTCTATGGTTTCATGCTGCTGACTATCGGGTTGGGCCTGGCGGCAGCGCTGCTGACCCGTGCAGCGATTGTGGCCGACCTGGGGCACTATCAAGCGGGCGCGGCCAAATCGCTGACGGGGAATCCGATTACGCATTGGGTTGTGCTGCTGCTTCCGCTGCTGTTTTTCGCGTTGTTGTGGCTGACCGAGCCACAAGGATCGCGCGGGGCGGTGTTCTCACTGGGTAGCAGTAGCCAGGAAGTCCAACTACTGCTCGGGTTCGGCATCATTTTGTGGGCGCTGGTCGCCGTGCGCACGGCCCAGGCGACGGATTCCGGGCTGACGTATCCGGTTCGGTTGGCTGTCGTGTTGGGCGTGATCGCCTTACTGCTACTGCTGGGCATCTGGCGCATCGTCGATGGCAAGACGTATGTCATCGCCACGTCGGATTCACCGCGTGGCAGCGAGCTGTTGACCGTGTTGGCCCTGGTGATCATCGGGGGACTGGTCGCGGCGTACACAGCGCGGTCACTGCGCAAGCCAGGCCAGTTTGAGACGCTGTTGGCCGGGTCGCAGTCATTGCTTGTGCTGCTGCTGATGCCGCTTTATCTGGACCAATATCAAAACGATGTGATGACGCTGGTCGGCATCAACATCCTGCTCGGCCTGGGGCTTAACATTGTGGTCGGATACGCCGGGCTGCTGGACCTGGGTTACGTGGCGTTTTTCGCGCTGGGGGCGTACACCTACGCGTTCCTGTCATCAAACCAGGAAAAATACAGCGATTCCGGCGACTCACTCGGTCTGAAATTTGCCGGCAATGACGCGGTAGTCATCAAACTGGCAGGCTGGATCGTGATCACGATCATCATAACTGTGATTGTGGTCTACGTCGGTAACATGATCTGGCAGCGGCGGCGGGCCGTACGACACGCGGACGATGGGCTACGGCGCACCCTGATCGATCTGCCGCGACGGCCCACGCGTGGCGTCACGATCCTGCTGACGGCGATTGCCGTTGGCGTCAGCCTGGTCGTTGCGTCCGTGCTGGATGGCACCCGCCAGTATCATGATATCTTTGACAATACCTCGCCGTTCCTGATCGGCCTGGTAGCCGGTGTCATTGTATCCGGCTTGTCAGGGATTATGCTCGGCATCCCGGTGCTGCGGCTGCGCGGTGATTACCTGGCGATCGTGACTCTGGGCTTTGGCGAGATCATCCGCTTGATGTTTAACAACCTGCGTGATTATACTGGCGGGCCGCAAGGTATCTTGCAGATACCGCGCCCGCTGCCCGAAGGTGCGGGCGGCAGCGTGACCTATCTTTCGATCATGTACCTGGTGTTTATGGGGGCGGCGTTCGTGGCGTTCTTTTCGACCCGGCTGCAACAATCTCGCACCGGGCGCGCGTGGAGCGCCATGCGCAGCGATGAAGACATCGCGCAGTCGATGGGTATTAACCTGGTGCAGACAAAACTCACCGCCTTTGCGATTGGCGCAGCGTTTGCCGGGATCGGCGGTGTGTTGTTTGCGGCCCGGCAGCGTAACATTTTCCCTGGCGACTTCAAGCTGGACGTGTCGATTGAAGTGCTCAGCCTGGTGATCATTGGCGGCATGGGCAGTATTCCCGGCGTGATCATGGGCGCGATTGCCTTGATCGGCATCCCCGAAGTGCTGCGCGAGCTGTCTACCTACCGTATCCTGGTCTTTGGCGCGCTGCTGATTGTGATGGTCATCGTCCGGCCTGAAGGACTACTGCCCGCGCCGATGGCCCAACTGCAAGGCCGGGCGCGTGCGCTGGCCCATCGACAACCTGACACGCAGCAAGAGGAGGATGGCACGGCATGATGGACCAAAACCAGCAACAGCCGGTTCTCCAGTCAACCAAAGTCACCAAACGGTTTGGCGGTCTGGTTGCGGTGGGCGATCTTGATCTGACCATTCAATACCGCCAGATTGCCAGCGTGATCGGGCCAAACGGGGCCGGGAAGACGACATTTTTCAATTGCGTCACCGGTTTTTACACGCCGGAAGAGGGTGAAATCCGGTTCATGGGCCATCCCATACAGGGGCAGCGCCCCGATCAGATCACGGCGCGCGGCATCGCCCGCACGTACCAGAACATCCACCTGTTCGCCGGTATGACAGTGCTCGAAAACGTGATGGTCGGCGTTCATGCCAACCTGCGCAGCTCGCCGGTTGGGGCGCTGATCCGCACGCCGATCAACATCCGCGAAGAGGAAGCCGTGTTAGCCAAAGCGTATTCGCTGCTGGAGTTTGTCGAGTTGGAGGTAGACGGCGACATCCTGGCGACGAATTTGCCGTATGGCAGCCAGCGCCGCCTGGAAATCGCGCGCGCGCTGGCGAGCGACCCGACGCTGCTGCTGCTGGACGAGCCGACAGCCGGCATGAATCCGCAGGAGACGGAAGCGACGATGAATTTTATCCGCCGCCTGCGTGATGAACGTGATCAGACCATTCTGTTGATCGAACACGACATGAGTGTCGTGATGAGCATTTCGGATCAGGTGACGGTGCTCGATTATGGCCGCAAGATTTCTGAGGGGACGCCGGAGCATGTCCAGCACGATCCACTGGTGATCGAGGCATACCTGGGCACTTCCGCCGACGAAATTGACATGGATTTCCTGGACACATAACGTGTCTGACCGGACAGGACGGCGATTATGGCGCTGCTAGAAGTTGAAAATCTACATACGTTTTACGGCAAAATCCACGCCCTGAAAGGGATCTCGTTGGTCGTCGAGGAAGGCGAGATCGTGACCTTGATCGGCGGCAACGGGGCGGGCAAAACCACCACGCTCAACACGATCTGCGGCATTGTGCGCAGCACCGAGGGACGCGTAACTTTGCGTGAGGAAGATATTACCTTCCTGGCTCCGCACCAGATCGTTCAACGCGGGATCGTGCAGGCACCAGAGGGGCGCAAGATTTTCCAGCGACTGACGGTAATAGAGAATCTGGAAATGGGGTCGTATAGCCGCAGTGATCTGCACGGTATCGCGCGCGACCTGGACTTTGTGTTTGAGACGTTCCCTCGCCTTAAAGAACGGCACACCCAGTTAGGCGGCACCCTCTCCGGTGGCGAACAGCAGATGCTGGCGATTGGGCGGGCGTTGATGAGTCACCCGCGTGTGCTGCTGCTGGACGAACCGTCGATGGGGCTGGCTCCGCTGCTGGTGCGTGATATTTTTCGTGTCATCAAATACCTGAATGATGAAGGCACGACGATCCTGTTGGTCGAGCAAAATGCCCTGATGGCGCTGGCCGTTGCGCGCCGGGGATACGTCCTTCAGACCGGGCAGATCATCTTGTCAGATGAAGTGTCGGTCTTGCGCGAGAACCAGATGGTACGGGCTGCCTATCTCGGCGAGCACTAGGCCGGGCATAAACATGGTTATGGGAAGGGAAAATCGGTGAGTCGAGCGAAACTCTTACTCTTTGCCGCAGTGATTCTGGCAGTTGCTTTGGGGGCGTGTTCGCCCAGCCCTAAAGCACGTGCCGATGAGTTTGTGAAGTACCTGCCGGGGACTGTGGGTGATTGGGAGCGTCAGGACAACGACACCGTGAAGCTGCTCTCCAGCACCGTTTCCAGCGAGGGGCATGTCATCCTGTCATACGAAGGCCCCGACGGCGCAATGGCCTATATCGTCGTTGCGTCGTATCCCAGCGCGGACGCCGCCGACGTCGCGTATACGCTGCGTATGCGCGATCTGTTAATGCAGGGGTTGGTATTCGACAAGGATCGCGCACCCCGGTTCGCTACGGCTGACGTCGCACAGTCAGGGCGGGTGCGTTATGCACTGTTTGCGGAAAACGACATGATCATCGAGATCGACGTGCTGGCGGCTGACGTCGAAAATCCGGTCAGTGACGACGCGTTCGGTGATCTGCTGTCAATCGTCCGTAACGCCCTCGCCAAGATCGATGAAGGTTAGGTCCGGTCGCGCGTGGCGGTAGGCTGCGTCGAATGACAGATAGGGGCGTGAAGACCACAACGCCCCTTTGTCGTTTATCGCGCGGTGTTGAGCAGTTGGTCGGTGACCCAGCTAGTCCGTGCAGCGCTCACGCCGGTGCTGGGGCATGGTGCGATGCCGTTGAGTGCATCCACGACCGTTTGGATCAGGGGCTGCTGCACATGCGCCGGATTCTCAATGTCGAACGCCCGCGTGCCGTCAGCGGTTGTCAGCGTGATCGGCTGTGTATCAAACGACGAAAATGCAAGCACGCCCCGCGTGCCGGTGATCTCGGTCTGGTCGCGTTCTTGAGAACTCGTGAAACACCAGGTTCCCACGCCCTGTACCCCGGACTCAAAAACAAAGCTGCCTGTTACCACGTCCTCAGCCGGGTAATGACCGCCCTGATTTCCTGCGAATCCGGTAACGGCGCGGATGGGTCCCAGCACGTAATCGAGGAAATCCAGCGTGTGACACCCCATGTCAAGGAAAAGCCCGCCGCCTGCGATCTCAGGCCGCACTCGCCAGGGCAGATGATCGGGATCGAGATATTGGGGGTGAGGACGCTGGTGCAGCACGACTGAGACGGTGCGCACCTCGCCGACAGCCCCATTGTCGATTAACTCCTTGATCTTCAAAAAACGTGGCAGGGCACGCCGGTAATACGCCACAAACAGCGGCACGTCTGCC
>CAYMTN010000066.1:0-22911 GCA_964393335.1 uncultured Anaerolineaceae bacterium
GGCGGCTCGTCCATGATGCCGTTGTCGATGCCCTTCAGCCAGTAATCGAACCAGCGCACGTGCTCGGCTATCAGGTCAAACTTGCCGCTCCCATTGTGCGACCAGGGCGTCATCACGATTTTCTGCGGCACGGTCAGGTTGTTGAACCACGTCAGGGAGTCACGGGGATAGATGTCGTACCAGCCGCCGAGCGTATAGATCGCCACACCGGACCCGTTGATCTGGTCGAGGTAGGTTGACGGGCTGAAAACGGTATAGATCGGCGTATCTTCCGGGCCGAGCGAATCGCGGTAGGGACTGGCCGCGGCAGTCGTGAAAATGTTCCAGTTTCCGGCGTGTTCGGCGATGGCTTCCTTGAGCATCGTGCCGTCCGTATCGGCGTCTACCGGGGCGGGGGGCTTCACCTTATCCTGCAGGAGGTTACCGGTGGCCCATTTGAGTACGAAGTTTTCTTGAAAGATGCCGTGCGGATACACGAATTCATACATGTCGAACATCGCCATCATCGGGAAAATGGCCTTCAGGTGCGGGGGATGCGTGCTGGCCGCCATGTACTGCGTGATGCCCAGGTACGAGAGACCGAACATGCCGATGTTGCCATTCGACCAGGGCTGAGCGGCGAACCATTCGGTCATGTCGTAGGCGTCGCGCGTTTCTTCCGGTGAGAACTCGCCCCGGCGCGTGCCGTACGACGCGCCGCTGCCGCGCACGTCCACAACGCCGATCACGTACCCGTAGCTGATGATGCGTGTCAGTTCGGGGAACTGGTCCACGATGGAGATGACGCGGCCCGAATCGGTGACGTCGGCGCGGTGATAGCGGTGATGGGTCCAGATGACCGGCAGCGGATCATCGACCGGGACGCCATCGACGGCGGGCCGGATGATGTCGACGGCCAATTTCGTCCCGTCACGCACGGTGACATACTGCGATTCGCGTTTCCATTCACTGTAGATCGGTTCGGAATAACCCTGGTATTCGCCAAAACGCGAGATGCGCTCGCCGCCCGGCGCGCCGTCCTGCGCGCTGGCGGGCGCGATCACCGGCAGGGCGGCGATCACCAGCACGAGCAGAAACGGTAGAACAAGTCGGATGGATTTTTGCAGCACGGCTGATCCTTTCTGGCGGGTAACACAGCGCACATGCACCAAGTTTAGCACCAACCGGCGGCGCGTGGGTAGGGGATCAGCGCGTGCGAAGCTGCTGCTCGATCCAGCGCCCGGCGTCTTCGTGATCGCGGATGTTCAACAGGCGCAGGAAACGCGCCGTCGAGTTGACGCGATGCCCGATCATGGCGCGGCACAACTCTAGAAACCGCTCGTGACCGATCAGCGCGTCCAGGTGATGTAGCAAGACCGGCGCTTTGTCGTAAAGCAGCACGTCCTGGGTGTGGCTGTCGTCGGGGGAGTGTTCGAAGCCCCAAATCGGCGGCGTACCGGCCAGCGCGTCGCGTTTCTGCGCGATCAACGCGTTGTAGGCCCCGGCACCAAACTCGTCACGCACGGCCAGCAGCGCGCTGTATTCGGCAAAACCTTCGTTGAGCCAGTTTTCCCACGTATCGACGGGCGCGCCCCACCACCAGATGTGCGCGAACTCGTGCGCCAGGTGCAGGAAGTGGCGCTGGCGGTCGTCCAGGTAGGCTCTGCCGGACAGCGCATCACCCAGCACGGCCAGCCCGCGCCGTCCGTACCCGCCGCCGTGCTGGCGCTGGGTCGGGATCACGGTGACCTGCCAGGGCGCATCACCCCCGAACCAGCCATCGTAGTCGTGCAGCACGTCGAGCACGTCGGCGGCCATCTGCGCGGCGGCGGCATCGTCCAGATCGACGTGATGGATGCTGATCGTGAACGGGTCGCGTTCGGCGGTGACCGTCTTCAGGGCGGGCGCGGCGACGACGACGATGTCATTGGTGGGCATTTCGCACGCGAACTGCCAGGGACCGCCGGGTTGATCGCAGGTGCCGTAGCCGCGCACGGTATACGCGGGATCACATTCGACGGCCAGGTCGAAGGTGAATTCGCCATATGCCTCGTTGTAGGGAAACCAGGGCAGGTACAGCCCCAGCTCGACCCAGGCGGGCGTGAGGGCGTTGGGCAGTGACTCAGGCACGTCGTCGATGGTGCCCCCGTAGGTGAGCTGCACCGTGATCGACTGGCCCGCACGCAGCGGCCCGTCAAAGTTGACGCGCAGCCGCCCGGCGCGCGGCAGCGTGGCGGGGATGTCGTCGTCGACGTCGAACGTATGCCCGGTGATGTGATCCCCGCTCAGCGTGTCGATAACCAACTGGCGGTGCAGATAAAATTCCAGCGTATCGCCGCTGTCACTCACGGCCTCAAGCGTGATGGTGGCGGTCACGTCGATGGCGCGGCGCGGCGGGTCGAGCGCGAGGCGCATGTGATAATGGTTAGCAGTAAGCATAGCTCCCTGTCTGTGGTCCGGTGTCCAGGTGTGTGTCAGAGCGCGTGATCGGCGGGCGGCAGCGCGAACAGGCGCTCGGCGTTGGCGGTGCTTTGGGCGGCGAATACGTCGTCCGGCACCGCGCGCAGCGCGGCGAGACGCTCGGCGATGAGGCGCACGTAAGCGGGTCTGTTGGGACGTTTGCCCCGGTGTGGGACCGGCGTAAGGAACGGCCCATCCGTTTCGACCAGAATCCGGTCATCGGGCACCAGGGCAGCGATCTGCCGCAGGTCGTCAGCCTTTTTGAACGTCACCGGGCCGGTGAAGCCCAGGTACAAACCGAGCGCCAGCCCGCGTTCCGCGATGGCCTGCGGGGCCGAAAACGAGTGCAGCACGCCGGGGCGCTGCGCCAGCGAAGAAGGCAGCGCGGCGATCCAGGCGCTCACGATATCCAGCACGTCGTCGCTGGCGTCGCGGTTGTGGATGATGACCGGCAGGTTCAGGTCGGCAGCCAGGGCGAGTTGGGCCTCAAACGCGCCCCACTGGACGTCTTTGGGCGCGTCGTCCCAGTAATAATCCAGCCCGATCTCACCGATGGCGACCACTTTAGGGTGAGCGGCCATCGCGCGGATTTCGGCCAGCACGTCATCCGAGAATCCAACCGTGCTGTTGGGATGGACGCCACAAGCGGCATACACGCCGGGGTAGGTGCCGGCGAGGGCCAGCGCCGCGCGAGAACGATCCAGGTCGGTGCCGGGGTTGATGATGCGCGTCACACCGGCGGCGGCGGCTTCTTGCACGATAGTGTCGCGGATGCCGTCGTAGCTGTCGAAATCCAGGTGACAGTGTGTGTCAATCAGAGTCATGCGTCACGTTTTCTGCGGGTAGCCAGAGGCCACCGATCATGCCACGTCCCGCCGCCGCCGGTGTTGGCTGCTTTACACCATACGGGGCAAGTCACGACTTGCCCCGCTTACGTGCTGGTGCCGTCGTGCGGCGTGTGGTGGGGTTATTTCGCCTTCCCCCCAGATTCTAGCAGTTCCAGGTCGGCATCGATCATCTTTTGGATGAGTTCGGTGAACGTGATTTGCGGTTCCCAGCCGAGTTTGCTCCCGGCCTTAGACGCGTCACCGACCAGCAGGTCAACTTCCGCCGGGCGCATGTAACGCGGGTCCTGCACGACAAATTCGCGCCAGTCCAAATCGACGTATTCGAACGCGACCGAGATCAACTCCTCGACGGAGTGCGTTTCGCCGGTGGCGACCACGTAATCTTCCGGCGTGTCCTGCTGGAGCATGAGCCACATGGCGCGCACGTAATCGCCCGCAAAACCCCAATCCCGCCGCGAATCCAGATTACCCAGGCGCAACTCCTTCGCCATGCCCAGCTTGATCTTGGCGACGTTGTACGACACCTTGCGCGGGACAAATTCGAGGCCCCGGCGCGGGCTTTCGTGGTTGAACAGGATGCCGCTCGTCGCGTGCAGGTTGTAACTCTCGCGGTAGTTGACCGTGATCCAGTGACCGTACACCTTGGCGACTCCGTAGGGGCTGCGCGGGTAAAACGGCGTGCTTTCGCGCTGCGGGACCTCGCGCACTTTGCCGAACATCTCGCTGCTGGACGCCTGGTAGAAACGAATGGTCGGATCGATGTGGCGGATCGCGTCCAGCAGGCGCGTGACGCCCAGGGCGGTCACGTCGCCGGTGAAGACCGGCTGAGTCCACGAGGTCTGCACGAAGCTCTGCGCCGCCAGGTTATAAATCTCACGCGGCTCACACTCCTCGATGGCGAGTTGCAGCGAGGTCTGGTCGAGCATGTCGCCGGGGATCAGCTTGACCCGGTCTTGAATGTGCTCGATGCGGCTGAAATTGACGGTGCTGGTGCGCCGCACCAACCCGAAGACCTCGTACCCCTGGTCGAGCAAAAATTCCGCCAGGTACGATCCATCCTGGCCGGTGATGCCGGTGATTAGCGCGCGGTTGCTCATGATTGTTCTGCTCCTGCATGATGACCGGCCCCGCGGTGCAGCCCCATGCGGACCCGCCAGTCATTAAGAATGTCCAGTAAGCTCTGTTCAAAGGGAATCGTGGGTTCCCAGCCGGTGCGCTGGCGCAGCTTGGCCGCGTTCCCGACGCGGCGCGGCACGTCGGAAGGCCGCATCCGTGCCGGGTCTTGCCGGACTTCGATGGGCACGGAACTGAAGTTCAGCAGGGTATCGAGCAGGTATTGAATGCTATGGCCCCGCCCGCTGCACACGTTGTACGCTTCGCCCGGCTCGCCCTGCGTCAGCATCAGATAGTAGGCACGCGCCACGTCGCGCACGTCAGTGAAATCGCGCTCGGCGGTCAGGTTGCCGACGAACATCACCGGCTCGCGCTGCCCGGCCTCGATGGCCGCGATCTGGCTGGCGAAGTCTGCTGCGACGAACCCGCCGCCCTGGCTGGGGCCGATGTGGTTGAACGGGCGGGCGCGCACGATCGGGATGTGATGTGAGAGAAAGTATTGCAGGGCGAGCATGTCCTGCGTGACCTTGCTCACGCTGTACGGGTTAGACGGTTCGAACAGGCGGGTTTCGTCGAGCGGCTCGGTCGTCGCACCCGCCGCGCCGTAAATTTCCGCCGAGCTGACGACCAGCACGCGCGGCGCGAGGTCCAGCGCGACCAGGGTTTGCAGCAGGTTGAGCTGCCCCAGGATGTTGTTTTCCAGCGTGCGCCAGGGGTCCTTGAACGACTGCCCGACATCGGCCAGCGCCGCCAGGTGAATGATCAACTCCGGGCGCAGGTCCGCGATCAGCGCGTGGACACGGTCCGCGCTGCGCAGGTCGAGCTGGTGCTGCGAGACGGGGCGACCGTCCAGCCGGGGATGCTGGCCGGGCGGTTCGTACACCGCCGCGTGGAGGGTCAGGTCCGGCTGGGTTAACAGGTATTCAACCAGGTGACCGCCGGCAAATCCGCCAGCGCCGGTAATTAGAACTCGCACGTTATCTCTCCGCTGATGCGCGTGTCATGGTGACGCGCGTCTTCGACGCCCAAACGGGGCCATTATAGCATGTTGGACTCAGGCGACAAGCCTCATCGGCCACAGGCTCGCCGCCCGTGCCCCGCGCGATAGCTCAGCCGTCGTGCCGGATCAGAATCGGCGTCAGGCTTTGCCCGCTGGCATCCGGCAGCAGCAGCAGATCGTAGCTGGTGCGCGATTCTAGCGGCATATCCGGGATCATCGCCACTAACTGCCCGGTCACCGATTCCAGGACGAGCACGTTATACGTGCCCGACGGCATCATGAATGGATCGGTCGGCTGTCCAAACTCGGCGGACGGCCCGATCTGCTCCTGGACCGGTGCAGGGAGCGTGACGTATGCCAGGTCCACTTCAGGCCCCGGTGTAAACGGTTCGGGCGGCACGATGCGCGCCAGCGTGAGGCGGGGCCGGGCGCGCACGGCGTCGAAGATACGCAGGCTGGCGTTTCCTTCCGGGATCAGGATCGGGAGATCGTTAGCCGGCTCGGCGCGTATAGCGTCGCCATCACGGAAAATGAACAGGGTCACCTGGGCGGGCGTGGTGGGCGGCAGCACCAGTACGAGGTCACCATCCAGCAGCACGGTGCCGGTCGCGCTCGTCTGTACGACCAGGTGGCGCGGCGGCTGGTAGAACGGGTAGTAGGCCGTAGCGACGCCCTGCGCTACGTTCTCAAAAATCGGCTCACCGTCGATGGTGATATCAACGGCGACGGCGTCCGTCATGGCATGGATCACGCGCAGATTGACCTGCGGGCGATCTAACTCGCTGCCGGGCGGTGGTTCGCCGGCGGCGTCCGTCGTGCCGACCGCCGTTTGCAGCACGACCGGGTCGGCGTTGGGATAACCCGCCGCCACGATGGTATACGCGCTGCCAGGGGACCACAAGCGGTCGGGCAGAAAATCGACGGTGTCAGGCCCGGAGCCGGTCGCATCCTGAAAAGTGAACGAAAATCCGCCGGTCGGCAGTTCAAGCGGGGTGCTGGCCGTGCCAAACGAGATCGGCGCGAGGTCGGGGATTCTATTGTCGCCGGAGACGCCCACGCGAAGCTGGACGACACCGGGCACCGCGTGCACGAACACGAACCGGGCGAAATCGGGCGGCGTCGGGCTGAGGTCTTCGCCGATCACGGCTACGCGCAGCCGCTGGGCTGCGTCAAACAGGATCAGGTCGAGCGTATCGTTCGGATTCAGCGTGATCTGTTTTTGCAGCAGCGCCTCTGTATCCGGCTGCCCGGCAGGCACGACACGCAGCAAGGTACGGCGTGAGGGGTAGCTGGTCCAGTCCGTTGACTCGTGCCAGCCAAGCGACTCGGCCAGCGGCGTACTGTCCAGGTACACGTCTACCGCGTCGAGATCGGGCGATACATGCAGCACGCGCAGGCGGGTCATGCTGTTGACGCCGTGCCCGACGAACAGGGTCCGGTAGGCCCCCGCGCCATCCGGGTAGATCACGACGGCATACGCGGTGCGCTCGGCCAGCACCATGTCGACTGAATCGAGCGTGTCGGGGCCGCTGCTCAGATCAAACGTGTGTGCTCCGGCGGGCACTTCCGCCGGATCGCCCACCATGCCGAAATCCAACGCGCCGACGATGGTCCGGTTGGCTTCTTGCATGAGCACGTTGTCAGCGCCGGGGGCCGCCTGGATCACGTTCACGCGGGCGATGTCGTTGGGCAGCGGCGCGAGATCTTCTTGGTACACGATCAGACGCAGGGCATCCGCCGGACCGGCGATCACGGCCATCGTACTCTGGCCAGCGCGGAGCGTGACCTGCTCTGACAGGTACGCCGGGACCTGGTCGGGGTCTTCGCCGGCGGGCACGACTCGCAGCAAGTAATCACCCGGACTGAACGACAGCGGCTCGCTGTGATAATTGCCCGGCTTAAAACCGCGCCCGATATCACCCGCGTCCAGGTAGATGTTGACGGGGGGTAAATCCGGGCTGGCCTGGACCACGCGGAGTTGGGCGCGTGTAGCGGGATCGTCGCTGGCCTGCGGCACCATCATCGGCGTCGAAGTCGGCGGGCTGGTGGGGGTGATCGTCGGCGGGACCGCGCTGGGCGTCGCGGTGGGCGATGGCGTATCGTCACCGCCGCCGCACGCCGCCAGGGCACCGGCCAGCGCCAGAGTCAACAGAATCAGGATCAGGCGTCGCATAGTCTCCCTCCGCAGGTAGAGGCGCGATGTGTGAATCACGGCGCATTCACTCGTATTGTACCGGGTCTGAGGTGTGAGGGGTAGCGACACGGTGGTCCTACACCAAAAGGTCCGCCGCCCGACGGCCAGGGGGGTAACCGTCGGGAAGCGGACCATTTGGGGGGAGCACGGCGGCTCCCAGATGTTTGCCGGGCAACGTATTAGCTGCCGCCCTTGACCGTGATCTGGCGCGGCTTAACCGCTTCGGCTTTGGGCAGGGTCAGCGTCAGGACGCCGTCCTTGAAGACCGCGTTTACTGCGTCGTGATTGATCGGCGTGTTGACGTTCAGTGTGCGCTCGAACCTGCCGGTTGGGCGTTCAAGCAGCACGTACCTGCGGTCGGCGGCTTCTTCGCGTTTTATCTCGCCGCGAATCGTAAGCGTATCGCCTTCCAGCGTGATGTCAAGTTCGTCGGATGTAATGCCGGGAATATCGGCCCGGATGACGATCGCGTCGTCGGTGATGTACGCGTCCATCGGGAGCAGCCAGGCCCCGGTTCCCCGTGATTCAGCGCCACGTGTGAACGTGTCGTCCAGCGCGCGATCGAGTGCGTGCCGCATCGTGATCATGTCGCGCAGCGGGTCCCAGCGAGAAATAGTCTTCATGGCGAACCTCCTTCCAGTAGAAATGAATCCCAACGCTAGCGAACTGCATATAGGGTAGATCGGTTGTGCTAGAAACGCGTTAGCGCTTCGTAGAAAATGTGTCAATTCGCCGGGCTGATTTGTGTTCAGCGCGGCAGCGCCGCGTGCTGGATCGACCACAGGCGGCGGTAGTGACCGTCGATCTGCATCAAATCGGCGTGCCGCCCGCGTTCGACGATGCGCCCCTCGTGCAGCACCAGGATCAGGCCAGCGCGATCCAATCCGGCCAGCCGGTGCGTGATCAAGAGAGTGGCGCGGCCAGGCAGCGCGGTGAAGATCGTATCCAGCACGGCGCTGGCGGTGACGGCGTCCAGGTTGGCGGTAACCTCGTCCAGCAGCAGGATCGGCGCGTCCTTGAGGATCGCGCGGGTGATGGCAACCCGCTGGCGCTCGCCGCCGCTGAGCATCAGGCCCTGCTCGCCAATCCAGGTATCGTAGCCGTGCGGCAGCGTGGTGACGAAGTCGTGAAGCTGCGCGGCGGATGCGGCGCGGATCAGGTCGCCGTCGGCGGCGGCGGGATTCGCCAGCCGCAGGTTATCACGCAGCGTGCCGCCAAACAGGGTGGTGCGTTGGCTGACGACGCTGAACAGGGCGCGGGCGTCGTCCTGGTCGTAGGCGCGCAAATCGTGCCCGGCCAGCGTGATCGTGCCGGTGTCATAGTCCCAGAAGCGCAGCAGCACGTTGATCAGCGTGGATTTGCCCGCGCCGCTCGCGCCCACAACCGCCAGCGTCTTGCCCGGTGGCAGATCGAACGAGACGCCGTTCAGGGCAGGCGCATCGCCCGGCGCATAGCGGAAATGTAGGTTTTCGACGCGCAGCAGGGGCGTGCCTGGCGCGGCCTGCACGCGCTCGCCCGGCAGCGGATCGCGGACGGCGGGCGGCGTGTCCACGATCTCGAACAGGCGGCGGGCGGCGGTCAGGCTGCTGCTCAGGTGTTGGAAAGCGGCAGGCAGCGGCTGCACGGCTTCGAAACTCGTGATCGCGGCCAGGACCAGCACGGCCAGCATCACGCCGTCCAGGGTGCCGCCGCGTACCAGTGGGATCGCGACCAGCAGGACGAGCAGCGCAGCGCCGCTCGTGATCAGGCTCAGCAGCGCGGTTTGCAGCCCGGCCACGCGCGCCATACGCGCCTGGTGCTGCGCCAGCGTCCGGTTGAGCCGTTTCACCTGCGCGAACTGGCGATTCTGCGCGCCGTACGCGATCAGGTCGGCCATGCCCTGGACGCCATCGACCAAGGTGACGGTAAGGCCGCTCCGCGTAGTCACTAATACACGGCCCGTGTCACGCGCCAGCCAGCGCGCGAGCAGCGGCACGCCGATCCCGGCCAGCGCCAGGCAGCCGACCACGACCAGCGCGAGCAGCGGATCGATCCACGCCATGAAGACGGCCATCGACGCGGCGACCATCAGCGCGACGAGCGGCGGCGCGATCACGCGCAGGTAGACGTTTTCCAGCGTGTCGATGTCGGCCACGATCCGCGCCAGCAGATCGCCGGAATGATGCTGCACCAGCCGCGCCGGGGCGAGCGGCTCGATCCCCTCGTAAAACCAGACGCGCAGCCGCGCCAGCAGCCGGAAGGTGGTCTGGTGCGATACGTAACGCTCCAGGTAGCGGAAGACGCCGCGCGAAATGCCGAAAAACCGCACGCCCACAATCGCTAGGTCGAGCGTGCTGATCGGTGGGTGAAGCGCGGCGCTGGCGATGATCCACGCGGCGGCGGACATCAAGCCGATGCCGCTGGCGATGGTCGCAAAACCGAGCAGCGCCGACAGCAACATCCACCCCGTAAACGGCGCGGCCAGACGCAGCAGGCGGCGCATCACGGCGGTTGACTCGTTCATGACGGCGTCTCTCCGGCGGCGGCGATCAACTGCGCGTACAGGCCCCGGCGCGCGGCCAGCGCCGCATGGGTGCCGGATTCGGCCACGCGCCCGCCGTCGAATACCACGATCCGATCGGCATCCTGCACCGTGCTCAAGCTGTGCGCGATGATCAGCGCCGTGCGGCCTGCCATCAGGGCACGTAAGGCCGCTTGCAGCAGGGACTCAGTCTCCGGATCGAGGTTGGCGGTGGCTTCGTCCAGGATGAGCAGCGGCGCGTCCCTCAGAAAAGCGCGCGCCAGCGCGATACGCTGCGCCTGCCCGCCGCTGAGCCGCAGGCCGCGTTCGCCGAGCGGCGTGTCGTACCCGCCCGGCAGCGCGTCGATGAATGTGTCGGCGTGGGCCTGCTGCGCGGCCCGCATCACTGCGTCGAGTGGAGCGTCGGGCCACCCAAGCCGGATGTTATCCGCGACACTCGCCGCGAACAGGTACGGGCGCTGCGGCACCCACGCGATGCGCTCGCGCCACGCGTCCGGCGGCAGATGACGCAGGTCATGATCGCCGACCGTGATCCGCCCGGCGGTTGGCTCGATGAAACGCAGCACGAGCTGGATCGCCGTGCTTTTGCCCGCGCCGCTTGGCCCCACTAGCGCGACACGCTGCCCCGGCTCGATGGCCAAACTGACGCCGTTCAGGGCGGGCCGTTGGCCGCCATCGTAGGCGTAAAACACGTTTTCGAAGCGGATGGCCGGGACGGGCGCGGCAAGGGGCGCGGGCGAACCGGCGGCTCGTAGCAGCGCCCCTGCGGGCGCGGGCGATTCTACTGGCACGGACGGTTCGCTTTCGAGCACCGCGAAAATCCGCTGGGCGGCGGTCGCGCCGGATACGCCCGCGTGAAAGTGCGTGCCGAGCAGGCGCAGCGGCAGGTAATATTCCGGGGCCAGAATCA
Organism: uncultured Anaerolineaceae bacterium; assembly: GCA_964393335.1. GTDB lineage: Bacteria > Chloroflexota > Anaerolineae > Aggregatilineales > Aggregatilineaceae > CAYMTN01. The sequence goes on from CAYMTN010000066.1 coordinate 11,026, forward strand.
GGATGAAGAAAGCCTCGTCAAAGGCCAGCCGCCCGGCCAGCAGGCGCAGCCCGATCTCGACCGCGATGATTGCCGTGCTGATCGTGGCGAGCATTTCTAGCGCCAGCGCGGACAAAAACGCGATGCGTAATACGCTCATCGTCGCGTCACGGAACTGGGCGCTGCTCTGCGCGATGGTGCGCGATTGCTCGCGGCTGCGCCCGAACAGCTTGAGCGTGGCCAGCCCTTGCAGCACGTCGAGGAAGTGCGCGCTCATTCGGCTGAGCTGCGTCCACTGCCTGCGCGATTGGGCGCTGGCCAGCGAGCCGATCAGCACCATGAAAAAGGGGATGACCGGCGCGGTCAGCAGCAGCACGACGCCGGAGAGCAGGTCGAGCGGGAAAACGATCAGCAGCGTGATCAGCGGTAGCAGCACGGCCAGCGCCAACTGCGGGATGTATTGGCTGACATACGCGTCGAGTTCGTCAATCGCGGTGATCGCCGTAACGACCAGGTCGCCGCTGCGCTCGCCGCGCGTATACGCCGGGCCGAGTGCGATCAGGTGTGCGAACAGGCGCTCGCGCAGGCCGGTTTTGACGCGCTGCGCGAGGCGCGAGGCCGCGATCTCGCCCGCCCACAACACCAGCGCGCGCGTGATCGCCACGATCAGCAGCGCGGCCAGCAGCGGCGCGACGGCGCGCAGGTCCGCGCCATCGAGAAAAACACGGCTGACGGTCTGGCTCAGCCAGCAGGCCTGCGCGATGAGCAGCAGACCCGCCAGCAGGCCCAGGCCGATCACCAGCACCAGCGACACACGGTCGGCGCGCAGCAGGAGTAAGAGACGTTTATCCAGGTTCATAAGCGGTTGCACAAAGTCGAACGACCGGCTGATCTAATTGCTAGAGTTTAGCATGTTGGGGCAGGGCGTGGGATGTGGTAGATTCTGCATCCAGTGGACGGATGCTCGACACGGGGGGAATGAATGAGATACTGCTGTGTGATCTGGGATTTCGACGGCACGCTGTTTGATACGTACCCGCCGCTGATCCGGTCGATTGAACGCGCGCTGGCCGAATATGGCGCGGTGGTGCCGCGTGCCGAGCTGGAAGCGATGCTCAACCAGACACTCCAGTTTTGCTTCGAGACGCTGGTCGAACGTTTTTCGCTGGATGCGGACGCGTTCGACGCACGCATCGACACTTACCACCGGCGGACCACCGTCAAGGAGCAGCCCCCATTTCCCGGCGCGATCCAGGTTTGCGAGCGGGTGGTCAAGGCGGGCGGTCGGAATTATGTCGTGACGCACCGCGACCGCGAGTCGCTGATGCGGCTGCTTACCTGGTACAAGGTTGAGGGGCTGTTCGCGGATTTTGTCACCAGCGACGACGGGTACGCGCGCAAGCCGGACCCGGCGAGCTACATTGCGCTGCTGGAAAAACATACTCTCCCGGGCGACCAGGTGCTCACCGTCGGGGATCGTGCGATCGATGTTCTGGCCGGGCAGGCTGCCGGAATCCATACCTGCCTGTTCAACGGCACGCCGGGCGACGGCGTACTGCCGGACTACGTGATCGCGTCCTTTGACGATCTCGGAACGATTCTAGACCTGGGATCGCAGGCATACCGGGGCGCGCCGGGCACGCCGGCTTAGGGCGCGGCAAGCAGCGCCCCTACCAAGTCAATCATCTAGATTCTATTTCGGTTCTCCATCAGACATACTTCCGCCGGGCACACCGGCTTAGGGCGTTTCGAGGCCGTGACGGTCCATCAAGGCAGGATCAAACAGAATGCTGCTGGTAGGACCGTCCGCCACCACCTGGCCGCCATCCAGCACGACGGTCCGCGTGCACAGGTCATTCGCCAGCCGCATGTCATGCGTGCTGATCAGCATCGTCTGCTGGTCGAACTCGGCCAGCAGGTTGATCAGGCTGCGGCGCGCGCGCGGGTCCAGCCCGGCGCTTGGCTCGTCCAGCACCAGGATTTTGGGGTCCATGCTCAACACGGTCGCAATTGCGATCCGTTTTTTTTCCCCCACGCTCAGGTGATGGCTCAGCCGGTCCGCATACGCTTGCATGCCGACAGCGTCCAGCGCGCGCTCCACGCGGGCGCGCACCTCGTCTTCCGGCAGCCCCATGTGCAGCGGTCCGAAGGCCACGTCTTGATGCACACGCGGCGAGAACAACTGATCGTCCGGGTTCTGAAAGACAAGGCCCAGCCACGCGCGAATCTGGCCGAGGTTACCGGCGGTGAGCGGCAGGCCCCCGACCGAAATATGCCCCTCCGGGCCGCGTAAAATGCCGTTGAGGTGCAGCATCAGCGTGGATTTGCCCGCGCCGTTGGGGCCGACGAGTGCCACTTTTTCGCCCGGCGCGACCTGGAGCGATACGTCGTCCAGCGCGCGCCGTCCATCGGGATAGCTGAAGGTCAGGTGTTCGACGTGTATGGTGTGATGGCTCACGCTATCCTCTCCACCAGAGTACGGCCAGAGTCTCGACGATGACCAGCGCCGCGACCGGCAGCAGCCCGGCCCCGACGGCCCGCCACGTCAGCGGCGGCGGATCGAGCGTGCGCAGCGTGCCGGTATACCCGCGGGCTACCATCGCCGCATACACGCGCTCGCTGCGCTCGTAGCTGCGCAAAAACAGGTTACCGACCAATCCGCCCGCCACGCGCGCCCGCCAGGTCACGCTGCCGCCGGATCGCTGGCCGGGCAACGCCGCGCTGCGCGAGGCACGCGCCCGCAGCAGGCGTTCGGCTTCGTCTTGCAGGGTGGACAGGTAACGCACCATGAACGAAATGATCGCGATCAAGGTCGCCGGGACGCGCAGGCTGCTGAGCGCCCACAGCAGATCGGTGATGGGGGTTGTCATCGACAGGATCAGCGCGACCTGCACCGCCAGCCAGCTTTTGATCACGATGGCGGCGAAACGCGCCAGCCCGGCAGCGGTGACAGTCAATCCGAGCACGTCGATCAGCGGGCGGCCCGGCGTGGTAACTAGCAGAGTCGCGGCAGCCAGCGCAAAGGGCAGCGCCAGCCCGCCCCGCCGTGCCAGCCGCCAGACTCCCAACTGACCGGCAGCGGCCAGCGAGCCGACCAGCGCCCACAGCAGCGGGTACGCGGGCCATGCCTGGACCGGCGTGAGCGTGATCCCGGCGATCAACACCAACGTCACGATCACTTTGACGCGCGGATCGAGCCGGTGCAGGGAGCTGTCCCCTGATTGGTAACGGTCGGAAAGCTGCATGAGTGTAAGGTTTGTCGTGAACCGTGATCAGTAAACAGTAAACAGTAGACCGTAAACCGTGAACCGTGAAAGGCGCGCTGGTCGTGTGTTACGGTCAACTGTGAACCGAAGCCCGTTAAAGGCACGCTGGTCGTGTGTTACGGTCAACGGAAAACGGTCAACTGTGAACCGTAAACCGTGAACCGTGAAAGGCGCGGCGGTCATGTGTTACGGTCAACGGAAAACGGAAAACGGTAGACAGTAGACTGTGAACCGTGAAAGGCGCGCTGGTCGTGTGTTACGGTCAACGGAAAACGGCCAACGGTCAAAGGTACACTACAAACGGTCAACGGTCAACGGAAAACGGTTCACGCCTTTGCGGTTCGCTGCGGGCGCGGCGGTCGATGACCCGCGCGACGCCGTAACCGACGCCTGCCACAATCAACACGCCGATCAGACCGGCGAAAATGGTCGTCACGGCCTCGTTATCGATGCCGGGCACGGTGTAATCCGGCAGGATAGTATACGGCGCGTCTTTGGCTTCGTCCAGGAAGGCTTTGTCTTCCGCGACACGTTCCAGCCCGTCCGGGTGGGATGACGCCAGCGGTGAGGCGAACGTTATCGCCAGTGCGATGAGCAGCCCGACCGCGATCCAGCTTGAGCCTTTGGCCATCGTGCGCGCCGTCCCGTTGACCAGGTCGGGGCGGGACTGTTGGATGAAGACCAGCGCGCCGACCGTGATCAGGGCTTCCCCGATGCCGATCAGCGCGTGAACGCCTACCATCGCGGGGAACGCCACGTCAAGCGGCGATGTGCCCGAAACGGCCAACTGCAAACTCGCGGCAGCAGCGGCGGTTTCTACCGAGAGCCACGCCCCGCCAGCCGCGCCGATCAGGTCGCCCCGCTGCGAATTTCCCAGGACGCGGCGCACCCACGTATACACCGCGTACCCGACAAACGGCGCGAGAATGCCCATGTTGAACACGTTGAAGCCGAGCGCCAGCAGCCCGCCATCCTGAAACAGCAGCGCCTGGATCGATACGACGCTGGTCATAACCAGCACCGCCGCCCAGGGTCCGAGCAGGATCGCGATCAGCGTGCCGCCGATCAGGTGGCCGGACGTGCCGCCCGCGACCGGAAAATTGATCATCTGCGCGGCGAATACGAACGCGGCCAGAATACCCATCAACGGAATCTGGCGTTCGCCCAGGCGGTCACGCGTTTGTTGCAGCGCCAGCCCAACCATGACGATCATGATCGCCCACCCGGCCAGCGCAACGGGTACCGTCAAAAATCCATCGGGAATGTGCATCGCAAGAAAAAACAGCATGGTAAATGATCCTTTTTTCTGAGTTACGGCAGACTGCCAAGTCCGGCTCGATCGATTGTGCCGGGTCGATTGGGCGCGGCAAGCAACGCCCCTACGCGAACGTGCTGCAAGACGTCTGTGACTGTACTCAGGATCATACCTATTTTTTACGTAGATGCAAAATCTTACATCTGAATGAATTTGAAACAAGACCCAGGAATCGCGCAGAGGGCGATTTCGAAGAAGGGTGGGGGTGCAGGCCAGCCGCACCCCCTCTGAACCAATTGTCGACCGCGCGGTCGTGACTCCGCCGAGGTCTTGACGCTGAGGCAGATCAGTATTCGAGTGAGCCTTCGCTGGAAACGCGTTGGCGAAAGACCCAGTAACTCCATCCCTGGTAGATCAGCACAATCGGCACGAAAACCAGGGCCACGATCGTCATCAGTTCGAGCGTTTTGTGGCTGGCTGCCGCGTTGCTGAGCGTCAGGTTGTAGGCATCGCTGGTGCTGGATACCATGACGTTCGGGTGCAGGAACCAGAAGAACGTCGCCACCGAGAGCAGGATCGTCAGGCCGGTCAGCACGAATGCCCACCCGAACTGTTTTTCGCGCAGGAAGTAACCGACCGAGAGCAGCGCAGCCGCCGACGCAATCGGCATCACGCCGGGATTCACGCCGACTTTGGTGAAGATGTCAATGTAGGCGTAGTTGGCAATCGCCAGCAGCGCCGCGATTCCCAGGACGGGCAACCATGCCCGCTGCGCGAGGCTTTCGGCCCGCTGGCGGATCACGCCGTCGCTGCGCAGGCTGAGGAAGATCGCGCCGTGCAGCACAAAAACGGCGAACCCGGCCACGCCGCAGATCAGGGTATAGGGGCTGAGCAGGTCGAAGAAGTTCCCGGTGAAATCCATGTTGGCGTTGATCGGCACGCCCCGGACCAGGTTGCCGAACGCGACGCCCCACAGCAGCGCCGGGATCGCGCTGCCAAAGAAGATCGACCAGTCCCACGTCGCGCGCCAGCGGGGATCGTCGTGTTTGCTGCGGAACTCAAACGCCACGCCGCGAAAGATCAGCGCCAGCAGGATCAGCACCAGCGCCAGGTAAAAGCCGCTGAACAGTGTCGCGTACCATTCGGGGAAGGCCGCAAAGATCGCGCCGCCCGCCGTGATCATCCACACTTCGTTGGCGTCCCACACCGGGCCGATGGTATTGATGACCGCGCGGCGTTCGGTGTCGTTTTTTCCCAGGAATGGCAGCAGGATTCCGACGCCGTAATCAAAGCCCTCCAGGAAGAAGAATCCGATGAACAGAATCGAGATCAGGGCAAACCAGAGGTCTTGCAGGTCCATAATAGTATGTCTCCTCTCTGTTACGCGGCAGCCGCTGACGGCGCGGATTCGGATTCGGTGTCGTCGTCGGGACCTTTGCGGGCGAATTTCGCCAGCAGGTAACCATCGACGACCATCAACGCGCCATAGACCAACGTGAAGGCGATGAGCGAGAAGGCGACCATCGCCGTCGATACGTTGGGCGACACGGCGTCTTCGGTGCGCTGCAAGCCAAACACGATCCAGGGTTGGCGGCCCATTTCCGTCATGATCCAGCCGCCGGTGTTGGCCAGGTAGGGCAGGACAATCGCCAGCGGCAGCAGCTTGAGAAACCACGATACGCCTGCCAGCCGGTCGCGCAGCGACAGGTACAGCGCGAAAGCCGCCAGCGCCAGCATCAAAAAGCCGGAACCGACCATCGCGCGGAACGACCAGTAGATGACCGCGACCGCCGGGCGATAATCGGCGTTTGGCCCGTATCGGTCAGCATACTGCTGCTGGTACTGCGCCTGCAGGTTGTCGATGCCCTCGACTGCGCCGGAGAGCTTGTTATAGGCCAGCAGGCTGAGCATCTTCGGGATGCGAATCGAGAATACCTCTTTGCGCTGGTGCCAGTCGCCAATCGTGATCAACGAGAGTGCTGCTGGGTCTTCGGTCTGGAACAGGCCCTCGGCGGCGGCCATTTTCATCGGCTGGGTTTCGACCATGTGCTGCGCCTGCGTGTGCCCGACCAGGATCACGAACATGACGCCCACCAGTCCGTACACGGTGGCGATGCGGGCCGAACGCTGGAAAAAGTCCGCGTTGCCCGTTTTGCGCAGCAGGTGCCACGCGCTGATGCCGAGCACGAAGAAGCCTGCCGTCGTGATGCCTGCCGTGAGGACGTGCGGGAACTGTACCAGCACGTTCGGATTGGTCATCACGTCCAGGAAGTTATCGAGCTGCACTTTGGTCAGCGTGCCATCCGGGCCGGTGATGGTCGTATAACCGACCGGCTGCTGCATGAACGAGTTGGCGATCAGAATCCACAGCGCCGAGATGTTCGAGCCGATGGCGACCAGCCAGATCGACAGCAAGTGGACCCGGCGTGAGAGTTTGTCCCACCCGAAAATCCAGACGCCGATGAACGCGGATTCCAGGTAGAAGGCCAGCAAGGCTTCAATCGCCAGCGGCGCGCCGAAGATATCGCCCATGAAGCGCGAATACTCCGACCAGTTCATGCCGAACTGGAATTCGAGCACGATGCCGGTCACGACGCCCATCGCAAAATTGATGATGAACAGCTTGCCCCAAAAGCGTGCCATTTGTTTGTAGACAGGGTTGTTAGTGCGCACCCACATTGTTTCGATGATGGCGACCAGGATTGACAGCCCCAGCGTGAGAGGTACAAAAAAGAAGTGGTAAATCGTCGTGAAACCAAACTGCAATCTAGAGAGGTCTAGTGCATCCATAAAAGAGTTTCCTCCTTTGAAGTGAAGCGCCCTGGGGGATGCCCCAGGGAAAAAAACACGTGCGAACCGATTTTTAGTTTACAATGATTGCTATCATCTTTTTAGTGACAAATAGCACTAACGGTTCATGAATTCTGCACGTCGCGCGGACACCTGATTATTGGGGGAACGAACACGCCAGATAGATTATAGTGTATAGTAGTATTGATAATTCGGTACTGCGAATACATCGCAATACACGAGTGGCATGGAGGGATATCATGCGGTTGGAAGTGTTGCTGAGCGGCCTGGAAAGCCCGCAGCCAGCGGTGCGGCTGGACGTGGTGCGCGTGCTGGGCATGTTGGACGAAACCCACGCGCTGGACGCGCTGCGCGCACGGTACAAGGTCGAGCCGGATGCGGCGGTGCGCAACGCGATTTCGTGGGCAGGCAAACACCTGTTTCAAGCGCAGCAGGCCGGGTATTCGACCATCGACGAGTTGTGCCGCCATTTTGGCATTGACCGCGAGATCGACCACATGCCGGATGCTGCCGAGCAGGAACTGATGGAAAAAATGCAGCGCGGCCTGGATCGTGATCTGCTGGATATGCAGGGGCGCGCCGGGCGGCGACGGATCGGGATGGCGGTCGTGGCGGGCTTGGGCGGCAGCCTGGTCGGCGGCACGGGCGTCGGGATGAGCGCGATGGCGGGGGCGCTGATGCCCGGCGCGGATTCCGCATCCGGCGCAGGGGGGCGCCCGCAGATCGGTACGAAACGCACCCCGGCGACGGCTCCCACCAATACGGACATTGACGTATGGGTGCGCCGCCTGCGCGACGGGTCATCCCCGGAGATGCGCGAACAGGCCGCGATCCAGTTGGCCGAGTTCAACAATCCGAAGGCCCTGCCGCACCTGGCGGCGGCGTTTTTGGCCGACACGTCGCCCAAAGTCCGGCAGGCGGCGCAGCGCTTCGGCAAAATCCTGTATTGGAGCACGGTCTATTGGGAAATGGAGCAGGATGGCTCCATGGCCGAGGAAATGCAGCGGCGCGCCGCCGCTGTCGGCAAAGAGATCAAACTCCCGAAGGCCGGGCCTGCCAATGAACCACCAGCCGCTGCCGCGCCGGGAACCGGGCAGGGGGATGCGCCATCGCCGCCGCAGGAAGTGGACGTCAGCGAGATTCTGCGTAAGGCCAAACAAGCCCGCGCCGAGCGCAAGCGCAAAAACCGGTGATCGGGCGCTTCAACGATCCGGACGGCTGCGGCGTGCAGCCGTTTTTTGTGCGTGGCGGGCTTGCGTAGATCCGGCAGGTGGGTAGACTCAAGACAAACCGAAAAAAGTAAACATAGTCTTGATTCAGGATGACCTATGCGAAGCGTGGAATGGACGGCGGAAAACCGCGTGCGGATGATCGACCAGCGCCTGATCCCCTGGCAGTTGGTGCATGTCGAATACGATGATTACCGGGATGTGTCGGCGGCGATCTCCGAGATGGTGGTACGCGGTGCACCGGCGATTGGCGTGGCGGCGGCGTATGGCATGGCGCTGGCCGCGTTCCAGTCGCAGGCGTTGTACGTCGGCAGCCTGATCGAATTTCTCGAAGTGGCGGCGGTCATCCTGAAAAAGGCGCGTCCAACGGCGGTGAACCTGGCCTGGGCGGTCGATCACATGCTGACTGTGGCGCGTGACGAGCGCCTGGATCGCGCCGCCGACATCCGCGCGGCGCTGCTGGCCGAAGCGCAGCGGATGGCCGACGCGGACGTCGAGACAAACAAACGGATCGCGGCGCACGGGGCGGCGCTGCTCAAAGACGGCGATACGATCCTGCATCACTGCAACACGGGTATGCTGGCGACGGTCGATTACGGCACCGCACTGGGCGTGATCCGGATGGCGCACGAACAGGGCAAACAGGTGCATGTGCTGCTGGACGAGACGCGGCCCCGACTGCAGGGCGCACGCCTCAGCGCGTGGGAATGCGAGCAGCTCGGCATCCCGTACGAGATCATCCCCGATACTGCCGCCGGGTATTTCATGCGGCGCGGCGAGATCGATTACGTGCTGTTTGGGGCGGACCGTGTCGCGGCGAACGGCGACGTGGTCAACAAGATCGGCTCGTACCAGATCGCCGTGCTCGCGCGTGAAAACCGCGTGCCGTGTTACTCGGTATTCCCGCTCTCCACCGTCGATCTGAGCAAACGCAGCGGCGACGAGGTCCCCATCGAGGAGCGCGATCCCGGCGAAGTGCGCGCGCCGTATGGCTGCGAGATCGTGCCGGACCACTACCGGGTGCGCAACCCGGCGTTTGACGTCACGCCGCAGAAATATCTCGCCGGGCTGATCACCGAGGTTGGGATCATCCTGCCGCCCTTTGACGAGACGCTGCGCAAGGCGGTGGAAGGGGCAGAAAATAACAAATCGTGATTCTATGACGGCGGAACCTGGATTTTCGCCTTGATTCCGGCGTGTTTGTCTATATCTCCAGCCCGAAACGTTGAACATAGTCCGCCATTTTGATCCCCGGGATCATTTCAATCTTGTTGCGCATACAAAAATCGGCACATTCTGAAGTGAATTCGCTCGTTGTAACCAGATATCCCTTGACAACAGATGGGTTATCCTTGATGGCTCCTAAAAAGGCGCGGGCAATTTCCACTCCAACCGGGTTGCGATACCGTTTGCATTGTGCGGCGATTCTTTCCGTGCCTCTTTCAGTTATTCGCGTTGAAAGCACGTCAATTCCGCCATCACCCGATCTTTTTGTAACTTTGACATTCGGGTATCCTAAATAGTGCATCAGTTGCCCAACCAGATCCTCGAACTCGCTTGGAGTTATCGCCAGGAGCTTTTGTCTGATCTGTTCTGGTGTCAGGTGCTGCCACTGACGGGGGTCGAAGGTTGGCCGGGGCTCAGTGGTTTTCGTGACTCCCACCATCTCAAGTAAATCGTCCATTGAGAATAATTCATCTACTGAGGACTCTGCGAGTCCATCCACTACATCCTGAATCAGAAGACCCTTGCGCTTGAGAATACTGTGGATACGCTGATCAATAGTGTCTTTCATCCAGTATGAGTATACATTGACGTTGTTCGTCTGACCGCGCCTGTGAACTCTGTCCTCAGCTTGCCACATAACAGCCGGATTCCACCAATGGTCAAAGTGAACGACATAAGAGGCCTCTGTCAGATTCAGCCCTTCACCTCCCGACCTGACCGAGATCAGGAAAACTGGCCTGTTCTCGGAATGTTTGAATTCTTCTATCGCAAGTCTTCTCGTAATGTCATTCTGACCTCCGACAATCGTGGATACCCCATAAGGTTTTAGACCAGCCCTTAATTTGTCGATGCCCTGCGAAACGTACTGCGAAAAAACGATAACCTTGTTTCCACTCTCGATGATTTCCTCAATCTGTTCTTTGAGCACATCCAGCTTGGGCGAGGAATTGCTGCCAGTGGGGAAGTTGCAGACTTGCTTCAATCGTTGCATCTGGGCGAAGATATGCTGGCGGGTTACCTTACCGCCCAATCCCTGAATACCGGCCTGAACCTCTTGTTCGACTCGTCGGTATTCCCTCTTTTGTTGTTCGCTCATTTCTAGCCAGATATCCTGTTTCAGCTTCGGCGGCAAATCCTTCAATACATCCTGCTTTCGCCGACGCAGGAAGTGCGGCTCGACTCTTCTTTTGAGACGCTCTGGATACAGATCGAACTGAGAGATAAGGCCCGGATAAATGAAATCGAAGAGCGCTGCCATATCGTCGATTTTGTTCTGAATGGGAGTACCTGTGAGTGCCCATCGATATTTCGGGGTAAGCTTTCTTACGGCCTTCGAACGCTTAGTGTTCGGATTCTTAATATGGTGGGCCTCATCAATAACGACCAGATCAAATAGACCCCTGTTTTCTCTGGGCAATAGTTCTCTTTCAAGATCATTCTTCAGCATATCGTGTGACGTGACAAACACATGTGCTGACGTGCGCCATGCGATAGAACGCACGCTTTGTGTTCCGCGCACAAAACAGGTCACAAGTTCAGGGGCCCAATCAGCTAAGTGGCGGTCCCACTCGTATAGGATGCTTGGAGGGCAAAGAATAAGCGCTCGTTTGACTTTGTGGTCGCGCATCAATATTTTTAGGGCCACGATAGTCATTACCGTCTTCCCTGTACCCATATCGTCTGCTAGAAGAGCATGTTCATTGGAGAGCAGAAATCTTACTCCTTCAACTTGATACGGATACAGATCGCTCGGCAGCAGTAGACTTTCACTGTTCCCCAGTTCCATAGGGGGTTGCAGGAGAACAAAAATCATATTCCAGAAGGAGGAAGCACCACGAGCTTGCGGTGTCGCTTTGCCTTCTTGCTCAGGTTCTTTTGGCCGAATGGGACTTCTGCGCTGTGTTTTGGGTTCATGCTCGTGAGTAGCAGTCGGAAGTCTTTCTGTTTCCCAGTATCGGTCAGCATAGGTCATCCCGCTGATGGCTTGAGGGGCTTTTACCCTTACCAATAGATCATCTGACACCTGAACCCTGTCAACCGCGCGGAATATGGCAATGTCTATGGGAAATACTTCAGCAGGTTCAAGCTCGATCTCGCGCCAGATTTCCTCGCTCACAGC
>CAYMTN010000067.1:0-22864 GCA_964393335.1 uncultured Anaerolineaceae bacterium
CTACTGCCCCGGCACGCGGTACCAGTAGTGGTAGAGGGTTTCAAAGCCGAAGGTGTGTTCGTAGAGGTGGCGCGCCGGGCCGTTGGCCGCCTCGACCTGCAAATACGCGTAGTCCGCGCCGAGATCGCGCGCCCGGCGCAGCAGCCCCGCCACCAGCGCCGTCGCGTACCCCTGGCCGCGCCGGGCCGGGTGCGTGAACAGGTCATACAGCCCGACAAAGTCGTGTTCTATCACGCCAACGCCGCACGCCACCACCGATCCCGCCGCCTCCAGCGTCACCAGCCAGCAGCGCGCCGGGATCGCGGCCAAAATGGCGCGGTGTGCCGCGTGCCGCGCCAGTGAATCCCCGCGCAAATGGCAATAAACAGCCAGCCACTCGTCCAGCGACTCGTCGCGCAGCGTGATCCCCGGCGGCCCGTCCGCCAGCGGAACCGCGCCCAGGGCGCGCGACTGCACCAGCGAGTAACTTTCCTGGCGATAGCCGCGCTCGGCCAGCAGCGCGTCGAGCGCGGGCGGGGCTGTGATCGACGGCAGGCGGAAGATCGGGGGCAGTCCCTGATCGGCGTACCGCGCCTCGCAGGCATCGATCTTGGTTTCCAGGTCGAGGTATGATTCGTAGAGCGGGTTGACCGAGTTGGCGCGTTTGGTGTGGCCCTGGCTGAAACGCAGAATCCAGCCATCAAACAGCATGTGCTGCAAAGCGGGCCACGCGTTCAACGCGGATTCTTCGATACGCCGGGCCAGCAGCGCCTGTCCAGGGGAAACAGCAGGGTCGATCATGGGCGTCAATTCCCGGTTTCAGGCGGCGGGCAGGCGGTTTCCTCGTCGGCCTGGAACTGCGCGATCCAGCCGAAATACCCGTTTCCAACGCCCGCGCCGACGTAGTACCAGGGGTAACCATCCGAGCCGGTGGTCACGCCGAACACGGGCAGCATGGTACCCGCGTCGATTTCCGCGATCACGTCCGCCCCGACGACTGGCCGGGCGAGTAAGGCGCTCGGCACCTGCACGGCGACCAGCGTACACAGCACTGCCGCCGACTCCTCCGGGCGATAGGGCACCACGTCCGGCAGCGCGGCACACGCCTGATCCGGCAGCAGCAGCAGGTCGTCGCGGCTGGCCCAACCGGTGCCGGTAAAGACGAATCCGCTCCCGGTTTGCATCACGGCGGCGGTCTGCCCGGCGGGCGTCAATTCACCGACCACCTCAAAATCCGCGCTCGGCCCGGCGAAGAGGTCAACGGGCAGACCAGCGGCAGGCACGGCGTAACAGACTGCCGTCTCCGGCGGGAGCGTCGTGTCGAACGGCTCCGGCGACGGGCAGCCGGTGATCCTGCCGGTCTGGCTGGCGGGTGTCCAGCCAAAGTGCCAGTCAGCGTCCTCCGTGACGGCGTAGTACCACGTTTGACCGTCTGCCCCGGTGACCACGCGCAGCACGTCGAGCGTCGTACCCTGCGGCGCGAGCTGGTAGCGGGACGCGGCGGGATCGGGCCGGACGCGCTGGTCGGTGGTCGTGGACGCGGCGCGCACCGTACACACCGCGCCTGCCGACGAATTTTGCGGCGAGATCAGCGGCAGCGTTCGGCACGTGCTGGCCGGTTCCAACGTGAGCGACTGCTCATCGGTCCACCCGGTATCCAGGTACACAAAACCATTCGTGGTGCGCAGCAGCGCGCGCCGCACCGTGCCCGGCGTGAGCCGGTCCACCACGGTGAAGCCCAGGCCCGGCCCAAAGTGCACGTTGACCGCCGCCCCGGTCGAGGGGCTGGCGTAACACAGTTCGAGCGCCGCTGCGACCGCAGGCGGCGTGGACGTTACCGCAGGCGTCGGCGTGGCGGGGACCGGCGTTCTGGTCGGCGTGGCGGGAACGGGTGTGTTGGTCGGTGTGGCGGGAGCGGGCGTAGTCGTCGGCGGCAGAGTGACCGGCGGCGGAAGCGTCGCGCTGATCAGCGGCGCGATGGTGGGCGACGCCGGAAGCGGCGTATCGGTCAACAGCGCCGGGGTCAGAGTCGGCGGCGCGCTGGTCAGGGACGGCGTGCGCGACGGTGTCCGAGTCGGCGTATCGCTCAGGGCTGGGACCTCGACGGTAGGCGTTGCCGACGGTGGCGGCGGCAGGGTCGGCGGAGTCGTCGGCGTTCGTGTGGCCGTGTCGATTGGCGGCGGTATCAACGTCGCCGTGAGGGTCGGCGTTGGCGTATCCGTCGGCGTCGGCGTGAACGTCGGCGCGGGCGTATCCGTCGGCGCTGGCATGGCGTTGGCCGTGAGCGTCACGGCAGCGGCAGTCTGCGTGAAGCGCTGATTCACCAGAAAGTCCGCCGTCGCGGCAAAATCGGGCGTATCGCTCGGTGTGAGGGTCGGCGTGTCGCTTGGCAGAATCTCGATCAAGCCCTTTGTCGGCGTGGGTGTATTCGTCGGCGCGGGCGTGTCACTCGGCGTGGGCGTATTTGTCGGCGCGACGGTATCTGTCGGCGCGGGCGTGACCGATGCCCCTTCCACCCCACCGGATTCCTCAATCGGCACGGTCGTCAGGATCGTGATCGGATTTTCCTCGGTGGGCGTGAAGACCGGCGGCGCGGTGGTTGGCACGCCGGTAGGTGTGTCACTCGGCGCGGGCGTCTCTGTTGGCAGGCTCGTTTCGGTCGCTGCGCTCTCCGTCGGTGGGCCAGCGGTCGGCGGGCCAGTGGTCGGCGTGTGCGTAGGCACGCGCACGATCACGACCTGGGTCGCGGTCGGGGATGCTGTCAGCGCGGCGGCCTGTTGGGTGGTTTCCTCGGTGCCAGGCAACAGCAGCCACGCGACTACGATCACCACCGCAAAAACGACCAGGCTCGCCAGCAGCAGCAGCGCGCTCAGCCCGCGCGCCAGACAGCCGCGCCGCGACCCGCCCGGCGGCGGACCGGCATCCAGCGGGACCATTCCGGTCATCTGGTCGTCGTAGCGCGACGGCGACAGTGGTGGTGGGGCTGGCGATGATGATGGCGTCTGCGGCGGGTCCTGGCGGCTGGCGTCCGGCGGCGTTATGGTGATCAGGTCGTCCGCAGAAAAGCCGGGCGGCGGCGGCACCACAGGCTCTGGCTCGGGCAGCACCGGCTGAGGCTCTGGCGCGGGTAGCACCGGCTGGGACCCGGTCCCCGGTGCGCCGTCAATCCGCCTGGCCCAACTTGGCAGGTCTTCAGGCCGCACGACATCCAATTCGTGCGTGGACTGCTCAAGGCTATCAGGCAGGCCGTAGCGCGTCGGCTCGAACCGTTTTTTGGGGCGTGTCGGCTGGTAAGCCGGGTTTGGCGCGTGACGGACCACGTCGTCGAACGCTTCGGCGAGCGCCTGCGCCGACGCGTAGCGGTCCTGGGGCAGTTTGGCGATAGCCTTGAATATCACCGGCTCGATGGCGGCGGGCAGGCCGGGATGGTAACGCACCGGGCTGGCAGGCAGTTTATCCATGTGCTCGTACATCAACGCGTAAGGCGTATCCGCCTGGAAGGGTTGCAGCCCAACCAGCATTTCATACAACATCATGCCCAGCGCGTACACGTCGGTGCGGGCGTCGACCGGCTCGCTGCGCCACTGCTCAGGAGCCATGTAGATCGGCGTGCCCATCAGGTGCCCGCTGTGCGTCATGTTCGTCGTCCCGGCCAGCATCTTGGCAATGCCAAAATCGGTCAGGTAAACGTTTTCGTCTTCGTCAAGCAGGACATTGGCCGGTTTGAGATCGCGGTGAATCACGCCCTTGCTGTGCGCGTAGGTCAGCGCCGGTGCGATCTGGCTGAGCAGGTGATTGGCGCGATTGAGCGAGAGCGGCCCGTCGCGCAGTTCGTACCCCAGCGTGCCGCCCGTGATCAGGCGCATCACCAGGTACACGTACGTGTCCTGCTCGCCAAAATCGATCACGGGCAGGATGTGCGGGTGTTCGAGGCTGGCGATTGTCTCGGCTTCGCGGCGAAACCGGATGCTGAAGTCAGGGTCCCCGGCCAGATCAGTCGCCAGTACCTTCACCGCGACATTGCGGTTCATGGACTCCTGCCGTGCCAGGTACACGGTCGCCATGCCGCCCTGCCCGATAGGCCGCTGCAACGTGTACTGCCCGAGCGTATGCCCTTGAAGACCGACCATGAGCCAACCTGCCTGATCCCCGGTGATAATCGTACACCTCTTAGCTTAGCATAACGTGCCTATGACTGCATAGCCCCTCGCCGGGCGAGTCTGGCCATCCGGGGGCACAGGGGCAGACTCGCCGTATGACACGAGCGCCCCGGCGCGATGGCCCGAATCCCCCCCGGTGACGCTAAAATCGAGTACAATAGCAGGGACGCGGACATAACAGCCAGGCGCAGACGCCATGAATGATCTCTCCGGTACCAGGCTCGGCCAATATCACCTGATCGCCCTGATCGGCAAGGGCGGCATGGCGACCGTTTACCGCGCCCACCAATCCAGCATGGGGCGCGACGTGGCGATCAAAATCATGTCACCGGACCTGGCCGACGAACCCGAATTCATGACGCGGTTCGAGCGCGAAGCGCAGATCATCGCGCAGCTCCAACACCCCAACATCCTGCCGGTGTACGACTTCGGGCGTGAAGGCCGCCTGACCTATTTCGTGATGCGGCTGGTATCGGGCGGCAACCTGGGCGACGAACTGCGCGGCGGCCCGCTGCCGGTCGAGCGCGTGGTCAAACTGACGTACCAGATCGCGTCGGCGCTGGATTACGCGCACCTGCGCGGGATCGTCCACCGTGATCTCAAGCCGACCAACATCCTGCTTGACGACGAGGGTAACGCCTACCTGACCGATTTCGGCATCGCCAAGCTGCTCAGCGGGGGCACGGTCACCGGCCTGACCGCCAAAGACGCCGTGATGGGCACGCCCACCTACATGGCCCCAGAACAGTGGCGCAGCGAGCCGGTAGACGGGCGCACGGACGTGTACGCGCTGGGCGTGATCGTCTACCAGATGCTACTGGGACAGGTGCCGTTTGCGTCCGAAACGCCGCATGGCCTGATGTACCAGCACCTGGATCAGCAGCCGCCGTCGCCGCACGCGCTCGATCCCAACCTGCCGCTCAGCATCGAGCCGGTGGTCCGTAAGGCGCTGGCGAAACACCGCGAGCACCGCTACGCCTCCGCCACCGAGCTGGCGACCGCGCTGGACCGGGCGCTGCATTCGCCCGCGCGGATGCCCGAACAGACCGGCTTCGAACAGCCACCGCTCGACGTGACCATGCCGGGCGGGCGGTCATCGCGGCCCCGCCCGGATCGCCAGGACGGCAGCGAGCAGCGCACACAGCCCGGTGCACCGCCGCCTGCTGCGCCGCCCGTCGGATCACGGTCCGGCCCGCCGCCTTACCCGCCCGCGTATGCCGCGCCGCAACCTGTGGCCCCGCAGCCTGTGGCCCCGCCTCCGGCGCTGTCATCCGTGCGACAGCCGCGCTCCCAGGAGGCGATGATCAGCGCCGGCTATGTGCCGCCCTACGAGCCGCCGCGCTCGAACGCAGGTTATCACCCCCCCGCCTACGACGGCGAGCGCGGCGGGGGGATTGGCCGCTTGATGTGGGCGCTTGGCATCGTCAGCGCGGCGGTGATTCTGCTGTTTGGCGTGATTTTCGTGGTGGCGCTGATCTTCGGCACGCAGGACAAAACCCCCACCCAGCCGACCGCCCCACCCGGCACCGTCGCCCCGACAGCCGTACCCGCCGAGCAGCGCCCGACGCTGACCATCACCAGCCCGGCCAGCACGACCAACGCGAGTCTCGGCGTGCCGGTCGTGGTCCAGTACGTGGCCGAAAGTGCCAACGGGATCACGCGCGTCGAGCTGCGGCGCTTCAGCCGCGTGATCGATTCCGTGCAGGTCGGCGGCTCGATCAGCTACCAGGGAACGTTCACGTACACCCCGGATAGCACGGGCGTGCACATCCTCGACGTAGTCCCCTGGAGCGGCAACATCCCCGGTGACCCGGCCACCGTGACAATCATCGTGCGCAATTGAGCGTGTGCCGCTGACCGTAACCCGTTCACCGTAAAAACCGTTGATTCCTCATTCCTGCGCCCGGACGACTGCTCCACAGCAGCCGAGGGGACGTTGCCCGCCGTGTTTGCTCCCCTCGCCTATCGCGGCGCGATGATCTATCGCGCGATGGGCGAGGGGCCGGGGGCGAGGGCCGCCCGATTAGTGATCGCTGCGCAGGTTGGTTATACTCAAAATACGGAAGCTTTTCGTTCGTTTGCAGCCTGGAGAGACGAGATCAACATGACGCCTGACATTCACCCGGACGCCATCCGCAACCTGCTCAACGGCGATCACGGCGATCCTTTCAGCCTGTTAGGTCCCTTCCCTGCCGGTGACAACGCCATGTCGTACCGCGCCTTCCGGCCCTCGGCCCGCGTGCTGACGTTCGTCAACGAGGAGTCAGGCGAGCGGGTGCCGATGAACCGGCGCGACGAGGGGTTTTTCGAGATCACGGTGGCGGCGACATGGCCCGGCCCGCCCTACCATTACGAAGCCGAATCCACTGAAGGCGACCTCGAATCCTACGCGGACCCGTACCGCTTCGGCCCGCTGCTGACCGACTATGATCTGTACCTGCTCGGCGAGGGGCGGCACTTCACCAGTTATGACCAGCTCGGCGCGCACCTGCGCGAGGTTGACGGCGTGACCGGGGTGTTTTTCGCGGTGTGGGCACCCAACGCCTACCGCGTCAGCGTCATCGGGGAATTCAACCGCTGGGATGCGCGTGTCCACCCCATGCGGCGGCACATCGACAGCGGCATCTGGGAATTGTTCATCCCCGGAGTCGAAGAATGGGCCGCGTACAAATACGATCTGCGCTCGCAGGTGAACGGCTACCATACCGAAAAAACCGATCCGTACGGCTTCTACGCGGAGATGCGCCCGCGTACCGCGTCGCTGGTGGTGGACCTGGATAGTTACGCGTGGGGCGACGGCGAGTGGATGACCGCCCGCGCGTCAGCCGATCCGCTGCGCCAGCCGATGTCGATCTACGAGGTCCATCTTGGCTCGTGGCGGCGCAAGACGAACGGCCTGGAATGGCTGACGTATGACGAGCTGGCCGAGCAGTTGGTGGCGTATGTCAAAGACCTGGGCTACACCCACATCGAGTTGATGCCCGTCGCCGAACACCCGCTGGACATGTCGTGGGGCTACCAGGTGACCGGCTATTACGCTGCGACCAGCCGTTTCGGCACGCCCACCGGTTTGATGCACCTGATCGACGCGTGCCATCAAACCGGGATCGGCGTGATCCTGGACTGGGTCCCGGCGCACTTCCCCAAAGACGGGCACGCGCTCAGTTATTTCGACGGCACGCACCTCTACGAACATGCCGACCCGCGCAGGGGCGAACATCCCCATTGGGGGACGTATATCTTTAATTATGGGCGCAACGAAGTGCGCAATTTCCTGATATCGAACGCGCTGTTCTGGCTGAAAAAGTACCACGTCGACGGGCTGCGCGTGGACGCCGTATCGTCGATGCTGTACCTCGACTTTGGGCGCGAGCCGGGCCAATGGCTGCCCAACAAGTACGGCGGCAGGGAGAACCTCGAAGCCGTGCAGTTTTTGCAGGAAACGAACGCCGTGATCTACCAGGAAGCGCCCGGCACTATGACGATTGCCGAAGAATCGACCGCGTGGCCGATGGTGTCGCGGCCAACGTACCTGGGCGGACTGGGCTTCACCTTCAAGTGGAACATGGGCTGGATGCACGATACGCTCGATTATGTCAGCCACGACCCGATCTACCGCCGCTGGAACCACCACGAGATCACGTTTTCGCTGATGTACGCCTTCAGCGAGAACTTCGTGCTGTCGCTGTCGCATGACGAAGTCGTGCACGGCAAAGGCTCGCTGATGGGCAAGATCGCGGGCGACTGGTGGCAGAAATTCGCCACGCTGCGCCTGCTGTTCGGCTACCAGATGACGCACCCCGGCAAAAAGCTGATTTTTATGGGGCAGGAGTTCGGGCAGTGGCGCGAATGGAGCGAAGCCCGCAGCCTGGATTGGAACCTGGTCGAGGAATTCGACAGCCACCGCAAGCTGCAAGCCTGGGTGCGCGACCTGCACCGCGTCTACAAGGCCGAACCGGCGTTGTGGCAGCACGATTTTGATCCGAGCGGCTTTCGCTGGATCGAAGCCAACGACTCCGAGCAGAGCGTGTACAGCTACGTGCGTTTTGCCGACCCGACCCATGGCGGCGCATCCAATTGCCTGGTCGTGCTGTGCAACTACACGCCCGTGCCGCGTTTTGACTACCGCATCGGCGTGCCGGAAGGCGGCTACTACAAAGAACTGCTCAACAGTGACGCGGCGTGTTATGGCGGCGGCAATCTCGGTAATCAGGGCGGCAAACACAGCGACGCGTGGTGGTGGCACAATTTCCCGCACAGCCTCAGCCTGACGGTGCCCCCGCTGGGGATCGTGATCCTGAAATGGCAGGCAGACGCACCGGAGGACTGATGCCCGATGCACATGTACCGTTTGCAGGGCACGTATCACGCGATTGGCGTCGAATATGGCCTGCTGCTGCGTGCGGCGCGTATCCGGCTGCCGCAGTTATCTAACACACGCCTCGATTTCGCCCGCGCCTGCGAGCCGCACGTCCGCGACCTGATGCCCGACCTGTTCGACGAGCTGGACGGAATCGCGGAGGGGGGCGGTTACGACCCGGAACGCGTCACGACAGCGGCCCTGGGGCTGAACGCGCGTCCCGGCTGCACGGCGGTCGCCATCGCGGGGACGCACACCGCCAGCGGCGAAACCTTGTTCGGGCGCAACTTCGACTGGTACGCCGTCGCGGGCAAACACACAGCACTGTGTAACACGCTGCCGGAAGGCGGGCTGAGCAGCATCGGCTGTAATGACCTGCTGGGCGGGCGCGTTGGCGGCGTCAATGCGGCGGGGGTGGCGGTGGCGATTGCCGCCGTCGAGGGCGGGCGCGACAAACCCGGCGTGATCTTCACAGTGGCGGCGCGGGCCGTGCTGGACCGCTGCCGCAGCACTGCTGAAGCGGTGGACCTGCTGCAATCGATCCGCCACGTGCGCACGATCAATTTTCTGGTAGCCGACGCCAGCGGCGACATAACCGCCGTCGAAGCCGGCCCGCGCGCGGTCAGCGTGACACGCGCCGCGCAGGGCTTCGGCCTGATTGCCAACCAGTTCCAGTCCGAGGCGATGGTGCGTTACGAGCGGGTGCGCCGCCGCCCGAAAAACAGCTACCCGCGCCTGATCAAACTGCGCGAATGGTTCCACAGCCGCACCGCGCCGCTCACCGAGGACGACGTGCAGCGCATCCTGGGCACGCCCTACCCGCGCGGGATGTGCGCGCCGGGGCGGGCGTTTGGCACGATCTGGTCGTGGACGGCGCGCCTCGGTACGAAATGTTTTACGCTGGCTGACGGCGCACCATCCACGACGCCGTACCGCCCGTATGCGTTTGAGTAAAACTCAGTCATAGATCAGAAAATCGAAGAAGATAATTCAGGAATCCTTTTGCTGATTCTCAAATGGTTTCTGCCTTAGCAAGGAATCTGAAATCTCAAATGTCAGACCGTATTTTCCCCCGATCACGGTTGATAGCAGATCTTTGAGCCATGAATTGGCAAAAGGAGAGATATAAACACTTTCGATAAGGGTATTCAGATCAGTAGCGACCAGCATACCACCCGAAAGACTCTGTGCAGTAGCGGGTTCAGCTTGGAATAGAAGACGATATTCCTGTTCGCATCTGAAGATTTCTCGTTTATGGTAAATGATATGCTCACTTGAACTGCCTTTTTTGTCACCTGGTTCTGGCGGTTCCCCATAATAGTACTTGACTAGCCCGGTCCTAAGTTGGCTTCTGATCTCAGGATCAATGCTATCAAGCAATCTGGTAACCGTAGTCTGAATAGCAACACTATCCATAGCATTCGTATACATATGCCATAGTGCCGCTGATTCAAAGTCATTGGCCGACCAACAGCTTATGAGATAACTCGAAAATGGCATAGCAGGGTTTAGGAGAAATTCCATTAGGAGCTTTTGACCCAACTCAGTTCCTGGTGGCATAATATCTGCTAGCCAACTATAAAATCCTTCCATTGGATCACCCAACATTTTCCATTGAGCAAAAAAGAGTTTGCTCGTTTGAAGTAGCGATAAAAACTTGGATAGGTCCATGTAGCGCCAGAGTTTTTGCGTCGGGTCCGGCTGTTCAACATAACGCTCAAATGGTTCGGTCATTTTTCGCCTCCTAAATACCATATATCTTTATGATATTAACAATATTATATAATAGAATTGCTCATCGTTTTAGAAACCTCAGAAGGAGGTTTCAGAGCAGAACCAAGAAAGCGTTTTCGTCTCATGCTTGAGATTTTGGTATTCTACTTTGACTGATGGTGACTTGGTTTAACCAAAAACCAATCACCAATAACTTTCCACCAGGGACCATGATTCCCGACTCACCATGAGGGCCGACCATGACCGACCCCATTTTGCTGGATATTCCCGACCAGTTTGAAACCGAGCGGCTGATCATCCGCGCCCCGCGCGCCGGGGACGGCCCGGCATGCAACGCGGCGATCCGCGAATCGCTGGACGAGCTGCGGCCCTGGATGCCCTGGGCCGAGCCGGTGCCGAGCGTCGAAGATACCGAAACCGTCCACCGGCGGGCTGCCGCGCGCTGGCTGACGCGCGAGGAACTGCCGCTGGCGCTGTTCCGCAAGGAGGATGGGCTGTTCGTCGGCGGCAGCGGCCTGCACCGCATCGACTGGTCGGTGCCGCGCATGGAGATCGGCTACTGGATTCGCACCAGCTTGAGCGGGCAGGGTTACATCACGGAAGCGGTCAATGGCATCACGGCCTTTGCGTTTGACGTATTGGGCGCGCAGCGTCTCGAAATTCGCTGCGACGCACGGAATAGACGCAGCGCCGCCGTCGCGCAGCGGGCCGGATTCACGCTCGAAGGCCGCTTGCATCATCACATGAAAGCGCCCGATGGATCGCTACGCGATACGCTGGTGTACGCGCGCTTCCCGGCGGGATGAGCGCCGTCCAGACCCAACAGCACCCGCGCCGCGCAGTTCTTTACAAGCGCCGCGAAGCTGTTTATACTTATGCGTAAGTTTTCGTGCGTGAATGAGGATGATCATGGTCGCCCGTACCCACCATCACCAGCAACCATAAACCGTATCGAGCGACCTGTGCAACGCAGTACCAAGCGTGGACGTTGGCCGCCACGCTTTTTTTGCGCCTGTGAACGGCGATTCCAGCCGGGAGGAGCCATCAATGACCGCCAAACAACGCGTCCTCATTCTGTGTACGGGCAATTCGGCGCGGTCCCAACTGGCCGAAGGCTGGCTGCGCGCCCACGCCGGGGACCGGTTCGAGGTCACCAGCGCGGGCAGCCACCCGTCCGGCAGGGTGCTGCCGGGCGCGATTCAGGTCATGGCGGAGATCGGCATTGACATCAGCGGCGCGCAGTCGAAAAGTATGCAGCAATTCACCAGCCAGCCATTTGACTACGTGCTGACGGTGTGCGACAAGGCCGCCGAAGCCTGCCCGATCTTCCCCGGCGGCGGGCAGCGTTTTCACCGCAATTTCACCGACCCGGCCAGCTACCCGCCGGACGAACAGCCAGCGGTGTTGCGCCGCGTGCGCGACGAGATCGCCGCCTGGCTGGCGGAGTTGTTCGACATTCAGCCATCGTGAATAGACCCGGCGCCGCGAACCGCGCGCCTTTTTCGGAAAACGATCTACCGCTTACAGCCAATCAAACCGGAGCAAAGCACTATGCCACAAATCGACACCCGGCTGCCTAAGGGAATGCGCGATTTTTTGCCGGAAGAAGTCCTCAAGCGCGAATACGTGATCGGCATCATCACCGGGGTTTTCCAGACGTTCGGATTTGAGCCGATCTACACGCCGGCCCTCGAAATGCTCGATACGCTGCTCGGCAAATCCGGCGACGAGGCCGACAAGTTGATCTTTCACGCCCAGCACCCCGGCGGCAAAGAAGAACTCGCCCTGCGCTATGACCTGACGGTGCCGCTGGCGCGTTACATGGCGATGCACGAACACGATCTCTCGATGCCGTTCCGGCGCTATCACATCGCGCCGGTGTGGCGCGGCGACCGCCCGCAAAAAGGCCGCTACCGCGAGTTCTACCAGTGTGACGTGGACATCGTCGGCATCGAGAGCATGGCCGCCGACGCCGAGATCGTCAGCCTGCTGACGACCGCGCTGCGGCGTCTGGGATTTCAGGATTTTAAGGTCCACATCAACAACCGCAAAATCCTGAACGGGATCGGCCAATACGCCGGGGTGCCGGACACGCAGCTTGGCGACCTGTATCGCAGCGTCGACAAGCTGGACAAGATCGGGTTGGACGGCGTCAAGGCCGAATTGGGCGAGAGCGGCATCTCCGCCGGTGCGATTGGCCGTTTGATGGACCTGTTGCAGCTCCGCGATGGCGGCGTCGAGGCGTTGGGCCAGGTGCGCGAGCAGTTGGACGGCATCACCAGCGCGCAGGACGGCATCACCGAGCTGGAGCAGATGGTCGATTACCTGCTGGCGATGGGCGTGCCGGAATCCGCGTTCGCCGTCGATCTGGCGATGGTACGCGGGCTGGGTTATTACACCGGGCCGGTGTACGAAACGATGATCACCAAACCCGACAACCTGGGCAGCGTGACCGGCGGCGGGCGCTACGACAAGCTGATCGCCATGTTCCGCAAACAAAGCCTGCCGATGACCGGGTCCAGCCTGGGCATCGAGCGCATCATGGACCTGATGGACCTGCTCGACCTCTACCCACCGGAACTAACGGGCACGGTCGTGCAGGCGCTCGTCACCGTGTTCGACCCGGCCACGCAGGGTGCCACGCTGGCGCTGGCCAACGACCTGCGCGCGGCAGGCATCCGCACCGAAGCGTACATGAATCCCAGGCGCAGCATCGGCAAGCAGATTCAGTACGCCGACAAAAAAGGCGCGCAGGTCGTCGCGTTCATCGGCGCGGACGAGATCAAAGCGGGCATCGTCAAGCTGAAACGGCTGCGCGACGGGCAGGAAGTCAGCGTGCCGCGCGCGCAGGTGACGCAGGCCGTGCGCGATTTGCTGGCGGGGTGACGCGCTGCGCCCGTTGGCGGATCGTTTCGTCCGGGGTCTATGCCCCACAGACAAGGAGTGATGACCTATGCCCGGCCTTACGCTCTGTGGCGCTTCCTTTTTCGTATTCGCTCACGGGCTGGTTCACCTGTTATGGCTGGCGGCCTACTGGCCGCTGACCACCATCGACGGCATACCCTACAAAACGACGCTGTTCGGCGGTCACTGGGACGTCGGCGACACCGGGATGCGTGCGTACAGCGCCCTGTGGGTTGCGCCCACCATTGGGTTTTGCGTCGCGGCGATTGGGCTGGTGACCGGCCTGAGCTGGGCGCGACCGTTTACGGTTGCCGTCGCGCTGGGCGCGATACTGCTCTCGCTGCCGGATGTGGGCCATGCGAAGTGGGGCGCGCTGATCGACGCCGCTATCATCGCCGTGATCGTGTTTGGGTCGCGCTGAGCGCTTGATCGCGCCATCGTGCGACAAGGCGGGCTGCTGGCTAATTAGGGCGCACGTCCTGCGCGTCCAGCGCATACACACGGATCGGGCCGCTGCGTGCCACCAGCAGCGGCTCGGCTCCCGGCACCAACTGGACGCCCGCCACCCGGTCGAGCACCCAATCGAGCGTTTGAAGGTTCGCCTCAACCCCTACGAGCAGCCTGTCAAACTGGTCCAGATCGCCCCCGTAAAAATACAGGTTGCTGATGTCGTACACGCGAAAGTAGTAGATCAACGACTCGCGGACCGGGTTGTAGCTGATGAGCGTATCACCCGCGCGAAGCTCATCCTTCAACGCGGCGGTTACATTTTCGTAGGGCCGTTTCCGACTCAACCCCCGATCGACAAGCGTGTGGTTCGGGGAGGACGCGGGGCGCGACTGCGTGGCGTACCAGCCCAGCCCAAACGCCAACAGCACGACCGTTATGGCAGCAGGCGCGTGCTGCCAGCGCCGCTGCACGGGCTTCGCCAGCGCCAGAATACCCGCTGCCGCCAAAATCAGGTAGACCGGCTGCAGGTAGGTCCACACACGCGCGTACGGTACCACATGCTGCACCAGCACGATCGGCAGCGGCATGATCACCAGCGGCACGGCGACCGGGACGCGGCGCTGCGCGTCTGCGTGCCCATCTTCCCGCACGATCCGCCAGTGCAGCGCCAGCGCGACCGCACACCCGGCCACCAGCAACCAGCCCAGGACACCAGGTTCGGCCCAGTTCCACTGGGTGAGCGTCTCATGCAGGCTGGCGGGCAGCCCTTCCAACACGGCGCGCAGCGACAGCGAGCGGACGTACTGGTTGTGGGTGATCGGCGTCAGACCCAGCCGCGCCAGCGTCGGCGCGTAACATACGAGTGACAGCCAGCCCGCGATCCCGCTGTATACCAGCAGGTGACGCAGCTTGAGCGACCTGCCCTGGCGGACCATCAGAGACGATACCAGCAGCCAACCGGCCATCCCGGCGAATCCATAGACGGCGCTCGGCAGCGCGAACACCGCCAGCGCCGTGCTGATCGCAAACACGGACCAGGCCGCGCTGTTATCCCGGCGGAGCAGCACCCAGGCCGCTGCCAGCGCGATCAGAAACAGCAGCGTCTGCAAAATATAACCGCGTATGTTGGTGGACATAAATACCTGGTGCCACGCCACAGCCATCAGCGCCGTCGCCAACAACGCCGCCCGTTCGTCATAAAACAGGCGCGCCAACACGTAGACCGCCGGAAGCGTCAGGATTCCCGCCACCAGCACCGGCAGACGCAGCCACCAGGGATCGATCCCGAACAGCCTGAAACTGACATGCACCAACAGCGTGTTCAACAGGTGATTGTTGGGATCATCGTAGTGTGTCAAGCCATACGAAAGCGGCTGCCCGGCGTAATGGTTGAACGTCTCAACCTCGTCAATCGTCATCTCGTGTCCCAAAAACGACAGCCGTATCCCTGCCCCAGCCAGCATGATCACCAGCAGCAGGACGAGGTGCAGCCTACCGCTGGCCCGGACACCGCGCCCGAAACGTTTGACGTCGCCCCACAGCAGGGCGCTGTCAGCCCATAGGCGGCGCGGGCCGGGCAGCCAGCCGACCAGCACCAGGCCGATCCCGGCGGCGAACGAGAGCACCAGCAGCAGCCACCGGTTCTGAGCCGACGCAAACCAGGGATGCGCCTCAAGCGCATACGAGCGGGTCGTGCCGTCCGGCAGATCGATGCGGAACGCGGCGCTGGTGTGGCACGTCTCCTCGCTGCCAACGCCGGGACGGCCCTCGCCATTCACATACATGGCCTGGATATGCTCCACGTCCCAGCGCAGCGTGCGGCAGTCGTTGGGGAACAGGGTCCGCGCGCGGCTGGCTTCGAGGTGAATCGTCGCGTCGTTGGCGGACGTATCGATCACCTGCGCGGGCGACAACAGAATCCAGATTCCGATTGCCAGGAGGATTCCTGCAACTCCAGCCAACAACAGCCATCCCGCGCCCTGCCGGCGTGTGAGACGTCGCATCAACCTGTGTGCTCCTTATGGCCCGTTTTCAGACCCGTGCGTCGGCTGGCTCAGCCAACCGCGCGGCTGATCGATGCCGCCATCGTGCTTGCCTGATCGTCATCAGGAGGCCGGTTTCAGGTGCAGAATTTCGACCGCGCCATAAAACGGCAGCGGGCCAAACCGCTGCTCAACGTCATACTGTGTCATGACAAAATCGATCATGGGCTGCGCCTGGGCCGGAATCGATTGCGCGAGCATGTCCGGAAACAGGACTACCCACGTAGGCGGCGTGTGCTCCCACTCATCCAGCAGGCGGGCCACCACAAATGGCGGTGCCAGGCCGAACTTGTTACCGGTTACCCAGGTTCCCGGTGGTGCCATCCCGGTCAGCGGGTGCAACTGGGAATTTGTGTCGGTCGAAGGAATGACAAACAACGTATCGCCCGGAGCGGCATGGTCGCCTAACCAACCCACCACCGGGCCGAACATGTCCCGCCCCAGGATGGCGCGAAAACCCGCTTCGGTCGGCACATAACTGGTGAGCACATTGGTCGAGATCGCCAGCAGCACCATCGCCACGACCCCGGCCAGCGCCGCTGTCTGCGACGACCACGTGCGCCACGCGGCTACCGGCTTTACCAGGAGACTCAGCACCACGCCGAACGCCACGCAGACAACCGGCAGCGCGGCGGCGGCATGTTCTTCGCCAGCATGTGGGTACAGGGCCGTTAACGCGGCAACTCCCATCCCAGCCACGAGCCAGTAGGCACTGCTCCGACGCAGCGCTACAAAACCAAACGGGATCAGCCAGCCATACGACAGGATCATGCGGCGGACAAGGTCCCCGGACCAGCCACTGGCAGCCCCCGTATCGAAATAGTCGATATTGAACGTAACGTTCCAAAAGTAGAAGTCGTCCCACACAGTCGTATACAGCGCCAACACCACCGCGACGGGCAGCGCCACCCCCAGGCCCACGACTGCCGCGTCCCGCCAGCTACGGCGCGTGATGCCAACCCACACGACGGCGAAACCGGCTGCCAGGATCGCCTGCTGCTTGGTCAGCACCGCGAGTCCTAACAGCAAACCGGCCACAAACAGCCCTGGCCGGTTGATCTTCTCGCGTACCAGCAGCGCAATAGCAGCGATAAAAAACAGTCCTTGCACCGCTTCGAAATAAAACAGCACCTTGTCAAAAACGGATTCGAGCGCCGCAAAATACACGACCGCCAACACCCCGGCCAGCGTCGAACCGGAAAGTTTCCGCGTGGCGACGTACACCAGGATGATGGTCACCAGGCTGGCCAGCAGATGCAAGACACGCACCGTACCAATCGTATCACCGTTCAACAGCGGCTGGACGGCGAACACGATCCAGGCTGTCAGCGGCGGGCGGTGCTCAAAAATATCGCGGTAGAGCACCTTGTCATGCGCCATCAACCAGGGTATGGTTCCCTGACCCACCTGGATCGACACCGGGTAGAGAACCAACGCCTGGGAGACTGTCACGACCAGCAGCACGAGGCCGACAGCGATCCACGCCAGCCGATCACGATCGGCTCCGGCCAACCACCGCTGCACATCACCAACCGTTTTCATAACACGCCGACTCCCCTCAATCCTGGTGATCCTGATCGTGCATCTGCTGGCTCAGCCAACCGCGCGGCAGATCGATGTCAAAGTAGAGGCGCAGCGTCTCACCCGTACCGGGACGCTGCGCGGTCAATATGTCGAACCAGCGCCCGTCACGCGATGCCAGCTCCTGCCCGGTGGACCGCAGCCCCAACACGCGCAGCACCGTATATTCTTCGGGAATGCTCAGGACAATCCACGCGCTGTCAAAACCGCGCCCGTCGCCTGTCGCCAGGATAGCGTCGATCAGCCCTTTGGCAAACGCGCGGTGATAGGCGGACTGCGCCTCGTCGCCCAGCACGAGACAGACGTAATCCGCCGCCATGTGCGCCTCAATGTCGAGATAATTGGCTGCCAGCAAGTTGTGGATCGCCGCGCGCGCGGCTTCCATCTGCCCGGCGTTCAGGGCCACGCGCAGCGCCTCGACGTTTTCGACGTCGTGCGCGTACGGCGCGTAGGCGTCCGACTGCGCGTAGACCAAACGCAGCGTGTGAAAATCGGCCTCTGCCGGGTTGCGCTGCGCGGCGGCTAATAACTCGTCGTACGTCATGAGCGGCTCCTTGCCCACTATCCAGCCGCCCAATCATAACCGGGGTGTGGCAGACCATCAAGAACAAAACAGGGGCGCGAACGTTGATCCGCGCCCCTGCCGGTTGGCTGACCGCTGAATGCTGGTCGCTGACCGCTATTTTTGCGCTGCCGGTCAATCGTCGCGCCGGGTCGCCAGCTCCATCAGCGTCTCGATGCGCGACACCATGTCCGCCGGGTTCGGGTGGATGCCGTCCATCAACAGGGCACTCTCGTACAACTGCTCGATCACCTCGTTGATGACCGGCGCGTCAGGATCGGCGGCCAGCCACGCGGACAGGTTGCGGATCAACGGGTGGCTGCGGTTCAGTTCCAGGATGCGGCGCGGGACCTCAAAATCCCGTTCGAGCATACGGTAGACGCGCTGCACGTTGCGGTCGAGTTGGCCCTCCGGCGTGGCGAGCCGCACCGGGCTGCCCTTGAGCACCTTCGACGCGCGCACCTCGACCACGCGCTCGCCCAATACCGCCGCGAAACGCTCGCGCACCTGCTCGAACGGCTCCTGGTCGAGCGTGTCGGCGGGCGTCTCGTCTTCGCCTTCGAGCGGCGGCAGTTCCAGCCCGGCATCGTCCACGTTTTGGAGCGGCTTGCCTTCGAATTCCGGCAGGTTCATGACCATGAAACTGTCCACCGTGTCAGTCAGGTACAGCACCTCGATGTCACGCGCCTTGAACGCGTCCAGGTGCGGGCTGTACGTCACCGACTTGAGGTCTTCGGCCAGGATGTAATAAATGTGCTCCTGGTCGTCGCGCATACGCCCCACGTAATCGGCCAGCGTGACGGTCGGCGTCTCGCCGTCGCTGACCGTCGAATGGAAGCGCAGCAGTCCCGCCAGCCGTTCGGCGTCGCCCGGCTCGGTGGCCAGACCTTCCTTGAGGAAGACGCCGAATTCGTCCCAGAATTTGGCGTAACGCTCCGGGTCTTCTGACGCGATACGCTCCAGCTCGCCCAACAGCTTGCCCTTGATCGACAGGCCGATGCGTTTGATGGCGCGTGTCGTCTGGATCGATTCGCGGGCGACGTTGAGCGGCAGGTCTTCCGAATCGACCACGCCATCCACAAACCGCAGGTAGTTGGGCAGAAAGTCCTTGTTGTACTCCTGGATCAACACCTTGCGCGCGTACAGCTTGAGGCCGTGATCGGTGCGCGTGGTCAGCAGGCCGCGATCCGCTTTTTCAGGCACGTACAACACGCTGTAAAACTGGACGGGCGCGTCGGCGGCGATGTGCAGGTGCAGCAGCGGCTCGCGGTAATCGAGCGTGAGCTGGCGGTAAAACGCGGTGTATTCTTCGTCGGTCACGTCACGAGCGGGACGCCGCCACAAGGCCAGTTGCTGGTTGGCGATTTCGTCCCCGACGGTGATCGGGAACGCGATGAAGTCCGAGTGTTTCTTGACGATGCTCCGCAGGCGGAAATCGTCGAGAAATTCGCGCGAGTCCTCGTTGACATACACGGTGATCGTCGTACCACGCGCCGCCTGCTCGCCCGGCTCGACGGTAAACGTCGCGCTGCCGTCCGAGGTCCACGTCCAGGCCGTGTCATCAGGACGGAACGAGCGCGACGTGACCTGCACTTTTTCGGCCACCATGAATACCGAATAAAACCCGACGCCAAACTGCCCGATCAGGTCCGTGACCGGCGCGTTGGCTGCCGATTGTTCTTGCAGTTTTTTCAAGAAGTTGGCCGCACCCGACTGCGCGATGGTGCCCAGGTTTTCGATCAGCTCGTCGCGGTTCATGCCGATCCCGTTGTCACGGACGACCAGCGTACCCGCGTCTTTATCCGCCTCGATGTGAATCTCAAGCGCGGCACCGGCGTCCAGCACGTCGGCAGTGCTCAGCATTTCGAACTGCATGCGGTTGAGCGCGTCCGATGCGTTGGAGATCAGCTCGCGCAGGAAAATATCACGATCCGTATACAGCGAATGTACCAGAATGTGCAAAAGCTGCTGGATTTCAGCTTGAAACGTATAGGTTTGTGGCTCGTCGCTCATGAATACGCACTCCAAACAAGGGGACAGGGTCAGGTCTGATTGGTGATCATATCTACGGGCATACCACACTGCCGTAAGATTTGCCTCAACCCTGTGTAAAAAGCGCGTAAGAAAAACGGGGCGCGGCGAATCACCGATTCACCCGCGTCCCGTGCGACCAACCGCGCTGATCGGCGGTTAGTTGTTCTTGTTTTTATTCTTATTCTTGTCCTTATCCTGGCCGGGTGCGTTGCCACTGTTACCGGGGCTGTCGCCGGAATGACCGGGCGCGTTGTCGCTGTTACCGGGGCCGTCGTCACCCATAGCCTGGCCTTGTTCTTGCTCCTGGACCTCGTGCTTATGCTTGTTACGCTCGGAGATCACGCGGCCCTGCGCCAGTTCGCCGGGGGATACCTCGGCCTCCTTGACGATCTCGCCCCACCCCATGCCAGCGGCCTTCATCAGCAGGTAGTCTTCATAGGTATAGGTATCGCTGTGCTCGGCCAGGAGCAGCGCGCGGGAAATCTCGCCAAAGCCGAACCCGGCGCAGTGCCAGTTCATGATGTCGTCATACGATACGTCGAACTCGGCGGCTAATGCTTCGGCCACCGGATGATCGGGCCGCTGGCAAACCTCCTCCGGCGGGATTTCGCCGTCATCGTCGCACGCGTCCCCGATCCCGTCGCCGTCAGTGTCAGCCTGATCCGGGTTGGCGACCAGCGGGCAGTTATCCAGCGCATCCGGCACCCCGTCGGCGTCGGCATCGCTGAAGGTCGGGTCACAGGCATCGCCGATCCCGTCGCCGTCCGCGTCGGCCTGATCCGGGTTGGCGACCGCCGGGCAGTTATCCAGCGCATCGGCTACCCCGTCGGCGTCCGCATCGTTGAAGGTCGGGTCGCACGCGTCCCCGATTCCATCCGCGTCCGCATCGGCCTGATCCGGGTTGGGAACGGTTGGGCAGTTGTCCAGGGCATCGCCGATCCCATCCGCGTCCGCATCATCGAACGTCGGATCGCACGCGTCCCCGATCCCGTCGCCATCGGCGTCGGCCTGATCCGGGTTGGCGACCGCCGGGCAGTTATCCTCGCCATCCGGCACGCCGTCGCCGTCCTCGTCGGACAGGATGGTTAACGTCACGGCCTGAAGCGTGTCATCCGGCAGCAGGTAGCCGATGATACGCACCAGATCGCCGAGCGCCAGGTCCGAAGGCCGGAAGGCCCCCGCCGGAGCAATCGTATAACCATCGACCACGATCAGATCAGGCTCCAGTACGTCAACGGTACCCGTAATTTCTATCGTGAAATCGAACGGATCATCTTGTGGCCCGTCCTGTGCCCGGACAAGCAGCGCCTGATTGGCCACTATCGCGCCCGCTGCCGCCAGAACGATTACCACCAGCCCCATTAAAAACCTGTTTCGCAACATGGTATTTTCCTCCGCTTCTTGGTCAATGGCCCTTCCGACCCGATCTCGACCAGGCTCCGACCCCTATTCTCAGGATAACTCACTTTAGGGTTGGAAAAAATAGGTCGGAAGAGCTACTATCAGGCGACGTTAATACTCACCTGCACAAGGAGCAGCACACCGCCGATGGCCGACCCCACCGCCCAACAACCAGCCGATCTGGCGATCAAAAATCCCGTCACCGGCGACGTGATCGGCAGCGTGCCGAACAGCTCGCCGGACGTCGTGCGCGAGGTCGTGGCGCGAGCCCGCGCCGCCCAACCGGCCTGGGACGCACGCGGCAGCCTGGGGCGCGCCCGGCTGCTGCGCCTGTGGGGTGACGAATTGTGGCGCAGCCGCGACGCCATGTTCCAGACCATCCGCCGCGAAACCGGCAAAAACGATACGGGCGCGTTTTTAGAGATGATCGTGCTCGATAACGTGATCGAATATTACGCGCGGCACGCTCCGCGCCTGCTGCGCCCGCAGCGCCGCCGCACGCTGTTCCCGGTCGTGCAGTACGCGCGCGTCTATCACAGGCCGTATGGCGTGGTCGGGTTCATCACGCCCTGGAATTACCCCTACCTCAACGCCCTGATGGACGCCGTCCCCGCGCTGATCGCGGGCAACACCGCCGTGATCAAACCGAGCGAGATCACGCCGTTCACGGCGCTGCACGCCGTCGAGCTGGCGTACCGTGCCGGAATCCCGCGCGACGTGCTGCGCGTGGTCACCGGCGACGGCGCTACGGGTGCGGCGCTGGTCGACGAAGTGGACACTATCGCCCTGACCGGCAGCGCGGCGACCGGGCGTAAGGTCGCCGCCCGCGCCGCCCAACGCCTGATCCCGTACAGCCTGGAGCTAGGCGGCAAAGACCCGCTGATCGTGTTGGATGACGTGGACATCGACCTGGCAGCGACCGCGACGCTCCAGGGCGCGCTGGAAAACGCCGGGCAGGTATGCGTGAGCACCGAGCGTGTGTACGTGCTGGACGCGGTCTATGATCGGTTTGTCGAGCGTCTGATCCATTACGCCGCCCAGCTTACCATCGGCCCGCAGGCAGGATTTGACGTGCACGTCGGCAGCATGACCAACGAGCGCGAAGTGCTGCACTGCGAGGCGCAGATCGCGGACGCCATCGCCAAAGGCGCGCGCGTGGTGTTTGGTGGCACGCGCCGCCCGGACCTCGGCCCGCTGTTTTTTGAGCCGACGATTTTGGTGGATGTCGATCACAGCATGGACGTGATGCGCGATGAGACGTTCGGCCCGCTGATCCCGGTCATGCGTGTCAGCAGCGCCGAGGACGCGATCCGGCTGGCGAATGACAGCCGCTACGGGCTGTCGTCGGCGGTGTTCAGCGGCGACCTGC
Source organism: uncultured Anaerolineaceae bacterium (assembly GCA_964393335.1). GTDB lineage: Bacteria > Chloroflexota > Anaerolineae > Aggregatilineales > Aggregatilineaceae > CAYMTN01. The sequence continues at coordinate 22,577 of CAYMTN010000067.1, forward strand.
GGCGCGGGGAGGCGGTCGCGTGCCGCATCGACGCGGGCGATACCAGCGTGAACCGCACCCAGTTTGTGATCGGCACGCCGTCGCTGCCGTTCGGCGGCCAAAAACAAAGCGGCATCGGTCGGCGCGGCGGCCCCGAAGGTCTGATGCGGTTTGTCACGTCAAAATCGGTGCTGGTGGACCGGATGTGGATTTCGCGGCCTACGCTGACGCTGCTCGATCCCCTGCTCTACCGCCTGCTGATGCTCCAGCGCGTGCTGCGGCGCTGGATTCCGTTCATCAGCCCGTGAG
>CAYMTN010000068.1:0-22767 GCA_964393335.1 uncultured Anaerolineaceae bacterium
AAGTTGTCCCGACTGAGGTCATCCCGACCCAGGAGCCAACCGAGGTTGTGCCGACGGAGGTCGTCCCGACGGAAGCACCACCTGTCGAACCGACGCCGACACCCGAACCGACGGAGGCACCGCCCGCTACGCCAGCTGGTCCCAGCAGGCCGGGTACCGGGTCGTGATGTCAGGCTGACAGCGTTCAGTTGATACCAAAATTGTCCCGGTCGAGCTAATGACCGGGACAATTTCCTGGTGCCTGAATTTACTCTGAATGGGTGGACACAAGAAATATCCAATAAACTCTATTCAGAGAAAGACCAAATGAGTAAACGTCCCAAATATACGCAGATTCAAACGAGCAGTGCTGGATGGGCTATAATTGTGGATAAGCATAGTGCGTACAATTAATCGAATCAGGCTATGTGTTTGGCCGTGTGTGCCAGATACTGTTGACATTTGTGCTCAGAAACGGTCCCGATTTCAGGCAAACATGTCAACACGGCCTGGACTGGTGAGAATATACGCTTAATCAATAGGGAGATGAGACGTGCAGAAATGGGAATATCTACATATTTGGGTAGAGCATCAGGAAGTGAGAATGGTGAATGGCCAGCCGTTGGAGAAATTGAAGGCAGGGAGTGGTTGGCCTGTGAAAGGGCAAGATTTATTCGAACTGTTATCTCAGGCCGGTGAAGATGGCTGGGATCTGGTGTCACACAAAATGCCCAATGTTGGAACAGAGGTTTTTGTCTTCAGGCGGCCCAAACCATAATCCGCGCTGACCGAATGCATATCCGTTCGGAAAATCGGCCATATCGCGGCGCTGCTGGCCGGTTTGCCCACTCAACGGCGGGTGATACGCCCGCCGTTCCAGCATGACCAACCGCTGACGCAGCCGGACATCCTCCGGCAAAGGTCCGATTTACTGCATGTTGCACCGGCACCGCGCCGTTTACCAATCGATACGTACCCCGTTTTGACCACTCTCGCAGGCCATCCCATGCGCCTTGCCACGCGGTCTTCAAACCCTATACGTAAGCAATCCTGGCAATACGCGTGCATGAATCTGTTTTCTCCCAATTGGCTGGGACAAAGGCAGTAGTGAGCTGCCAGTTGCTTCAGGCGGAAAACCCGATACCCAGGTTGCGCATACAGGCGGTCGCCGGGAATACAACCGGGGACCGCGCGTGATTCCCGTCTGAGAGTGGTTGACTCCACTGCTGAAATTCATCGGCGACGTGTGTGCCGAGTGTGTCGCGGTATCGGCGTCCCCACCCGGCCAGCCGCACATGCCCGGTGGGAGGCGCATCCTCACGTATGGGTTGGTTTGTGGTTGACGCGCGGCAATTAATGTAATATATATGATGATTATAGTATAAACTTTTTTCAACCTTCCGCCGGCTGAATAGTGGCGCACATGCCTTCCCTGCGTCGTCCCACAAACCATACAAGCCAGATATCAGGAGTCATGCTATGAACCGTAGTCGCCACAATCATTGGATAGGTTTGGTTTTTATCTGTGTCTCGCTGATCGTGATCAGCCTGGACAATACCGTGCTCAACGTCGCCCTGCCATCGATTTCTACCGGTCTGGGAGCCAGCGCCAGCGAGCTTCAGTGGATTGTCGATGCTTACATTCTCGTATTCGCCGCCATCCTCTTGACGATGGGGTCGATAGGCGACCGGCTTGGACGCAAACGGGCGCTTCAATTTGGAGTTGCCTGGTTCGGCGTATTCTCGTTAGTCGCCGCATTGTCGCGCTCGGTGGAAATGCTGGTCACCGCGCGGGCGTTTTTAGGCATTGGTGCGGCGACGATCATGCCCGCGACACTATCTTTGATCACGGCTTCATTCCGCGATGCGAAAGAGCGCGCGCAGGCCATCGCGATCTGGGCCGCGATCTTCGGGTTGGGTTTAGGAATTGGGCCGCTGGTGGGCGGTTATCTACTTGAGCATTTTTCGTGGAGTTCGGTGTTTTACATCAACCTGCCAGTCGTGGTCGTAGCGTTAATCGGCGGACAGATGTTCTTGGAAGAGTCGAAAGACGAAAATGCCCCTTCGCCTGACGTCCTCGGTGTGGTGTTGTCCATCACCGGCCTGTTCGCACTGGTCTACGGTATCATTCAGGCGGGCGTGGATGGTTGGGGTGCGCCCAACGTACTGATTGCTTTCGGGTCCGCTGTCATCCTACTCACTATCTTTGCATGGTGGGAAAACCGTGCCCCTAATGCGATGTTGCCGCTGTACCTGTTCAAGAATATGTCGTTCACGGGCGCAAATGTCGCCATGACGATGATGATGTTCGGCATATTCGGGGCCTTCTTTTTCCTGAGCCAGTTTTTCCAGTCGATCCAGGGTTATACCGCACTCGAAACGGGAGTCCGCCTGTTTCCGATGGCGTTTATCTTGATGATGTCCGCGGCCATTTCGGCGCAGGTCGTTCTGCGCTTCGGCACGAAATTGGTTGTCGGGAGCGGTTTTCTGGTCGCGGCAGGCGGGATGTTCATCCTCTCGCAGGTGTCGAGGGTTGGCGCTTCCTATCCCACGATGCTGCTCGGCCTCGCGATCATGGGCGCAGGAATGGGCAGCGCCATGAGTCCCGCGACCAATTCGATCATGGGATCAGTCCCGCTTTCCAAAGCCGGAGTCGGATCGGCGACTAACGATACGACTCGCGAGATCGGAGGCGCGCTTGGGGTAGCTGTGCTTGGCACGCTGATGAATCACCGTTACCTGCACGAGATATCGATGCTGAAGAGCGGTTTACCATCCCAGGCCTATGACGCCGTGAGCAGCAGCATCCAGGGAGCGCACGGCGCCGCTGGGCAGATCGGCGGGCCGGTGGCACAGGGTATTGTTGACACCGCGAACCGGGCGTTTGTGTCCGGCATGACCGAGGCGATGCTGGTTGCCTCTGTGATCATGACAGCGGCGGCCTTGTTCACCTTTGCCGTGTTGCCGGCAGAGACGCGCTGTATCGAGGCAGAGTGCCTGGAAGAAGAAATAGCACTCGACGGTGAGGGGTTGCTTCCAGCAGTTGGTGATTAGCAGGGCTGTACGAAGAGTCGCATGGTTTTCCCACAAGTTCGAGAGGCTTGAGGTCCTAACAAACGTGCCCTCAAGCCTCGATTAGCAACACGAAGGAACCTTGTGAATGAGCAGCGAGCAGACGATTTCCCCCGCATTCCCGTTCGAGTCACATTTCGTGGAGGTGCATGGCGCTAAAATGCACTATCTGGACGAGGGCCAGGGTGACCCTATATTGTTTTTGCATGGGAACCCGACCTCGTCGTACCTGTGGCGCAACATCATCCCGCATCTGAGCGGCCAGGCGCGCTGCATCGCCCCAGACCTGATCGGCATGGGACAATCCGATAAGCCAGATATTGCCTACCGTTTTTTCGATCATTTCAAGTACATCGAAGGTTTCATCGAGGCGTTGGACCTGCGCAATATCACGCTCGTATTGCATGATTGGGGATCGGGCTTAGGCTTTCACTACGCGGCGACCCATCCAGAGAATATCAAAGGTCTTGCGTTCATGGAAGCCATCATCCGCCCGGTTACGTGGGCTGGCTTCCCGCCAAAGTACAAATTTGCGTTTAAAGCGATGCGTACCGATCGCATTGGCTGGCTCATGCTCAGCGGGTTGAACCTGTTCGTGAACCAGATACTGCCGGGTGGGATGCTTCGCAAATTGACCGCCGAGGAATGGGCGCGCTACCGCGCCCCGTATCCAACTCCCCACAGCCGCCGCGCAGTACGCCAGTGGCCGCGCGAAATCCCCATTGATGGCAAACCTGCTGACGTGTATGCCGTCGTGAATCATTACAGTGAGTGGCTGCAAGAGACAGACCTGCCAAAACTGCTGCTCTTCGTTTCTCCGGGGGCGTTAATCACCCCAGAGATGGTCGACTGGTGCAAAGCGAACTACCGTAATTTGACAGTGGTCGACATCGGGGAAGGACTTCACTTTGTGCAAGAAGATCACCCGGCCAGGATTGGGCGCGAACTGAGCACCTGGTACGCGATATCGTAGTTCCCACTAACTCAGTTCCCGGTGGTGGAGCAAGGGTCCCGCTCATACTGACCATTCTGCATCGTTAAGACGGCAGTTTCCTGGGCGGTAGAGGACTCAGTATACGTGATTCGAATCCGCGCCGGATTGCCCCGCTCCGTTGCACAATAATCGTTGGATTTCGGAAGCGAGATCGTTGGATAAATTCTCTTTTGCGATGAACGCGTCTGCGCCGACGTCGATAGCTCGCTGCCTGTCCCTCGCGGTGTTGAGGGCGGTCAAGATGATGATCGGCACGTTCGCCGTATGTGGAATCTGCCGAATGCGGTCGCACAATTCGAAACCGTTCATATCAGGCATCAGTACATCTAGAACCAGCAGATCCGGCGAAAACGACTTGATCAAATGCAGCGCCAATTCTGCATTCGGAGCCTTCATGACCACATAGCCTTTGCGCCTGAGCATGATGTCAAGGAGTGTCAACATGTCTGAATCGTCGTCAACCACGAGAACTACTTTTCTAAACACGTCTGTCTCCTGATACTCTCGCAACCTTCTAGATTTCGCAGGCAGGCTATTCGGGTGCTGGACCCAGACATTCAAACAACCAGTATTTTCTCCCATACAAGAATCGATGAGCCTCTGACTCCAATAATGAGCGACACTTGACAGGGTGGCGAAGGGGGCCCAGCATGTGACCTAGGCCCCTTCAGACGGCGAACATCAGTTGTTAAGCACGGCTGATCAAGCCCATGCGGGTTGAGTCGAAATCATGATTACATCATCCTGAGACCTGGCGACGATGGCCTGGGCCAGCTCAGTCAGGGATCGTGCCTCAACTGTTCGCAACCAGCTTTGCGTTTCGGTAGACAGCCCGAACGATGTCAGTAATGACGCATCCCGTTCATTGACGAGGCGTTTGCGGACTGTTTCATCCAGCAAAGCGGTTCCCAGTAGATGATCGAGGCGTCGCTTTTCTTCTTTACCCATGTACTTTACTCCTATGGAATACCGGCGATTCCGCAACGTTAACTACCGCCCACAATATCCTCTGCCAACACCACGCCGTTAGGAACAACGGCCAGTGCCAGGGTCAAAACCAACACGATTACGGACAGGACGACAAAAGCGCGGCGCGGATCGGACAGAAACCAACTGGCGGCGTTAAACAATGTGCTCTTCATTTTCTTCTCCTTGATGAAGTTAACCTAGTGTTAGAACCAACTGTAGCAGGTGCCGCGCAACACGCCGCTTACCAAAACAAAACAAGGCGAAAAAAGACCGTCTCCTTGAGGAAACGGTCGAAAATTTCAATCGTCAGCCGAGATCGGCACAAATTATTCGAGAAGTCGTTCGGCCAGGTCAAGGGTTTCGTTGGACGGCTCTACCCCCAGTTCTTCACGGAGCAAGGCTCGCAAATTGTTGAACTGGGCCAGTGCCTGTTGTTTCTCGCCCAGATCGTCATAACACAACATGATGCCGCGATGCGCATTTTCGCAATACGGGTCCGCATCCAGCGCGCGCCGGAAAGCGGCGAGCGCTTCACGGGGGTTGTGTCTGGCACGCGCACAAACGCCCAAGCCGATCAGTGCTTCGATGTAATCATCAAATAAATTCTGGCGGCGAAATAGAACCCACTCATGGTCCCAAGACGGCAAAAAGTCCCCGTGATACAAATTGGCCGCCTTGTGCCAAAGATTCTCCGTTCGTGCATCTCGCGGCGGCATCAGGCGCACCTGTTGGATCAACTCTCCGAGTTCAAGGGCATCACACCACAGACTGAGGTCTGGATTGATAAAATAAAGGCCATCCGCATGGTTAATCACATTCTCGCCCACCGCCTGCCGGGCACGGTAGAGCGTTGTGTGGAAATTCGAGCGCACCTGTTTGATTGGGCTGTCCGGCCAAAAAACGAGACTGATCCGTTCCCGGCTTTCAGGCCCATTGAATAACAGGTATAGAAACATTTCGCGCGCCGTACTTGATCGCCAATCCGAAGGTGAAATGACCTCCCCATCGTGCTCGATTCGCTCGCGCCCCAGGGTCGTAACCCGCACGCTGTAGGTTTCCATCCAATTGGTCCAGATCGGGTGAGCTTCGGTGCGTCTGGCCTCCGGCTGGCCGCACAACGTCGTTAGTTCACGGCTGAGAAGACTATACTTGGCGGACGAATTGGTGACATACGGCTCCAACAAGGACGAATGGGCAATCTCAGCGACCAGCGGCTGCACACTTCTTCCCTCTTGGGCAACCTTCAAGGCTGACTCAATGGCCCAATCAGCCCGCTGATTTTCGCCGAGGAGCAATGCCGCATTCGCACGCAGCGCATGGACCCAGACCAGCTTTGAACGCGCGTCTTGTTCGGCCAAATCCTCTATCACGGAGTCGAGTTTGTCCAATGCAACGGAGGCATCGCCGAGGTGGCTCCGGGCCGCCCACAGGGCTGCCTGGGCCAACGCACGGTGCAGAGCGATCTCATAGGTATTGGAAAGACTCAACGCGCGTTCAGCTAAGGCCACCGCTTCATTCATGTCGCCTTGCCAGCGCCGGAGTGTTGAGGAACTGATTAGCACGCCGCAGCGAATGACGGGTTCACCGTTGCCAACCAAACCCAGGGCGTGATTGTAGAGTCGAATCGCCTCGTCAAACGCGCCCTGGTCGCGCCGGACATCCCCAAGACTCCACAAAAGGGCGCTTTCAGCACGTTTGCTAGGGACAGCCGAGATAATTCTCAACCCTTCTCTGAAAGTCGAAATGGACTGCTCGTAATTACCACTCAAATGATAGAAATACCCGAGATTATTGAGCGCTGCCGCCACAGCGCTAGGACTGCCCAGCGAGCGCCGCAGGGCGACGAGTTCCTGTAGACAAGCGCTGGCGTCATACATGCGCCCTTGTCCCAAATAAGCTACCCCAAGGTCCTGGAGTAAGTTGGCCACTGCATGAGCATCGCCGCTGGCGCGATAGATTTTTAAGGCTTGTTCGAGGTTGGCGATGGCGGTTCTGGCCTCACCCAGTCTGAGTTGGGCCAGGCCCACGATACGAAGCGCGCGGCCTTGCCAGCTGCCAGAACCGTGATCGGGACTGACAAAATGAGCAACGTCTGAAATCGCGCGCTTGAACTGCCCGCTTTGTAGCTTGATGAACGCCCATTGCAGTTGAACATCCCCGACCCCTTGTTCATTTTGGGCCTGATAAAACCCGCGCTCCGCTTCGTCCAGCGCACGTTCGGCTTCTTCGTACTCATACCGATCGGAGAAAACGCGCCCGCAGTTGTATGAGAGTCTGGGGGCGAACACCCTGCTCGGCCCCATCTGAGTCCGCCACTTGATTAATGTTTCCGCGTATCCTTGCGCGAAAAATGTGTCTGCAACCTGTTCGGCAATGGCTGCCGCACGCTCGATCAAACCGGCAGCTATATAATGGTCAAAACTGTCATCCAGGCGGTCGTTGTTCTCGAACCAACGAGCGGCCTTCACATGCAGGCTGACAAACCGTTCAGGGTGATCTCGTTTTAGCTGCATCTGGAGGAAATCACGAAACAGGCCATGATAGACCAACCCGCCGGCAATCCTGGACAAAAAGAGATTGCGCCGCTGGGCTTCATTGATCCAATAGGCGCTATTGGGCACTTCCAAGACGGACGTACAGAGTTCGGGCGTCATCTTGAAGAGGGTTGAAGATGCCAGGAGGAAATCACGAAGACCGGGGGGCTGGAAATCTAACATCGAACTAGCCAGCGCATTGAACAGCGCTTCTGGCCCCCGGCCTCCATGCAGCATCGTCTGTTCAAGATCGCTGGGCAGGGGATGCAGTGCCAGGACGATTCCCGCTGGCCATCCTTCCAGGCGAGATGCGAGTCGCTCGATCTCCGTCGAAGTCAGGGATGCCCCGTGTGTTTCGGCTGCCAGCCGATGAATTTCGTCCGGTGTAAACCGCAGTTGGGCTTGGCCAAACGCGACCACTTCTCTACGCGCAATCATCTCCGTCAGCGGCAGATTCGGGAGGATGCGGCCTATCAGAACCAAATGCCAATTCGGTGGCAGAAGTTCGACCAGCATTTGCAGAAACGTTTCAGCAGGCAAAGACCCCGCCAATGCGTGTGTATCGTCAAAGATACACACGAAATCGCGGCTGGTGTTGACCCGCAGATAATCAGTGATGATCGCGGCAAGTTCGTCAGGCGTGTACTGCGTGCTATCCGCCAAAGAATCGATGCCAGGCACGTACGAAGCAATGCCCGAAACCAGCCCGTGGAAAAGATTAGGCACATCGCGTTCACGTTCTTCTATCGTATGCCACACGACTCCTGAGGAAGAACGGCTCGCAAATTGTGCGGCCAGTGTTGTCTTGCCATAACCAGGCGGCGCACAGATCAGCGTCAGTTTTTGAGTCGCCGCAGACTGAAGCTGAGCCAAAAGTCGCGGCCTCTCAATGACACCCGCTACCTGGGGAATATGTATAACGTTCTGTACGATTCCTGAAACCATGTGACGACTTCTGACCCATACTTTACCCGTCACTGTTAGTTTACGCCGTTTGCGGCGAAAGGACCACCTGCGCTTCCCGGCCAAATCTGGTCGAGCATCCATCTCGTTTTCGCGCCCTTTCGTTTCGTCGAATCGAGTTATGCTCCACGTTTCACGGGTGCGACTCACCAATCGCGGCTGCAAGCTGCGCGGCACGAAAATCCGATTTGCACTAAAATAACGATTCCAACTTTGCCAGGTAGTATTTTGACGTTGGGGAAAAATGTCCTTCAATAATGCGTTTCTCTTGGATACAGGAGTCGCGTGTGAGTATCCGATACGTAATCAAGGCCAGTCACTATTTCGATTCCGTTTCTTTGATGACCATTGCCCGTGACATCCGCGCGTTACCGGGTATCGAAGACGCTGCCCTGGTGATGGGCACCGAGGCCAATAAGGGGCTGCTGCAACAGGTCAGCCCCTTATCTGTCGAGGCGCGATCCGCAAGCCCGACCGATCTTATCTTGATGGTCAAGGGTGATGAAGCGGCCCTGGATGGCGCGCTGGCGACGGCGGAAAAACTACTTACGAAACGCCCTGCCGCCGCCGAAGGTGCCGCACACCGCCCGCGCACGCTGCGCAGCGCGCTGCGGGCACACCCAGACGCGAATCTCGCGGTGATTTCCGTGGCAGGCGCTTATGCTACGGCTGAAGCGTGGGCCGCTTTGCAGCAGAACCTGCATGTCTTGCTGTTCAGCGATAACGTGGCGCTTGAGGATGAGGTGGCGCTCAAACGCTATGCTGCCGAACGCGGGCTGCTGCTGATGGGCCCAGGCGCGGGCACAGCGATCATCAACGGCGCGGCGCTGGGTTTTGCGAATGTGGTCCCGCCGGGACCGGTGGGCATCATCTCCGCAGCCGGAACGGGCTTGCAGGAAGTCAGCACGCTGTTAGCCCGTGAGGGGATTGGCATCACGCAGGGGATTGGGGTTGGCGGGCGCGATCTCTCGGATGCGGTGGGCGGCCTCATGATGCTGCACGCTGCTCACGCCCTGCAGCATGATCCTGCAACGGAGGTGATTGTCGCTATCTCCAAGCTGCCATCACCTGCCATCAGCAAGAGGGTACTCGAACATCTCGCGGCCAGCGAAAAACCGGCGGTGGTGATCTTCATGGGCGCGGACGATCTGCCCGCCGTACCTTCTTCGCTGATGCACCTGACCCGCACGCTGCAAGAAGCCGCCTTGACTGCGGCGGCATTGGTACGCGGTGATGACGTGCAAACGGTCCAGGCGCAGCTTGCGGAGCGGCGACACGCGCTGCGTGCCCAGGCTGCCGAACTGGCCGTTCAACTCCGTCCCGGACAAAGTCGCCTGCGCGGGTTGTTTAGCGGGGGCACGCTCTGCGAAGAAGCGATGCGTTTGTGGAGCGCCGTGATCGGTGACGTGTGGTCCAACGGGCCGCTGAAGCCGCACCTCAAACTCCCCGATTCGAACCACAGCCAGGGACATTGCGCGCTCGATCTGGGCGAGGAAGAATTCACCGTTGGCCGCCCGCACCCCATGATCGACAACGATCTGCGTATTCGCCGTTTATTACAAGAAGCCGCCGATCCCCAGGTTGCCGTGATTCAAATGGACCTGGTACTAGGCTACGGCGCGCACCCCGACCCGGCCAGCGAGTTGGCTCCCGCGATCCGCGAAGCACGCGAAGTCGCGGGCCGGGCAGGTCGCACCCTGATCGTTGTCGGTGCGTTGACCGGCACCGATCATGATCCGCAGAATCTCACGCGGCAAGCGCGGGCGTTCGAGGCCGCCGGGATGGTGCTGTTGCCCAGCAATGCGGACGCCTCGCAACTCGCGGCGTTTGTCGTACAGTCCGCTCAGAAATGATTAAAGTTGGCACGACGATGCACAGCTAACACCGGTATGGTTGCACTGATCATTAGTTGAGGCAAAGGAATTACTTATGCGAATTGATATGGAACTTGAATCTTATTTACGACCGCCGGAAACACCGATGCCACCCTACCCGGCCAAGGTGATTACGCTGGCAACGGGCAGCAAGATGGTCGTCCGGCAGGTATTCCGCGAGGACGTACCGAATCTGCTGCCCGCGATCCGCCCCACGCTTGATATCTCCCGCGATTATTACGATGTCGTTGGCTCGCGGCTCTTTGCAGAACTGCTGGCCTGGTACCGCTTTCGTTACCGGGATGTGTTCTGCATCGTCGGCCAAATTGACGGGTTGTTGGTGGGGCTGGTGAACAGCCGCATGTATTCGCCGGAACGAGGCATCAGCCTGCACACGCTGGCGATAGAGCGCGGTCTGCGTATCGGCGCGCACCTGTTCGCCGCCAAGATGGAGCACCATATCGAATATCTCAATCAGGACGAAGTGTTGATCACTGCCGAAAGCCCGATTGGGTTCCGGCGATGGATGATCGAATATGGCCTGGAACTACGCGAAGGCCAGCACGAACTCGGCGGCGCAGCGCCTTACGCCTTGACGCGCGACATGTATTTCAAGGCCAAACACCGGTTGGTGGCCGGGGAACGCCCGGTCCCTCAAGCGCTGATGGACGTAGCCGAGCGCGAGATTATTGTTGCCAGCGAAGACGATATCACCGAAAAAATCCTGGGCGCAAAGAGGAGGAAAGCCTTATGAGACCCGTCGTAATTGCCGGTGCGGGTATGATCCGCTTCGAACGCCGGGATGAAGATACGCTGGTCGATATGCTGGCGATGGCTGGGCTGCGGGCGATGGACGATGCTCGTTTGGGCAATCACCCGGTCGACGCGGTATACGTGGGCAATATGGCGTCGGGGCTGTTCAATCGTCAGGTGTCGGTTGCCAGTGCCCTGGTGGACAAACTCAGCCTGTATCCCACCGCCGCCGAGCGCATCGAAAATGGCCCGGCCTCAGGCGGATCAGCGATCAAACACGGGTATCAGGCGATTGCGTCCGGCATGGCGGATGTCGTGCTGGTCGTGGGCGGGGAAAAGATGCGCGAGGTGATCGGGCCGCGTGCGACTGATGTTGTCGCGTGCATGTCACAACCCGAATCCGAGTATATCTATGGCGTGTCGCTGCCGGCCATGGCCGGGATGTTCGCTCGCCTGTACATGAAAAAATACGGCGTGACGGCTGAAGACCTAGCCCGCGTTGCGATCAAGAATCATGATCACGGCCTGCTCAATCCCTATGCCCACATTCAAATGCGCATCACACTGGAAGGCATCCTGACGCACCCGGATTCTGTGGTCGGCAATCCAATCGTTGCCGACCCGCTGCGGCTGTACGACTGCTGCCCGGTGAGCGACGGGGCCGCTGCGGTGCTGCTCACCACACCGGAGATCGCCAAAACATTGAACGACAAACCGCCGATTATCATCGCCGGAATCGGGCAGGCGACGGATACCCACGCCCTCCACGAACGGGAAGACCCCACCGAACTGAAGGCGGTCACGATTTCCGCCGAAAAAGCATTCAGCATGGCGGGCTGCACGCCCGCCGATGTCGATGTAGCTGAGCTGCACGACGCGTTCACCATTCTCGAAATCGCCGAAAGCGAACACGTAGGATTCTTTGCCAAAGGCGAAGGCGCGAAAGCATTAACTGCCGGTCAAACGCGCATTGGCGGCAAACTGCCGATCAATCCCTCTGGCGGGCTGAAGGCGCGCGGGCACCCGGTCGGTGCGACGGGCGTGGCGCAGGCTGTTGAACTGGTCTGGCAGTTACGCGGCGAAGCCGGTGAACGCCAGGTAAAAGACGCGCAGACGGGTTTTGCACTGAATTTCGGCGGGTTTGGAAACAATGTGGTCGCGCTGGTGCTGAGGAGGGAATCATGATCACAGCCTACAAATGCCGGGAATGTGCGCATGTGATGTACCCGTATCACTACCGCTGCACCCACTGTGGCGGGCGAGCATTTGACGAAATTGCGCCGTCTGATGAAGCAAAGCTGCTCACGTTTACGATCATCGAGCAGTTGCCCTGGGGGTTTGACGAACGCGGGCGCGTGTTGGGCGTCATCGAATTCACAAACAAGGTGCGTGCTATGGCACAGATCGCGATTGATGCGGATACCGAAACGATCACGATCGGGGCAAAACTCTCCGTGCATTGGGAGCCGGTACGTGACTATTATGGAGTCAAGGTATATGGCCTCGTCTGCCGACCAGCTTAGCGCGTTTTTTGATAGTCCGCTGTCTGTGGTCAACATCGGCTTAGAATCGTTCGCGGAAAGTCTGCGCGATCAACAGATCACGGTGATCGATGTGGATTGGAGTCCGCCGCCGGAAGGCGTAACTCGATTGACACATACCCAGGCGGGCGTGTCGATGGATGATGCCAACACGGAAGCAATCCGCCGGATCATGGCGGGGCGTCCGGCGATTGTTGGGTTGGGGATCGCGCGTGACGTGATCCCAGGTATGACCGACACCATGATTCTACACGCCGGGCCGCCCATCACGTGGGCACGCATGTGCGGCCCTACGCGCGGCGCGGTGATGGGGGCGCTGGTGTATGAGGGGTTGGTCGATACGCCCGAACAGGCGGCTGAGATGGCGGCGCGCGGCGAGATCGAGTTTGATCCCTGCCATCACCATCATGCCGTCGGTCCTATGGCGGGTGTTGTCTCACCCTCCATGCCGGTCTGGATCATCGAAAACCAGGAATTCGGCAACCGCGCGTATTGCACGCTGAACGAGGGGCTGGGCAAGGTGCTGCGTTACGGTGCCTATGGCGAGGAAGTCTACACGCGCCTGCACTGGATGGCTGACGTGCTCTATCCTACGCTGGCGGACGCAGTACGGCAGTGCGGCCCGATCGATCTGCGCGGCCTGATCGCGCAGGCGCTGCACATGGGCGACGAATGCCACAACCGCAACCGGGCCGGAACCTCGCTGTTGCTGCGCGCGCTCGCACCTGCGCTGGCACGTACCTGTGCCGATCGGGAACGCCTGGCGCAGGTGTTCGAGTTCATCGATGGGAACGACCATTTTTTCCTGAATCTCTCCATGCCCGCCGGAAAAGCAATGCTCGAACCAGCAGAAGGTATCACCGGCTCGACGATTGTGACCGTGATGGCGCGTAACGGCACGGATTTTGGCATCCGCCTGTCCGGCGAGCCGGAACGCTGGTTTGTCGCGCCGGCGGGTATGGTGCACGGGTTGTATCTGCCGGGCTTTGATGCCGATGATGCGAATCCCGACATTGGGGATAGCACGATCACGGAAACTGCCGGTTTTGGCGGGTTTGCGATGGCTGGCTCTCCGGCAATTGCGAGCTTCATCGGCGGGACGGCGCAGGACGCGATCAATACCACCCGCGAGATGTACGAGATCTGTTACGCGGAACACGAGCATTTCACCATTCCCGCATTGGAATTTCGCGGCACGCCGGTTGGAATGGATGTACGATTGATCATGGAGACCGGGATTCTGCCCAAATTGAATACCGGCATCGCGCACAAAACACCGGGAATCGGCATGGTAGGCGCAGGGGTGCTGCGTGCGCCTGCGCAGTGTTTCGCGGACGCATTTGAAGCCGTCAAGGCGTGGTAGCGTAATTGGACCTGTTTAGCTGTACAGCACGTACGAAAAGGATCGAACACTCATGAAGATTATTGACCTTTCTATCCCGCTCGGTATCGGTACGCCTCCCTGGCCAACCTACGAGCCGCTGCAAGTGAAATACTTCAAACGGTTGGCCCCTAACGGTGCAAACGGCCAGATTGTGACCCACTCGAATCACCTGGGCACGCACCTTGACGGCGAGATTCACTTCTACACACCCGGCAAAGATATCGCCAGCCTGGACTTCAACTTCCTCGCCGGTCCCGGCGTGGTCGTCGATCTTTCGGATGCGGTTGGCGATTACGACATTTACACCTCGGCGATGGTCGAGGAACGTGTCGATGTCAAAGAGGGCGACATTCTGATCATCCACACGGGTTATCACCGCTATGGCTGGGACCAGCCCAAAGCCGATGAAATACGCTACATGGTCAAACATCCCGGCCCTGATCGTGAATTTGGCGAATGGTGTGTGAGAAAGAAGATCAAGTGGCTTGCGGTGGACTGCGGCAGCGCGGATCACCCGATGAACACCATCATCCGCACCTGGATGCCACGCCAGGCAAAGGAAGCCGAAGCGCACTTTCAGGCGAAATATGGCAAAGGGCTGGCGGATATTTTCACGGATGACAAATACCAGCTCATGCACATTGAGATGTTTCCGCATGGCATCATCCATGCCGAGTGCGTTGGAGGCGATCTCGATCTGCTTTTGAACGAACGGGTTGAGATCGGGTGTTTCCCCTGGCGTTTTGTCGACGGCGAAGCGAGCATCGCGCGCATCGTCGCTTTTGTCGATGACGACCGTTACGAAGCCCTCATCCAGAAAAAGAAGTCGTTCGAGTTGACGAAGTTTGGAGATTGCGTATGCCACCGTCCCCAAAAGTAGATAGCGGACCGTCGTCGATGCTGGCCATGCCCAGTCCGGGTTTGCCGCCGTTTGACTATATCCGCGCCGGGGATCGCGCCGAAGTGACGTGTTTGCTCCTTGAACACGGTGCTGATGCGCGTCTGCTGATGGGCGGCACGGATATCTTCGTACAGATGCGAGATGGGGCGCTCGCCCCGTCGATCGTGATCGATGTGAAACACCTTTCCGGCATGATGGTGATGAGTTTTGATCCACAAACCGGGCTGCAGGTCGGCGCGGCGGTCAATATGAACGCCATGGCGGCATCCCCCGCCGTCAGCGCCCATTATCCGCTGTTGGTCCAGGCGGTTGAAAGTGTCGCGTCGTACCAACTGCGAACGCGCGCGACGATGGGCGGCAATCTGTGTAATGCCTCGCCCGCTGCTGATACGGCTCCCGCTGCGCTGGTGTTGGGTGCTCGTTGCGTGGTGTGGGGACCTGACGGTGAGCGCGTGATCCCGGTCAACGAGTTTTTCCTGGGCGTGCGCAAGACGGCGCTGCAACCGGGCGAATTCCTGACGCGTATCGATTTTCCGATTCCGCCAGCCGGAAATGCCGGGCGTTACCTCAAGTTGGGGCGCAATGCGGGTGGCGATCTCGCGATTGTGGGCGTGTCCGTGCTGGGATATCCGGACGACAGCGCCGCATCCGGTTACCGTTTCCGAATCGCGATGGCATCCGTGGCCCCGACGCCGATCCGCGCGTATGCCGCCGAAATGTTGCTCGCTGAACAGCCCATCTCGGATAATACACTCGCCCACGCAGCCCGCGCGACAGGCGAGGCCGCGCGACCGATTGACGATTTGCGCGGGTCCGCACGCTATCGCAAGGCGATGGCGCGTAACCTGTCCCAACGCGCGCTGACTGACGTGTGGGTGCAATTGCAGGAGGAGCGCTAGATGGCTACACACCAGATAACCTTTACGCTGAACGCCATGCCAGAAGTTGCGCTCGTGCAGTCTCACACCACCCTGCTCACGTTTTTGCGCGAAGGATTGGGTCTTACCGGCACGAAAAACGGCTGTGCTACCGGTGAGTGCGGGGCGTGTACGGTGCTGCTGAACGGTGAGCCGGTGAATGCCTGCTTGGTGCTGGCCGTTGAGATCGACGGCTCAGACCTGATCACGATTGAGGGGTTGACCCAGGATGGACGGTTGGAGCCGCTCCAGCAAGCGTTTATCGATCATACGGGCACGCAGTGCGGCTTTTGCACGCCGGGGATTCTGATCTCAGCGCGGGCGCTGTTGAACCGCAACCCACATCCCAGCCAGGACGAGATCAAAGATGCGCTGCGCGGCAATCTGTGCCGCTGCACGGGTTATGGGCGCATCATTGACGCCGTCAAAGACGCAGCCAATGCAGGAGGCTAACATGCAGACCACAATTCCCCCGGCTCCGGTTGGAACCAGCGTCAAACGGATTGACGCACTCGAGAAAGTCACGGGTGAGGCTTTGTTCGCCGACGATCTCCAATTCGGCCCCGGCCTGTTGTTCGGGCGCGTCGTGCGCAGCCCGCACCCCCACGCCTTGATCAAACGTATCGACACCAGCAGGGCGCTGGCTGTGCCTGGCGTCAAGGCGATTGTCACCGGCGACGATACGCCCAACCAGATCGGCCTGTATCTCAAAGATCGCTACAGCTTCTGCCGGGATCGCGTGCGGTACGTCGGTGATCCGGTGGCAGGCGTGGTCGCCGTGAACGAAGAGATCGCCGAAGCCGCCTGTAAGCTGGTCGAGGTGGAATACGAGGTGCTTGAGCCGGTGCTTGATCCCCGGCGCGGGATGGAGCCGGACGCCCCCTTGATTCACCCCGATCTGGGCGAGTACGAAGTGCCAAATTTCATTTTCCCGAAGGCGGGCACCAACATCTCGAACCATTTCAAAATCCGCAAGGGCGATCCGGATGCGGCCTGGGATCAGTGTGACGCGATTGTGGAACACGAGTTTAAGGTGCCGCACGTCCAGCACGTGCCCATCGAGCCACATGTGGCTGTCGCTAAGGTCGATCAGCGCGGCCAGATCACGTTGTGGACCAGCAGCCAATCGCCGTTTGCCCAACGCAATCTGATCGCGGAGTCGCTGGGTATTTCGCAAAGCAGCGTGCGCGTGATCGCGCCCTACGTCGGCGGCGGGTTCGGCTGTAAGGCGGGCGTGACGATGGAGGCGCTCGCCGTGATCATGGCTCAGAAAGTAGCAGGCCATCCCGTCAAACTACGCCTGACCCGTGAAGAGGAATTTTTCACTACCTTCGTGCGGCAGGGATTGATCGCCAGGACGAAAATCGGCGCAACCAAAGATGGTAAAATCCTGGCGATGAAAACCGAGTACTTCTGGGATGCGGGCGCCTATACGGAATACGGCGTCAATATCACACGCGCAACCGGCTATTCCTCGACCGGCCCGTACGAAATCCCCAACGTGTGCGCGGATTCCTACTGTGTGTATACCAACCATCCGGTGGGCGGCGCGTTCCGGGGGTTTGGCATGCCCGAAATCCATTGGGGTATCGAGCAGATCATCGATCTGCTGGCCGAAAAGATTGGCATAGACAAAGTCGAATTCCGGCTCAAAAACTGCGTTCGTGAAGGATCGATTATCGCCACCGGCTCGAAGATGCACCCGGTCGGATTGTCAGCGTGCATCGAAAAAGCGGCAGCGGCGATCAACTGGGGCAAAGAGGAACCAGCCAGCGCACCACACAAGCGGCGCGGCAAGGGGCTGGCGATCATGTGGAAAGCGCCTGCCATGCCGCCCAATGCCGGATCGTCGGCCTGGGTGCGCTTTAACGAAAACGCGACCGTGACGGTGGGCATCGGCGGCCAGGAAATCGGCCAGGGCTCGTTTACCGTGATGGCGCAGATGGCCGCTGCGACCCTGGGCGTGCCGCTGGAGTGGATACAGATTCAGGGGCCAATTGACACGCAGTACAGCCCTTACGAGTGGCAGACCGTCGCCAGCCGTTTGACGTGGTCCATGGGAAATGCGGTCGTCGCCGCTGCGCAGGATGCGCGTCGCCAGGTGCTTGAGCTGGCTGCGGCGCACTGGGGCGAAGACGTGGAGCATCTCGACATCAAGGACGGCGCGATCATCTCGTATCACTCCGAAGAATCCATGCCGCTCAATAAGATGGTCGTGTATGGCCTACCCAAGCCGGATGATCAGGGATGGCGCGGCGGCCCGATCATTGGGCATGGCAAATTCATGCCGTCCTACGTGACCGGACTCGATGCCGAAACCGGCCAGGGACCGCGTTCAGTCGTGCACTATACCACCGGCTGCCAGGCTGTTGATCTGGAAGTGGACACGATCACCGGGCAGGTCACGCTGCTGCGCATTGCTGCCGCGTTTGATGTAGGGAAAGCGATCAATCCGGACCAGGTGCGCGCGCAGATCGAGGGCGGAGCGGTTCAGGGAGCCAGTACGGCGTTGTTCGAAAGCTTGCAGTTCAAGGGCGGGACGCTCGCCAATCGCAGTTTCGTCGATTACCGCATCGCCACGTCTGTCGATGTGCCGTTCGAGATCATCCCGATCATCGTCGAAGTGCCGCAAGATGATGGTCCGTGGGGCGCACGCGGTATCGGCGAACACGCGATGGTCCCAACGGCCCCAGCTATTGCGAATGCGGTTGCCAACGCCACCGGTGTTCGTATTTTCGAGCTGCCGATCACGGCTGAAAAACTGTATTTTGCGCTGGAAGTTCAGCCTTAAGACGCCCCATCGTGATGCGGTTAGTTGCTCAATCGTTGACGCCTGCTGTCCGGACATGGTTGCACACGGCGCGCCATGTCCGGATACTGCATGTTTTTGAGGGCGCGTGTAACCTGGTCGCGGACGACGACAGCGTGCTGTCCCTCGTGACGCCCGCGATCGGCAATGGCCCGTTTAACGTCGTCGTGCCCAACGTCGATTTCACCGCCTGGATAGCGCCTACCGATCCGGTGTGCATGCAGCCCGACAGGCTGCATGTCGGTCGATTGCTTGTGAACTTGGCCTCGGCGGAAGAATGGAATCCATTCCCTGATTGGCAGCGGCTGCACCGTCACCGGGACCGGCTGTTGGCCCACGAATCGGTAGTGCAGCGCGTGTTGCGGGACCATGCACCGGCAAGCAGCTTCGCGCATCTGGTCGTCGAGTTGTCGTCGCCGCTATCCCCTATCGAAGCGCGCTGTCTGGATGTGGCGCGGCGGCACTGGCGCGCTATGATCCTGGGGCTCCGGCAGATGGATCGGGATGTGTGTCTGTCGAGCGCTGCGCATCTGGCGGGGTTGGGCAGCGGTCTGACGCCCGCGGGCGACGACTGGTTGTTAGGCTGTGCATTGGCAGCTCAGATCGGGCTGCCGACGCCGCGTGCGGCTGACCTGATGTTACGTGCCATTCGATTGGCGGCAGCGGGCACCACTATTTTGTCCGCGCATTGGCTGCGGGCTGCCGTGATGGGCGCGTGCAGCGCGCATTGGCACGCGTTTTTTGAGCAGTGTTTGCTGGCCGATCAGCACCAGATTTATCAAACTGCGCTGCACATCCTGCGCCAGGGACACTCATCCGGGGCAGATGCGCTTGCCGGTTACGTGGCATTATTCAGGGACGGTATCGCGCAAGATTCTGCCTGAGGACGTATTCAAATCGGAAGTGCATGGTAGTTTCGAGGTGTAGGTATGGCGCAGCTAAACGCGGGAGAATTCGGGAAGGGACGAACTCGCCCTGGAAAACAACCGATCTTTCGGATCTTGTATCGAATATCTCACACTTCAACTCAACGTAAATCAACTATGTGTTATCATGAATTGCACGGACCAGGACACGTTGCCCCTTCCGGATCGGCGGAATATATATGGAAATCAAAGACCTGCTCTTTCTGCTTTTGACCTTCCTGATTGGCCTGATGGCAAGTCTCTCAATTGGATATGTGGCCTTCAAAAGACGCGCGTTATCCTCAAGCGGGTTTGTGGGCTTTTTGATTTCAGGGGTATCACTGTATACATTTGGCGGTTGGGCCTGGTTCGCCACAATGGTAACGTTCTTCATCTCAGCCAGTCTTTGGACGCTTTTTCGCCAGGATGAAAAGAAATTCCTGGACGATATTGTCGAGAAGACCGGGCCTCGCGATATCTGGCAGGCCGCGGCCAATGTCGGTCTGGCTAGCGCATTTTCTCTCCTATATTTCATCGACCCCAAACCAGAATTCATGGCTGCCTTTCTTGGTGCCCTTGCGGCCCCTAACGCAGATACGTGGGCTACAGAGATAGGGACTCTATCCAAGCACATCCCTCGGAAGATCACTACGCTTGAACCCGTACCGCCCGGGACCTCTGGTGGAGTGACGCTTCTGGGTACTGCGGGAGGAATCGCTGGCAGTATCCTAATCGCGTTGACGGGCGGCTCGGCACTGTATGTTTCTCATCAGGTCACTGCTTCATGGCTAGACTTAGTCTTCGCGGGCACAATCGGGGGCATCATTGGCCTATTAACAGATTCTATACTAGGGGCAACTATTCAGGCAGCCTATTTTTCGGACGAATTCCAGCTAGTCACCGAGAAGCATATCTATAAAGATGTATACCCAACTGTGTTAATTCATGGATTTAGCTGGATTAACAATGATTGGATTAATTTCCTGTGTTCCCTAACTGGTGCTACTATTTCTATTATTCTCTTCTTGATTCTTTGATTGGTCATAGAATATTGATATTGTTGTGGTTAACAATATAATAGATTTTCTCAAAGCTAAGAACGCCTAGAACTTACCAGCTTGCACGATGGGACATCTTGAGTAACTCATAGGTGAATGAAAATGTTAACAATATTTCTTTCATATTCGCGCAAAGACGGCGCCGAACCTACATCTCGTCTCCGTGAGGAATTGGTCAGGGCCGGCTTCACAGTTTGGCGCGACATTGAAGACATGCGCGGGGGGATAGACTGGAAAGAACAGCTTGCTAAGGTTCTACACGGTGTCGATGTGGTACTTGTACTCCTGACTCCCGAATCAGCGGTTTCCCCGAATGTTGAATGGGAATGGAGGACAGCCAAATCACTATCGAAGCCCATCGTTCCGGTATTAATATTTCCCTGCACTGTACCTGAGGAACTGCAAGACCTGCATTATCGCGATCTCAGCAATCCTGAAAATTATAGTCTCGGGCTGATGGGGTTGATTGGTGATTTAAGCATTGTCTCGCGATCCGAAATCGAGACAGAGAAGCCTGCGGATAAATCCGCTGTCAGACCCTCAGTGCCCCTGGGGACGTACAGCATTACACAAATAGCCCCTCCCAATATCCGTCCTTCGGATTATTCCGCAGAGGCTAGAGCATTGATCGAAATTCGGATCGACGGGAATAGAGACGATTTCAACCAGGGGGAGTTTATTAATGCTCTGGCAAAAGCCCTGAATATATTCCCGGACAGTGTTCGAATCCTAGACATTGCTGAAGGTAGCGTATGGCTCACAATCGAACTCCCCCTGGATGCCGCTCAAACGTTATATCACGTTATTGGCACGGGGTTACTCAAGACAACCCCACCGCCAACCCCTGACAATCAGGCAACAAACATCCAGTTTCTGGGTTCTCGCGACGAAGTCATAGAAAAAGCCATTTCGATGTTCGAAGAGACTACCGGAGAGCTTTTTGGACAGGGAGAGGATTTGGACTGGATTCGTACTCCAGGAGCAATAGGAACTCGTTTTCAAGAAGCCTTTGAGGGCCTGCTCAAACGCGCTATATTTGTTGAGCTGATTTCTTCTGCCAGCGGAGAATACGCATTAGAAACTGCTAGAAAACTCGAAGAATGCGGCGTGTCGCTGAGTGCCAACTGGCCCCTGGTTCACGTTTTCTTCAAACGATATGGCCATTCGCGAGTCCTTGTTTCAGACAAACGCAGAATCCTGATTGCCTTTAATGCCCCATTTGAACAAGCCCAATACTTTGGACTTTATCTGGAATCGGTTAATATCGGCGGATGGCTCAGATTGCGTCACGACCGGTTGAAACGAAGTGACGATATCATTGAACTTGAAACACATATTCATCGCCTAGAAGATTATGATCACACCATCAAGACCTATCAAAGTCTGAAAGAACGGGATGATTTCGTACACAAACTGATCGAGCTGATTGCAAATGCTCAGGAGACGATTGTAATTAGTAGCAGACGCGCATCCTGGATATTGGATAACACCTACGGGCCACAAATCGTAGAAGCGCTCAGATCAGCCTTCGTATCTAATGGAGTAGGGAACGTCAAAATTCTGGTTTCGAAAAACGACAAACGCTCCAGGAATAGTGCACGAGCCTATCGAGCATTGGCTGAAGAGGTTTCTCAGATTCGTAATGTTGCTCCAGAGTCGATACTCTCAGTACGTTATCTAAAGGACTTTGGGCAAAGCCGCATAGCCATTGTGGATCGGAGACACGTCTTAATAGCTTTTCCCAACGTGCCTAACCAGGTGGCCGAAGGAGAACAACAATACATACCGTATTTCGTTTCAGAAAAACGTTTTGCGGATTGGCTGTCCAGGCGTTTTGACGCACAGTGGCTTGCGAGCACGCCAATCGGAATAAGTAGTTTGCAGCAGATGAAGCGGTTCCCGCTCGATATCTGGCGCTTCTTTAGAGACAAATTCCCCCTACAGACATTAGCGCTACTAATCGCATACCTTCTATGGCATTTTCTCGGCGGGGTGGTGACTTCCGGCCTGGACCAGATGTTGAACTGGTTGGGTATCTAGCCAACCGACCTTGCACCGTCCCGGTTTTTTGAGCGCCCGTCTCATCCACACGCGGTATTGTCTGACAACTCCGA
>CAYMTN010000069.1:0-10417 GCA_964393335.1 uncultured Anaerolineaceae bacterium
CGCTGCAAGAGCCGCACCAGCTTCACGCGGTCGTTGTGCGGGCTGCTAATGCTGGACATCACGCGGGTCGGGCAGTTTTCGCCTGCCAGGCGGCGTAACATCCGGGACCGGGCCGGAGTCGAAATCGGAATCGGGATAGTCGCGGTGGGCGGGGGATGGCGGCCTGACGTGGGCAGGCGGGGGCGGCGGGGGCAGCTCGCTGGACGTGATCCCGGCTACGGTTTGCAGCCGCGCGTTCAGGCGGCTGACCAGGTGCGGCAGGCCGGATTCTTCGTAACAATCGCGCCGGGCCATCACCAACTCGACCGGTCCGGCGCTGTCGGTATCCATGATCAGCGTGCAGCCAGCGCGCCAGCCGGTGGTCTGGCGTGCCAGACGAAAATCGAGCACGTCTTCCACCGGGAACCAGCGCCATGCCGGCCCGTCGATCAGCCGGATGCCGACCGCGTTATCGACGTAATCAAACGAGATGCGCAGCCCCATCGCGCGCTGCGCGGCGCGGTACGTCCCCGCATACAGCGCCAACGCGCCCACCACAGTCCCCGCGATCACGGCCCCGTCGAAACTGCGCCCGCCGGTACCGGTCAGCCCGGCGACGGCCAGCGCCAGCGCCGCACCCACGCCAACCGCCAGCCCACCGGTCAGGCTCCACGCCCACACCCTCGGCGCGAAACGGCTGCCGGGCCGGCGGTAAATGAAGGTCGTGCGTTCGGTCCCTTCGACGTAGTTGATCCGTGCGCGTGTCATGCTCGTGTCCCGTTATCCCTGCTCCAGTTATACCGCAAAGCCGCCCAAAAACACGAAAAACCGGCGTCTCGGCTCGCGGGAGCCGCCGGTTTTGTCGCGTTTGAAGTGAGATAACGCCCTAGGCTTGTTTCGCCAGGGCCACCAGGGAAGCAAACGTACCACTGTCGCGCACGGCGATGTCGGCCAGAATCTTACGATCCAGCTCGATATTCACCTGCTTGAGGCCGTGCATAAAGCGGCTGTACGACAGCCCGTTGAGATGGGCCGCCGCGTTGATGCGCGTAATCCACAGGCGGCGCAGGTCGCGGCGTCGCTGCCGGCGATCCCGGTAGGCATACCACTGGCTTTTCATCATGGCTTCGTTGGCGCGGCGGAACAACCGGTGCTTGGTGCCCCACTGGCCCTTGGTCATCTTCAGGATTTTTTTATGGCGGCGGCGCGTTACGGTCCCGCCCTTAACACGACTCATGCAATCACTCCTTGTTCATCGATCAGCCAGCCAACAGGGCTAGGCCGGGGGATTCTGCTTGTATCTGCCCAGGTACGGGGCCAACCGGCGAACGCGCTTGGCTTCCTGGCCGGTCGAAACTTCCAGCATTTCGCTGAACTGCTGCTTGACGCGCTTGGACCGGCGGCGGCGCAGGTGGCTTTTGCCGCCCTTAGTGCGCATCACCTTACCGGAACCGGTGACTTTAAAGCGCTTGGCAGCCGCCTTGTAGGTCTTCAGCTTGTATTTCTTCTGCTTCTTCTTAGCCACAGGGAACTCCCTATAAACATGCTAGCACCGCACGGCGTGCGGCGCAGAAACCCTTCCAGAAACCAGCCCGGAGTACGGTCGGTTATTTGTTCTTGTCCGACGCCGGGGCCAGCACCATTAACATTGTGCGGCCTTCCATATTGGGGGCCTGCTCGACAACGGAAATATCGTTCAATTCATCCGCGATGTTTTGCAGCATAACCCGCGCGATCTCCGGGTAGGTAATCTCACGCCCCCGGAAGCGGATTCGCACCTTGACTTTCATGCCATCTTCCAGCCAGCGTCGCGCATCGCGCACCTTAAATGACCGGTGATGGTCGTCTGTTTTGGGCCGCAACCGGATCTCTTTGACTTCAACTTGCTTCTGCTGTTTGCGCGCTTCGCGCTCTTTTTTGGCCCGTTCGTACAAAAACTTGCCAAAATCCATTATTTTACAGACTGGCGGATCGGCGTTTGGCGCGACTTCCACCAAATCAAGCTCCCGGTCCGCAGCAAGTTGCAGCGCTTGTCTCAACGGCACGACACCTATGTTTTCGTTTGTGTCGGTTATCAAACGAACTTCTCGTGCGCGTATCCGTTCGTTGACCCGGTAATCTCCAGTGCTTATGGCCCTATCCTTTCCTGCTTGCAGACAGCCTTTGGTGTGGGTATGCAGTGTAGCATACGGGTCAGGTTTCGTCAACCGTCATCACGCGCCGCACACGGCACGGCACACGCGAAGCGCAGGCGGAAACCTTAGCCGTGCAGCGGCGGGGTGACGATGGGCAGGTACGCGGTGAAGGTGCTGCCCTCGCCGGGCATACTGCGCAGTTCGATGCGCCCCCCATGCAGATCGATGATTTCTTTGGTGATGGACAGCCCCAGGCCGGTGCCGGACGCCATGCGCGCGGCTTCTTCAGCGCGGAAGAACCGGTCGAAGATATACACCTGTTCGTCGACCGGAATGCCGATGCCGGTATCCGACACGGCGATGCGCAGCATGTCACCCACCTGATCCAGGTGCAGCGCGATTGTGCCGCCTTCGGGTGTGTATTTCACCGCGTTACTCAGCAGGTTGCGCAGCACGCGCGTGATCTGGTTGGGGTCGGCCATGACATACCGCGATCCGGTGATCCCTGATGCATCCAGCGTGAGGCCCTTTTCGCGGATCACCAGTTGCATAGCGGCGATGACTTCGCGGTACTGCGCTACGATGTCAAACCACTGTTTTTGCGGCATGGACCGTTTCGCGTCAAAGCGTGACAGTTCCAGGATGTCTTCGATCAACTCGCGCAAGACGTAGGCCTGCTGTTGGACCTCGGCAACCATCGTGCGGCGTTCGGCGTCCTCAAAGCGACCGTAGTATTTCAGCAGCGTGCTGACTTGCAGCAAAATAGCCGACAGCGGCGTGCGCAGCTCGTGGGATACGGTCGAAACGAAGCGCCCCTTCAAATCGTCCAGTTCGCGGAAATACGTTACATCGTGCAGCGCGATGACCGTGCCCTGCATCTCGCCGCCCGCGTCGCGTACCTCGGCGCTGTGCGCCTGTACCGACCGGCGCGGGATGCGCTGGTAGATCGTGCACTGCCGCAGCTCGGCGTCAGCCAGCCCGTTCGGCTGTAACCAGCACGGCCACGTCAGGTCGCCGGTTCGAGCGACCGGGCAGCCCTGGACCTTGCACTGCGTCGCGAAGTTCTGGCCGCCTTCGGACTGCAAAACTATCGTCGGCAGCGCGAACTCGACCGGGCCAGCGGCAGATTCCGCGTCATCCGGCGATCCCGGCTGATCCCGGCCTGGCCGGGATCGCAGCCAGTCCCACACCAGGGCGGCAGCCCGGGCCGGGCCGCCCTGGCTCGCGGGATAAAACGACAGCATGGCTTCCGCCGCCGGATTGATCAGGATCAGGTTGGCGTCCTGGTCAAAAACGAGCAGGCTGTCGGCGATGCTCTGCAAAATCGTGCGGATGCGTGCCTCGCCGTGTACGGCTTCGTCGTAGAGCCGCGCGTTTGCCAGCGCCACCCCGATCTGCCGCCCAATGGCGTCCAGCATACGCGTTTCTTCGCTGCGCCAGGGGCGAGGCTGGTTGTGGACCAGCGTGATCACACCCTGGACCTGTTCCTGCCGCCAGATCGGGACGCTGAGCACGGCGGAGATGCCGGTCTGCTGCGTGAGGTCGGGCATGCTGCCTTGCGGGAAATCGGGCATATTTTCGATCAGGCCCAGGTCAGAGCCGCCGGGGATAATGCCGGTCACCAGGTTCAATGTGTCGGCGGGTACGCCGTGATGCGCGACCATCGCCAGCGACGCGCCGTCGTCGGAAAGCAGGTAAATCGCGCCGCCTAACACGCCCAGTTGTTTGACGGTCGTCTCTAACACGCCGCTCAACATTTCGATTACGTCGAGCGAGCCGCTTAACGTCTCGGCGACGGCGTTCCGCACGCTCAGGTCGATGGTGCGCTCGGTGACGCGCTGCTCCAGTTCATCCGTGTAGCGGCGAACCTCGTCGTACAACTGCCGGTTTTCAATGGCAGCCGCAGCACGTTCGGCAAACGCGGCCAGCGTGCGGCGGTCTTGCGCCGAAAACGCGTTGGCATCGGTGCTTTGTAAGTCTAGCACGCCGAACACACCTTTGGCGGTGCGCAGCGGCACCACCAGCTCGGACCGGGTGCGCGGGTCGTCTTCGAGGTAGCGCGGGTCGGTCCTGACATCGGCAGCGTACACGATCTGCCCGGTACGAATCGCGGTCGGGATCAGGCTGGAGCCGTCGACGTGCAGCGCAGGCGGCTGTTGCAGTTGGTATTCCCCGGCGCGGGCCAGCAGTTCGATCTGGCCCGTTTCCGGTTCGACCAGCAGCAGCCCGCAGTCCACCGTGTTAAAGGTCTTGACCACCGTCTCGACGATCTGCCGGGTGATATCACTCAGGCCAGCGGTCGGCGGCAGGGACGTGAACAGGAACGACGTCCCGCGATACAGCACGGCCAGTTCTTCGGCGTAACGGCTCAGTTCGTCGTACAGACGCGCGTTGTTGATGGCGATAGCCGCCTGGACGGCGAACCCTTCCAGCGGGGCGACCTGATCCGGCCTGAACGAGCCGGGCTGCGCGCTGTCCAGGTTGATAACGCCGATCATGGTATTGTCAACGAAAATCGGGCAGGCGATGTACGAGCGAATCCATTCTTGCTGGGGCGCGGTGACCCACTTTTCGTCCAGGCGCGTGTCAGAAACCAGGTATGCCTGCCCGGTTTCACGCACTATGCGCATGATGGGGCGTGCCGTGAGTGGAAAACGCAGGTCGCGCAGCCATTCGCTGACCGCATCGTCGTACCCGCGCGCCCCGGCGACATAGACGATATCGGTTTCGCGCTCGATCAGCATGATATTCGCGGCGTCATGTGGCACGACGCGCTGGATCGACGTCAAAATGTGTTCCAGCACGGTGTCCGGTTCCAGCGTACTGTTGAGGATGGTGGCGGTTTCGCGCAGCGCATCCGACAGCGCGCGTTGATCGCGCTCGGCAGCGAACAACTGTGCGTTTTGGATGGCGATGGCTGCCTGGCTGACAAACAGGTCCAATATCTGGACGTCGTGTTGTGAAAAGGTACGCTTGGCCGTATCCGCCACCGCCGCAAAGACACCGAGCAGGTCTTCCTTCCAGCGGATCGGCACGGCGATGACTTCGGTCCACTCGAAATCGCGGTACACGTCCGGGCGGCCTTCCCACCCCTGGTAGTTATGCTCGATCAAGGTGGTGTTGCGCTCCCACGCCTGCCCGGAAAGCCCCTGGCCGCGCTGCAGAATCGTGCCCAGCGGGGCCACATTCGGCCCGACCGCTACCGCCCATTCCAGCGCGTCGAGGTCAGACCGGTAGAGGTAAATGCCGCCCGTTTCGGCGTTGAGCAGGCGCAGGGCATTTTCGGTCAGGGTTTGCAGCAGCGCGTCGAGATCAAGCTGGGAGGTGATATCGCGCGTGATGTGGTGCAGCGTTTCGAGTTCTGTGGCGTGGCGCTGGCTGGCGGCGTATAACTGGGCGTTGCGAATGGCGAGCGCCACCTGATCGGCAAACGCCTGCAACCGCACGGCATCGGCAGCCGTGAAGGCATTGAGCGCATCGCTATCCAGGTTCACCAGCCCGATCATGCGGTCCTCAACACGGATCGGGGCGCTGAGGTGCGATCGAATCCAGGCCAACGACGGCCCGGCTTCCCAGATCGGGTCGGCCTGCGTATCCGGGACGATGTACACCTGGCCGGTTTCGATGACATGCCGGACAACCCGGCTGCGATCCAGGGGAAAATACAGCGCGGGCGGCCTGTCACCTGACCAGCGTGCCAGGTAGGCCGGGCTGGCGACGACGCGCACGACGTCCGCCTCGATGAGCATGATATTCGTCGCGTCGTGTGACACCACGCGCCCGATGTGCGCCAGGATGTGCTCCAACACCTCGGCGATATCCAGCGTGCTGTTGATCACGGCGGCGGTATCACGCAGCGCCTCGGCCAGGGTGCGCTGATCGCGCTCGGCGGTGAACAACTGCGCGTTTTGGATGGCGATGGCCGCCTGGCTGGCGAACAACTCCAGCAGGCGCACGTCCTGGTCGGTAAACGCGCGGTCGGCCCGGTCGGAGCGCGCATTGATCACGCCCAACAGGTGATCTCGCCAGCGAATCGGCACGCCCATGACGGTGGTATGTGGTTCGGCATACGTATCAAAGTCGGGAAAACGCCCCGCCCATTCCGCGTAATTGGGGATGACCAGCGGCGCATTGAGCTTCCACACCTTGCCCGAAAGCCCTTCGCCGCGCCGCAGGGTCGCACCCACCGGGATCGCCTGTTTTCCGGCGTACACCACCCATTCGAGCACGTCCCGGTCGGCCCGGTAGAGATAAATGCCGCCCACTTCGACGCCCAACAGCTCGATCGCGCGTTCGATCAGGGTTTGCAGCAGCGCGTCAAGGTCCAACTCGGCGCTGATATCCAGTGTGGCCTGGCGCAGCGCTTCCAGCTCGGCCACCTGGCGCTGGATCGTGTCGTACAACCGGGCGTTACGTATGGCGACCGCCGCCTGCGCGGCAAATGCCCGCAGCCGGTTGGCATGCGTTTCGCTGAAAAATCCCGGCGTGGTGCTTTCGACATGAATGAACCCGATGACGCGCTCATCCCAACTGATCGGCGCCCCGACATACGACTGCATCACGCCCTGGTCGTCGAAACGCTGCCAGGGCGAATTGGCTGCGTCCAGGGATGGCACGACGACCGGCTGGCCCGTTTCGACCATCTGGCGCAGGTTGGCAAGCTCGGTCACGTTGAGGCGCTGTGCCTCGATCATGTCGCGCAGGCCGTAGCGGTCGTAGCCCTGGCTGCGCACCACGCGCGAGATGCCGTTTTCAATCAGGGCAATGCCGGACGCATCGTGCGGCACCACGCGCCCGATGTTGATCAGAATGCGGTCCAGAACCTCGTCGGGGTCCAGCGTGCTGTTGATCGCGGTGGCAATATCGCTCAGGGCCTCGGCCAGCGCCCGCTGCTCGCGTTCGGCCTGCTGCATTTGTTTGCGCTCGGTGACATCACGATTGACCGCGAGCACCGCCGGTTCGCCCTGATAGCGGATCACCGTGGTGTTGGCCTCGATCTCGATGCGCTGCCCGTCGCGGGTGACGTGCGCCCCGGCCACGTAACCCAGTTTGCCATCGGCAAGTTGAATCGCGATGCGGTCTTTAAACCCGGCGGCGAATTCGGGCGTGTCGATGTCGGTGGTTTTCATCTGGAGCAGCTCATCCCGGCTGTACCCCAGGCGGCGCGTCATAGCTTCGTTGGCGTCCAGGATGCGGCCCGACGTGTCGTGGACCCAGATCGCGTCGTCGATGCCCTCGAACAACTCGCGGTACTGGATGTCGCGTTCGCGCAGGGCTTCTTCGGCGCGAGTCCGCTCGGTGATATCCACCACCGACACGAGCACGCGCGACCAGGTATCCTCGTGGCCGGGCGCAATCGACACGCTGACCATGATATTACGTCGCTCGCCATCCGGCCTGGTGTGCGTATCCGTGCCTTGATAGCGCGTTTCGCCCTGGCAGAACGCGATCAACTCCTGCCGGAACAGCCTGAACGGACTGGTGACAAAAACGGTTTCCAACCCGCCGCCGAGCGCGTCTTTGTCCGGCAGGCCCAGCAGATCGAGCGTGACCTGGTTCACGTTCATGACCCGGACCAGTCTCACGTATTCCGGCAGGACATCGGGGTGGGCATCGAAATACGCCGCCAGATCGGCGGCCTCCGTGCTGGACAGCGCGTCCAGGCGCGTTTTGACGGCGGAAAAATCCTCTTCCCAGATCGACAGCGGGGAATCTTCAAACAGGCTGCGATAGCGGGCTTCACTCTCGCGCAGCGCGAGTTGGGTGCGCTTGCGCTGCGTGATATTCCGCACGATGGTCATGACTTCGTCGTGGTTGGCGGCGATAGTCCGCGCCTCGAAATAGAGCGGCTGGCCGTCCGCGCCGGGAAGCTCGAATTCGAACGTTTGCAGTTGGCCGCTTTCCAGCGCCTGAATGATGCTGCGCCGCAGGCATTCGGACGGCTCCGGCGGCAGCACGTCAACCAGTTTGCGACCGGGCAGCTCGCCGGATGCTGCCAGGGGAGTATCACGATCCCCGGCTTCGTAATCCAACACCGTGCTGTCACGGCTCAACCGGAAGATCAGGTCGGGGAAGACGGACAGCACCGTGCGAGTTTGGGCTTTGCTGCGGGCCAGGTCGGTCAGGCGGTCCTGGTTGAGCGACTGCAAGTGACGCGTCAGGACCCAGATGACGACCGACACGATCAGCACAAACGAAATCCAGTTGGCGTCGAGCGTGGCGTTTTCGACCAGCGCCGCAAACGCCAACATCCCGATCAGTTGCAGCACGATCACGATCCCGGTTGCACGGATCGACAGCAGCACGCTGCTGATCAGAATCGGCAGGACCAGATATACCAGCCAGTAGACTTCTTCGGGGTCGTCAGAGTCAGGGACAGCAGCCCAGAACGTCAGCAGCGAGGCCATGGCGACGGTCAGCCGGGCACCGGTCAAAAAATAGCGCGTCCGGCTGAGCGCAAACAGGAAGATAAGCACGACCGTGCTGACGGCGGCCACGTAAAAATCGGGGTCATCGAGCGATTTACGCGGGGCCGCTACCAACTCCAGAACCAGGCCCGGCCCCGCGACGATCAGCAGCATAAAAATCAGCAGCACAGCCAGCAGTTGTGCGCGGCGGCGATCATCGGGATTCTGCACCGCCTGGGATGGTTCCGTCAGCCACCGCTCGACCTTCAACCATCGCTGCGCCAATGCACCACGCCGGGTCAGATTACGAGTCACCGTACCATCTCCTCGCGCTCCCCTCGCTGAGCCGGGTGACTGATCACCGCTATAATTTACGTTTGTGTCTGTGCTGCGCCCCCCACTTTCACCTATCACTGTATAGTTTTTTCCGTTCAGGCGCAATTCGCCCCGGTCGCGCGCGCCGGTTACAAGACCGCCGCTTCGTGCAGCTCCGGCACGCTGACATTATCGTACCCGGCCTCGTCACGCAGCCCCTCAGCCAGGGCGAGCGCGGACTCTTCTTCGCCGTGCACCAAAAACGTGTGCCGGGGCCGCTTGGTGATCGCTTCGGCCCAGGCCAGCAGTTCGTTACGGTCGGCGTGGCCGGAAAACCCGTTCAAGACCTCGACGTGCGCGTTCAAATGGTGTTCTTCACCGAAGATACGCACCACCGGGTCACGCTCGACAATGTGCCGCCCCAGGGTGTTAGGAGCCTGCCAACCGACGATCAAGATCGTGTTAGCGGGGTCTTCGATGCGGTTGCGCAGGTGGTGCAGGATGCGCCCGTTTTCAGCCATGCCGCTGGCGCTGATCACGATAAACGGCTCGCGCAGGAAGTTTAGCTCTTTGCTCTGCTCGACAGAACGCGTGTAACGCAGCGCGTCAAAGCCAAACGGATCGCCCTCGGACAACATGAACTGGCGGATTTCGGCGTCATACGCTTCGGGATGCAGCCGGAAAACGGCGGTCGCGTTGATCGCCAGCGGGCTGTCCACAAACACCGGAAGATTGGGGATATCGCGCTGTAACATCAGCTTGTGCAGCGTGTAGACAAGCTGCTGCGTGCGGCCCACCGCAAAGGACGGGATGATCACGGCCCCGCCGCGTTTGTACGTGTCGTTGATGATCGTTTCCAGCTTTTTCTCGGAGTCGAAATACGGCTCGTGCAGGCGGTTGCCGTAGGTGCTTTCCATGATCAACACGTCGGCATGATCGACCGTTTCGGGATCGCGGATGATCGGAATCCCCACGCGCCCCAGGTCGCCGCTGAAGACCAGCCGCACGTCCCGCCCGGCGTCGCGGTCTTCGATGTCCAGCACGACAATCGCGCTGCCCAGCATGTGCCCCGCGTCCAAAAACGAAAGCTGCACGCCCGGCAGCACTTCGCGCTGGCGGTGGTAACCAATCGCGTTGAAGTAGTCCAGGCAGTTGACGGCGTCTTCGGCGGTATAGATCGGCTGGATCGGCGGTTGATCTTTACGGGCGCGTTTTTTGTTGACGAATTCGGCGTCACGCTCCTGAATGTTGCCGCTGTCCAGCAGCATGGTCGAACAGAGATCGCGCGTGGCAAACGTGCAAAAGATGTCGCCCCGGAACCCGCTTTTGACCAGGTTGGGGATATTACCGCTGTGGTCGATGTGGGCGTGGCTGAGCACCATCACGTCGACCGATTCGGCGTCAAACGGCAGGTTGCGGTTGCGGTCGAAGGCCTCGCGGCGCGATCCCTGGTACAACCCGCAGTCCAACAACAGCCGCTGCCCGTTGACCTCGACCAAATGCTGAGTGCCGGTTACAGTCCGTGCTGCGCCATGAAAGGTAATTTTCATTGCCGGGTTCCTCGCTGTGGTTTGCAGACAT
>CAYMTN010000069.1:10517-22480 GCA_964393335.1 uncultured Anaerolineaceae bacterium
TGCGCCATGAAAGGTAATTTTCATTGCCGGGTTCCTCGCTGTGGTTTGCAGACATCAGGTTCGGTAAAAACACTATAGGATGCAGATAGTCACCTGTCTCACGGGATGGATCGAACGATCGGGCCATCATAGTCTGGCAGTGGTCATTCGGATCGCGAACTGCCGTTCGCGCTGGCCAGCACGGCCAGCAGTTCCTCGCCGTATTCCGCCCGCCGCCAGGGACCCAGGCCGGGCACGCTGTCCAGGTCGTCCAGGGTGACCGGAACGCGGCGCGCCATCGCCCACATCGAGGCACGCGGAATGATCACGTCTGACTCGACGCCGCGCTCGGCAGCGCGCTGCTTGCGCCACTCGTGCAGCGCCTCGTAACGCACCTGCACGTCAGGATTCGGCCCGCGCGAGCGCGGCGGCGGGCTGGGCGGCTCCGCCTGGCGACCCTGCGCCACCGCTTCCAGAAGCTGCTCGCCGTCACGCTGGACCAGGCGTGAATGTAATCCCCGGACGCCGTGCAGGTCTTCGAGGCGGCGCGGTTCGAGCACGGCCAGCGCCGCCAGGGTTTTGTCGCTGAACACTTTGAAGGGCGGCCAGTCGCGCCGCCGCGCGATCTCGTCGCGCAGCAGGTATAACTCGCGGGCGATGGCGATCTGGCGGCGGGTCAGGTCGCGCACCTGGTGAATGCGCCAGTAGGCTTCCGGGTCAAAGCGATATTCCGCCGGGGGCAGGTGCGCCAGGGCCGCGAAGGTTTCGCGCGCTTCTTCCAGGCGGCCCGCTGCCGCGATCTCGGCCAGCAGGCGGTCGCGCAGTTCCGGCAGATAATGCGTGTCCATCTGGGCGTAGAGCAACTGCTCCGGCGGCAGCGGGCGCAGCGCCCAGTCGGCACGCTGGTACTTTTTCTGCGCGCGGACTCCAAACTGCTCGGCCAGGATATTACCCAGGCCGGTTTTCGGCCAGCCGCAGATGCGCGCCGCCAACATCGTATCAAAGATGGCGGCGAACGTGTAATCGAAATCGCGCTTGAGCGTGATCACGTCGTATTCGGCGGCGTGGAACACGACCTCAATCGCCGGGTCGGCCAGCAGCGGGCCTAACGGACTCATGTCATCGACAGCCAGCGGGTCGATGATGTAATCACGCGTGCGCGTCGAAAGCTGCACCAGGCACACCTGCTCGTAATAGGCGTACAGGCTGTTTGACTCGGTGTCAACGGCCAGCAGCGGCTCGTGGCACAGCCGGTCCACCAGCCGCCGGAGGTCTGACGTGCGGCGGATGATCTGCGCGCGCTTCAAATCAGGCAAATCAGATTTCACAACCAACCTCGATGACGAAAATAGGACAGCATGGAGAGGGCAATCATAAACATCAGCCCGATGACCATCAAAAACGCGGCGGGCGCATCTTGCAGCGGCAAGACGATGTTCATCCCGTAGATGCCGCTCAACAGCGTCAGCGGCAGCATGATCACGGAGATCACGGTCAGGATTTGCATCACGCCGTTCAGGCGATAACTGACCAGCGCGTTCGCCATATCCGCCAGGCCGTTGATCACTTCCAGGTGGTCTTCGGCGATTTCCCACGCTTTGAGCAGGTGGTCGAGGATGTCGCCGAAATACACGTCAAGGTCTTCGCGGATGAACGGGCGGTCCACTTTTTCCAGGTTTTCGACGATGGCGATCTGCGGGCGGATGATGCGGCGCAGCGCGATGATATCGCGCCGGATGAAGGACAGGTCTTGCATGACCTGGCGCGAGTCTTCGGCGAAAATTTCGTTTTCCAGTTGGCGGATGTTGCCATCGACCTTGTACAGAATCGGCAGCACATAGTCCACCAGGCGGTCGATCACGGCGTAGAAAATTTTACTCGCGCCCCGCCCCATCAGGCGCTCGCGCAGTTCGGCGTTTGTCCGGCACTGCTCGAACAACTGCCCCAGCGGTTTGAGCGAGCCATCGCCGGCCGTGACGAGATAGCCGCTGCCGACGAACATATCAACTTCGGCGGCGCGGCTGACGCGCTGAACGGCGTCCCACAGCGGGAATTGCATGACCACGAACAGGTAATCGTCATACTCGTCAATCTTGGGGCGTTCGATGCGGCTTTGCAGGTCTTCCAGGTCCAGCGGGTGAAAATGCGGGTACATCCCCCGCAGGGCCTCGACATCTTCCGGCGTGACGCGTTCCACGTTCACCCATGTGACGCGGCCATGTTGGATCGTTTGAATAGGCATAGTGTTTATTATGTCGTGTTGGGCCTATCCCGGCAACCTGTTTTTTGCCAGGGGACGCGCTCACTGCGCCGTATAACCGCCGTCGATGACCAATTCCGCGCCGGTGACGAACTTCGCCTCGTCCGAAGCCAGGTACGACACGCCGTAGGCCACGTCCAGCGGTTCGCCGGTCACGACGGCGACTTTATTCGTTACTCGTCCCGCAGAAGCGGTCTTCTGAACCATTCCGAACGAGTCGTGCCATGATAGCCGATCCGCGACTAAAAATCCATGCCGCCCGCGCCGCACATGACCGTTTTCGGTCAAGCCGTTTTTCAAAAGGCTTGTGGGGCGTGGGGCAAAGCCCCAATCGGGTGTTGACGCGATTGCCCCGACTGTGTGCCCGATTTCACAGTTCAGTTTATACTCTGGGTAACCGGTCCCCTGACGCACCAGGAAAGGAAGGTAACCATGCCCGGTCAACCCGTCAGTTGTACGTCGTCGGCACGCGGCCCGTTAGCCGCGCCGTCCAACGTACCACCCGTTTCTGATTCGCCTGAACCATTCAAGGAGGAACCCCGTATGATAGCGCGTGTTGGCAAACCCGCTCCTGATTTTGAGGCGATGGCCTTTCACGAAGGCGGTTTTAAGCTGATCAAGCTGTCCGAGTTTCGCGGACACTGGACCCTGTTGTGTTTTTACCCAGGCGATTTCACCTTTGTTTGACCGACGGAATTAGCGGCAGTTGCCGTCAAATATAACGAACTCCAGGCGCTCGACGTTCAGGTCCTCTCCGCGAGCACCGACAGCCAATTCTCTCACAAAATCTGGCAAGCAGAAGAACTCTCCAAGATGGTAGAAGGTGGCGTCCCCTGGCCGATGCTGTCCGATTCCGGCGGCAAGATCGGGCAGGTGTACGGCGTGTATGACGAAGCCGCCGGGGTCGATATTCGCGGTCGGTTTTTGATCGATCCGGATGGCGTGATCCAGGCGATGGAAGTCATGACGCCGCCGGTAGGCCGTAACGTCAACGAGTTGATCCGCCAGGTAAAAGCCTTCCAGCATGTGCGCGCGACCGGCGAAGTCACACCCGCCGGGTGGCAGCCGGGCAAACCCACGCTCAAACCGGGGCCGGACCTCGTCGGCCAGGTGTGGAAAGTCTGGCAGCCGGAAACGTCCCCCGACCGCGGCTAACCGACCGCGGCCAACACCTCAACGGGATGTTCGTAACGAACATCCCGTTTTTGTTAGAGTCTGAGTTGCAGCTTATTACCGTCTTGAGACCCGCTGCTGTACCGGGTATACTTCGACGCTGCGCGTGCTGCGACGCCGCGCGCGCACCTATCCGGGCAAAGGCCTGACCTGTGCACCTGAGGCCGTGCCATACCACTCGTGACCCCGTTCGCGGGGGAAACCCGTTGGCGGGTGCGACTCCACAAAGAAAGGGATTTGCATGATCGACCTGTTCCCCGAGAGCGTTGACATTCTGACGATTGTCGGCGTGATCATCCTCGCCGCGTTTGTCGTCGGGCAGATTTTCCGCCAGCTAGGCATTCCGCAAGTCGTCGGTTTTATCGTCGCCGGGACGGCGCTCGGCCCGTCGATCCTGGGCATTATTCCTGCCGATCTGACCGGCAACCTGACGTTTGTCACCGAGCTGGCATTGGGCCTGATCGGCTTTGAGATGGGCGAGCACCTGCGCTTTGACGAACTGCGCAAGCTGGGGCGCAGCATCATGACCATCGTGGTCTTGCAGGCGCTCGGCGCGTTCGTGTTCGTGGCGGCGGGTGTTTACCTGGTCACCGGCTCGACTCCGGCGGCGCTGATCTTCGGCGCGATCGGCATGGCCACCGCCCCGGCGGCGACGGTCGACGTGCTGACCGAATATGGCGCGGAAGGCCCCATGACGACGACGCTGCTGGCCGTGATCGGCATCGACGACGCGCTGACGCTGCTCGTGTTCAGCATCGCGGCGGCGATGGCTGCGCCCCTGCTAACAAACGGGGGTGATCTCTCGATCATCGACGTGCTGACCGGCGGCGGGGATGTGTCGCTGTTCGAAATGATCGAGCTACCGCTGTTCGAGATCGGCGGATCGCTGGTGGTGGGCGTTCTGTTCGGCTTTTTCCTGGCGTTCGTGATGGACCACATCCAGAAATACCACGCGCCGAAACGCCGCCAGCACGACGCGATGGCCGTGTCGATTGCCGTCGTGTTTATCGCCACCGGGCTGTCACGCAGCATCGATCTGTCATTGATCCTCACGACGATGGTGATGGGCGTGGTCGTCGTGAATCGCACGCCGCACAACGGGCGCTTCATCCGCTTCACCATCGAGCAGGCCGGGCCGGTGATCTACGTGTTGTTTTTTGCGCTGGTCGGCGCGGGCCTGCAAATCGACGCGCTGCCGGGCATGGGCCTGTTGGGCCTGACGTATATCGTGCTGCGCATCGGCGGCAAGTACAGCGGGGCGTGGCTGGGCGGCGCACTCGCCCGCAGCGATCCCAAAGTGCGTAACAACCTGGGGCTGGCGCTGCTGTCGCAGGCCGGTGTCGCCATCGGCCTCGCGCTGGCGAGCAGCACCCGCTTCGACGAATTCGGCGCAGATGGCGAAGAATTGGGCGACTTGGTGGTGAACGTCGTCACGGCGACGACGTTTGTCGTGCAGTTGATCGGGCCGGTGCTGGTCAAGGTCGCCATCACGCGCGCCGGGGAGATCGGTCGGGCGCACGAACCGGCCCTTATCGAAACCGAAGGGCCGTAAGTCCGCGATCAGGTCGGGGCGCACAAGACCGGGAGCAGAAAGCCGCCCCAGGAGTCGGACCCTGGGACGGCTGGGGGCTGTGGTGGGGGATCACAGCCGGAGGAGGAGGGGTGGTTCTATCCGATAGGCTCAGGGACGATAATCACCTGGTTGGGGTAAATCAAGTTGACGTTGATAATCTGGTTGGCCTGCGCCAGGACGCCCACCGTCGTGCCGTATTGGGCGGCGATGCCGGACAGCGTATCGCCCGGCTGCACGGTGTACAGGTCCGGCTGGTACTGGTCCGGGATGACCAGGCGCTGGCCTGTCTCGATCAGATTCGGGTCTGCGAGCTGGTTCGCCTCAATGATCTCTGCCGGTTGCAGGCCGAACTGCGCCGCGATCTCATCGACCGTGTCGCCGCGCTGCACGATGTAGACCCGGTCAAAGGGCAGCGGGACCTGAACGGGCACGTCGCTGCCAGGGATCACCAGGACCTGCCCCACATCGATCAACCCAGGATTCACGATGGCGTTGGCGTCTTCCAGCGCCGTCAGGGTGACACCAAACTGCGCCGCGATAGCGTCGAGCGTATCGCCGCTCTGCACGACGTAGGTACCGTCGTCAATACAGATCGTCTGGTCGGGCTGTACCTGCGCCGGTTCCGACAGATCGTTGAAAGCGATCAGGTTGGCGACGGTGGTGCCGAAGCGGGCTGCGATCTGCCCCAGGTCATCACCGGCCTGTACGACGTAGGGATAGCCCTGGTAACACGTCGCCTCGGTCACTTGCTGGGGAGACGCGGTTTGAGGCGATGTCCCGGCGGCCTGCGCGGTCGGCAAGACCAGCAGCGCCGCTCCCAACGTCACGATCAGCGTGACAGATGTGAGAAACGTTTTACGATAGGTCATGTTACATCTCGGTTCTCTGCTCTCACGAAATACTCGCCATATCATCCAGTGCAGGTTTGAGACACATGCCTTGAGCGTCAGGCGCAGGCGAACCTGCAAAAAACCGTTCAAACCATCCGGTTCATTCTTGCACTAGGTATCACTCTAAACCAGAAGCCCGTCTCAAACATCACCCAACGGGCGGATTTGGATCTGGGCCAGGTGGGGGATGTGAGCCGGGCGAATCACGTCACACCGGTCTGTCCTGGTTAACTCTTACAATCACCTCACCAGATAGCCCGAACATGGGTACAATAGGGCGTGGTAACAGCCTAGACTTGCGGGGGACTGTGGTGAACCAAACCCTTTTTAACCTGCCGCCGCAAACGACGCCGTTTGTGGGCCGGATGCGCGAACTGGCCGCCATCGCCGAGCAGTTGGCACGCCCGGACTGCCACCTGCTCACGCTGGTCGGTCCCGGCGGGATCGGCAAGACACGCCTGGCGTTGGAAACCGCCGCCCGGCAGCGCGGCGTCTATGCGGACGGGATCGCGTTTGTGCCGCTTCAGGCGCTCAACTCACACGAGTTTTTGGTGCCCGCCATCGCTGAAGCGGTGCGCCACGAGATCACGTGCTGCGACGACCCAGAGGAAGAACTGGCCTGTTTTCTGAGCGACAAAACACTGCTGCTGATCCTCGACAATTTCGAGCACGTGCTCGAAGGCGTGGACCTCGTCAGCCACCTGTTAGCCGCCGCGCCCGGCCTGACGATCCTGGTGACGTCGCGCGAGGCGCTGAATCTTCAGGAAGAATGGCTCTGGCCGGTAACGGGTATGAGTTTCCCCGACCTGGCCGAGGTACAGGACGGCAGCGTCCTGCACCTGGACGATTACAGCGCCGTGCAGCTTTTCATGGAGCGGGCGCAGCGCATCCGCGCGGATTTTTCGCCGGATGAGAATCTGGCGTGTGTCGTGCGTATCTGCTCCCTGGTGGAAGGGATGCCGCTCGGCCTGGAACTGGCCGCCGCCTGGATGCGCGTGCTGTCGTGCGAGGAAATCGCCCGCGAGATCGGGCGCAACCTGGATTTTCTGGCGACCCGCGCGCGCAACGTCGAGCCGCGCCACCGCAGTATGCGCGTCGCGCTCGATCATTCGTGGAATCTGCTGACACCCGAGGAACAAACAGTGTTCAGCCACCTGGCCGTTTTCCGGGGCCATTTCACGCGGGACGCCGCCACCGCAGTCACCGGGGCGACGTTAACCGAGCTGTCAGCGCTGGTCGATAAATCGCTGCTGCGCCACGAAACATCCGGCAGTTATGACCAGCACGAACTGATCCGCCAGTACGCCGAAAAACAATTGAACGTCGCCATGGATGACAGCATCGACGCGCGCGACCGCCACGCCCAATATTACCTGGGGCTGCTCGAACGCCGCTGGCCCGATTTGATCGGCAGCCGCCCGACCGAGGCGCTGCAACACATCGAAGAAGAGATCAAAAACGTGCGAGTCGGGTGGAGTTGGGCGGCCATCCACGACCTGCACCGCGAGCTTGAGCGCAGCAGTGACAGCCTGGGCTTTTTCTACGATACGCGCGGCTGGTATCACGAAGGTCAAAACATGTTCGGGCTGGCGGCAGAAGCCGTGCGCGATGCCAAACCCGGTACGACGTGCCTGCTGCTCGGCAGGCTGCTGGCCTGGCAGGGTGTGCTGTGTAACAGCCTGAACTGGCCGGACAAAGCGCAGGCCCTGCTCGAAGAAAGCCTGGTGATCGCCCGCCAGCACGACGCGCTGCCCGCCATCGCCTTCAGCCTGCTGCGCCTGGGCGAAGTCGCCGCGTTTCAGGAACGGTACGACGAAGCGCACGCGCGGTTCACGGACAGCCTCGCGCTGTACGAGTCGGTCGGTGACCGCTGGGGACAGGCCTACGTGTTGAACTGGCTGGGCCTGACCAGCGACGATCTGTCCGCGCGTCACGATGCCATCGGGCGCAGCGCCGCGATCTTCCGCGAGCTTGGCAGCCGGTGGGGGATCGGCATCGTGCTGCCCAGCCTGGCGTACCTGGCATCCAGCGATCACGATTACGAGCTGGCGCTGCAACTGGGCATCGAAGGGTTCGAGGCGTGCCAGGAAATCGGCATCCCCTGGGGCGCGGCGATGGCGTGCGAATCGATGGGGTATGCCTACTACTACCTGGGTGCCTTCCCGGACGCCCGGCGCTGTGTCGAACAGGCGCTGCGTATCTCGATCGGCATCCACCTGCCGCACTTCATTGCGAATGCGTCCTATGCGCTGGGGCTGGTGCTGATCGCGCAGGGAGAAACCACGCTGGCGACCGACTTGATCGCCATCGCCTACCACCACTACAAAAAGGACGTGGGGCGGCTGCCGGATTATTTCGACATGGAAAACGAGGTCCCGGCCACCATCCTGGCGACCCTGGAAGACCGCGCCCGCGACATCGATCCCGAAGCCACCGCGCGGCGCGTGCTGGCCGAGCTTGAGCGGCGGCCCGCCACGCCCGCGCCTGCCGCCGCCGGTCCTGCGGGCGCACCGCCGGACCTGCTCACCGACCGCGAAGCGGAGATTTTGGGGCTGGTAGCGGATGGCCTGACCAACCGCACCATCGCGGAAACGCTGTATCTTTCAACGGGCACGATAAAATGGTACTTGAGCCAGGTTTACAGCAAACTGGGCGTCAGCAGCCGCACGCAGGCTGTCGCGCGGGCGCGCGAGATGCACTTGCTGCGCGGGGAGGACGGCAAAACCAACCCCTAGACCTATCTGACAGCAACCGCCCCCCTCCCGGCCTGAGATATGGTTGAGCGGGGGGCGCTTTTTGTTCGGGCAGATTCTCACAGTCCCGACAGCGAAGCGCACGCGTTTTGCTACTGGGCCTGACGTATCTGGCCAAACTGATCATGTGGCAGAGGCTCGCCGGTTAGCCTCACCCCTGGCCGAATGGCGGCTCCATTTTGATGGAGAGGGGAAAAGGGGCCGGGGGTCAAGGGGTGAGGCTTGCTGCTGGTACT
The DNA here is from genome assembly GCA_964393335.1 of uncultured Anaerolineaceae bacterium. Taxonomy (GTDB): domain Bacteria; phylum Chloroflexota; class Anaerolineae; order Aggregatilineales; family Aggregatilineaceae; genus CAYMTN01. The sequence continues at coordinate 19,382 of CAYMTN010000069.1, forward strand.
CGAAAACTTAGTCTTCAAGGTGAGTATCAGTGATTAGCGCCGCCGTGATCGATAAGTCTGCGGTATGATCGGCGCATGAAACACACCGCCTGGATCGCCCTGCTCTGCATCCTGCTGGCGTATGGATCGAGCGCCATCGTCAGCCGGACCGTGTTCGAGCGCCTGCCGCATCTCGAAGACGAATTCGCCTACCTGTACCAGGCGCGTATCTTCGCGCACGGCGACGTCGCAATCGCCACGCCGCTGCCGCGCCGCGCTTACTGGCAGCCGTTTTTGATCGACGTGAACGGCCAGCGCGCCGGCAAGTACCCGCCCGGCTGGCCGCTGCTGCTGGCAGGCGGTGCCGCGCTCGGCCAGCCCTGGATCGTCAACGCGTGGCTGGTCATGCTGACCGTCGCGCTGGTGTACCGGCTGGGACGCGCCCTGTTTTCGCCGCCGACCGGCGCAGTCGCCGCGATCCTCACGTCGAGCAGCCCGGCGGCGCTGCTGCTCGACGGCACGTTGATGGCGCATACCGCCGCGTTGTTCTGGACGACGCTGCTGCTGTTCGCGCTGTGGCGCGTCGAAAAAACGTCTTCGCCGGAGCCGGGCCAGCGCTCACGGTCGGCGGCGGTTTCACCCTCGATTCCACCCTTGACTGATAGCGGGCGCGGCAAGCAGCGCCCCTACGCAAACCATGTGCGGGGAAATGCTGGCCGTTTGCGCCGCTTCGGGCAGAGTCTCAAAGGAGATTTTTGGGCGGGCACCGGGGGACTCGCGCTGGGGATGCTGATCATCACGCGCCCGCTGACCGGGCTGGCGCTGGCCGTGCCGCTGGCAGTTTTCAGCACGGGGCGTGCCGCATGGATCGCCGCGCGGCATACGTGGCGATCCGGCTGGCGTGCGCTGCGCCCGCTGCTCATCCTGGGCGGGGTCGCGCTGGCGATCAGCCTGATCTGGCCCGCGTTCAATTACGCAGTCAGCGCCCGGCGCGACGAGTCCTTCCCGGCGTACCTGGGGCGATTTGTGCGCGGCGATGCGGATACCAACCTGTATCTGCGCGTCTGGCCGTATGACCGCGTCGGGTTTGGCGCGGGACACGGGCGCGCGCCGGGCGGCCATACGCTCGCGCTCGGCTGGGCGCACACCAGGGCCGATCTGCGCTGCGCCGCGCGGGACCTGTTCGGATGGGCCGCGCCGCCCCCGGCCTCGCTGACCGTCGAACAGGACGCGTGTCTCGCGGCGAGTCCGGGGTTTAGCTGGCTGCTGCTGCCGGTTGGGCTGGTGATCGCGGCGCGGCGGCGCTGGACGTGGTACTTGCTGGCGCTGCCGGTCGGCCTGATCGCGGCATACGCGGCCTACTGGATCGGCGGCGGGGCGTACAGCGCGCGGTATTACTTCGAGAGCCTGACGGCGGTCACGCTGCTGAGCGCGGCGGGTTTCACCGGATTGGCGGCGATGATCGGGCGCGCGGTCCGCCGCTCTACGGCGAGACACGCGCTCGCACGCTCGTTTTGCGCCGCGCCTTACGCGCTGCTCGGCGCTGCCGTGATCTACACGCTAGTCGTCTACGCACCGGCACGCCTGCGCCCGCTGCGCGGCGTGAATCACATCAGCCAGGCGCAGATCGCACGTGTGGACGCCGTGCGGCGCGACCCGGCGCTGCCCGTCGTCGTGATCGTGCGCGGCGACCATCACTGGTACGAGGTCGGCGCGCTGATGGCCGTGACCTCCCCCTACCTGGACAGCGACATCGTCCTGGCCCGCGACCCGGACGAGGCGACGCTGCAAATCCTGCTGAAACAATGGTGGGACCGGGACGTGTTGTATTACGTCGAGGGGCAGATCGTGCGCGTGCCGCCGGATGGCTGATCAGCGCTCCCACTGGCGCGCCGTGCTGACCATCATGCCGGCGGCGAGCAGGTAGGGTACGTAAGCCCCGACCGCCGCCAGCACAGCCAGCAGGGCGATGTTGGTGTGCACAGCCGACGGCAGTACCAGCTCGGGAGCGAACCAGCAGCACACACACGGGCACACCAGCACGCTCATCAGCGCCGACGCCGACGAAACCACCGCCATCCCGCTTTGCAGCCGCAGCAGCCCCGCCCGCACGCCGACTGTGATCCCCAAAAACGTCAGCCCAATCAGCCCGATCAGGCCGATCAGCGCCAGCAGGGCAGGCCCGACGACGTCCCAATAGTCCGGCGCGCCGGACCCGTAGGCGTGCATTTGAGCGTGAATCACCATCATCAGGCGGAATGCTTCCAACGTCAGGACCGGCACCAGCACACACAACGTCAGGACCAGGGCGCGCAGCCGGTACAACACCGCGAATACGTGCGCCCGCACCAGCGCCTGATTCGTCAGCGGCGTCGTCCAGATCACGTCGAACATGACCGGCGCGGTGCTGCGGCGCGTCAGGATGACGGCCCATGCCGTCGTCACAAACGGCATCGCCAGAAACAAGCCGCCGCCGATCATGATTAACAGGGCTTCGGCAAACGGGAACTCGGGGTCCGCATAACGCAGCGTCCCCCACGTGAGGACGAGGGTCGCCGCCAGCCCAACCGCGAACGCCACCCAGACCAGTTCGCGCAGCGAGAACCGTTGCGGCTGGCGTTTGATCTGCACGATTAGCGGGTTGGCGTCCGGCCCCCAGCGGTCAAAGCCGGTGCGGGCGTCTACCCAGGCGATGAAACGTCGCAGTGTTCACTCCTCCTCGGACGGGTGGGAATCCGCGGTGACGCGCTGCACCGGGCGGCCTTTCGCCACCAGGAAGCGGTCGAAATCGCGCACGACGATGCTGTTCGGGAAGTACGCCTGCGCCTCGCGGACCACGTCGCGCTCCCGGTAGCGGCGCGAGAGGTGCGTCAGCAGCAGCGTCCCGATGTGGTGCTCGGCGGCAAAACGCGCGGCGCGTCCGGCGGTCATGTGGCCGAACGCCTCGGCCATCTCGGCGTCTTCGTCCAGGTAGGTGGCCTCCATGACCAGCGCGTGTGCGTTTTCGGCCACCTCGGCCAGCCCGTCCAGCGACGCGATGTCGCCGGTATGCACCAGCCGCGCGCCGGGCATATCCTCGCCCAACACGTCGTCGGGCTGGACCACGCGCCCACCGGCCAG
>CAYMTN010000070.1:0-22293 GCA_964393335.1 uncultured Anaerolineaceae bacterium
TAGCCGGTTTTCCGAGCGGGACCATGAGCAACTTAGCTCATGATCCAGTCGTGTAGAGGAGGATACTTTGAAACCAAAACACGCGCTACGAATTGCGCTCATCATGCTGATCGCCGTTACGGTTTTCGGCGCGCAGAGCACGGCATGGGCGTTTTACACAAACTTCGAGGCTTATGCCCTGGGCACGTCAGCCGAATCGCTCGCGCTGTCCGGCGTCAGTCTGGCGTCTGGTTTTGCGCCCCATAGCTGGATCATCCAGATGAACACGGGCGACTATGTTTTGCTGAGCGGCAAGATTCTCAAGCACACCGTATGTGACGCCGCACTGATCATGACGTTCGACAGCCCGCGAAGCGATCTCGGTTTTCTGTTCGGAACGGACCCATCAACCCTGGTCGTGAAGGTTGACGGCTGGTTAGGTACGCCAGGGCCGGGGACGTTGGTGTTTGCGCATAGCTACTACGGCACCGACCTCGGATCGCCGGTTGGCATGCGCGAGGGAGCCGTGTCGTTGAGCGGTACGGAATTCGATCACATTGTTCTTTACGCGCCCGGCGGCTGCCTGGCTATTGACGACTTTAGCGCGCCAGGGCTGGGCGGCGGCCCAGGGCCGGACATGGTTCCGCTGCCAGAAACTGCTGCCGTTGGCACGTTTGTCGCCAGCACGCCAGCTTTCTGGACACCTGACCCAACTGCCGACACGGGTGTCGTGTTTGAAGCAGGTAAGACGATCTGGGTGCTGGGCGTAGATGCCAGCGGCCACTACTACCAGGTAGTGCTTTCGGGCATTTATCTCTGGGTCCCTGTGGAATCGATTGGGCCGAACTACGATGCGGTGTGGAACGGATCGCCTTTGCCAACCGCGATCGTGCACTGAGCAACGGGCGTTAGTTTGCACGTATTTATGTATCTGAGGAGATCGCTATGAAACGGTCGTATTGGTCAAAAATCGCGCTGATTGTCACGATCATGGTGGCGCTGGCTGGAACCGCACGCGTGCCGGGCCGAGTCTCGCAGGCGCAGGGTGGCATCATAATCGACTACGAGTCCAGTGTATTGGGGTCGGCTGCACCAAACATTCCCCCGGCGGTCTATAATTTCACTGGCACGGCAGGCGATCTGATTGACGTGGACGTAAAAGGGCTGGATAATAGCCTGGAACCCGCCGTTGAACTGCTCGGCCCGGATGGACAGACGCTCGTCGGCAGCCAGCATCATCGCCTGGAAACCGACAGCTATAGCGCGCATATTGCACAGTTCCTGCCGCAGACGGGCGTTTATTCGCTGAAAGTCGGCGGAGCCAATGGTACAGCGGGAGAGTTTGTGCTTCGACTGCGCGGGCGCGGCCCGGTCACCAGCACGACGCTGGTCTACGGACAGCCGGTACCTGTGAACATTCCCATGAATGCTGCGCCGCAGTACTACACGTTTGAGGCACAAAACTGCCCAACCACATTGACCGTAACCAACCAGTCTGACGGTTTTCCGTACACCTTCCCCTTCGTGGTCAAGGTACGCAACCAGCAGGGCCGAGATATCGCGCTGTTACGTGGCGGGGATGCCCAGGAAGACCGGGTGACGGTCGCGCCGCTGAGCGGTTGGTATGAAGTCGAAGTACTATCAGACGATCCGGCGGTGCAGGGAACGATCTCGCTGCTGGTATCGTGTGCGGAGGGCGCTCCCGGCTGTGCGCCGGAGAGTGGCGCGGGCGGTGAATCACTCACGACCGAGTGCCCGGCTTGCCCGGCCTGTTTCCCCGATTGGGTGCCCGGCGAACCCGGCGACGAACCGGTCTGCCCCGCCATGAACCTGGTCATGGAAACTGAAGTGGGGGCGGTAATCCTGCGCTGGGACGCCGTTCCCGGTGCCGAACACTACTGGGTTCACGTGTATGAGGAACGCGCCGATGCGGAGATTCACCTGGGGTCAGTCGAAGTGCCGGGTGACACGCTCGTCTATCATTTCGGCCTGCCAGACATCGTCCCGGACGTTCAGGGGTATCGTTTTTTGGTCGAAACGCGCCTGGGCGAAGGGGCGTCCTGCCAGGACGACATCACGCTCATGTTCGGTGAGATCGAGCACGTATGCGAGGACTTCAACCTGACCTTGAGCGCGACGGGCGTCCCCGAACCGACGTTCACTATGGATTGGGACGACTATCCGGGCGCGGACGGGTACGACATCTCGTGGCGCTTCACATCACTCGACGAGAGCGAAACATATGCGATGGCCGGTGGTTATATTCACGAGACGACCCTGACCCAACACCTGCCTGCTATCGAGCCAATGACCGGGCTTCTGTCGGCTCGGGTGGGCGTGCAGGTTGGCGGCGAAGTGATCTGCGAGGCTGAAAACAGCCTGGCACTCCTGCCACAGCAGCAGCCTGTTTGCCCGGATATGAATCCCACCTGGGCGGTGATCGATCCCGCAGTGAACAGCGGGACGATGAGTTGGAACGCCGTGCCCGGCGCGGATCGTTACGTCATTCACTGGTACGGACTCAACGAGAGCGGCGAGAGTTCCTTCGGCGAACTCAGCGCGCCGGGTGATTCGCCGTTTTACACGTTCGACCACATGCCGGTCGGTTTTTCCGGCTTCCGGTTTGTGATCGAGGCCATCAGCCCGGATGGCAGGGTCATCTGCCAGGGCGAACTCCTGATCGAGGGTGTCCAGCAACCAGACATCACATGTGAAGCATTCACCGCCGGTGTGACGAACCACACAGGCAGCGCCGTCACCTTTGAATGGTCAGACTATCCCGGTGTGGATTGGTTCAGTTTCTACATCGTGACTGAAACGGGCGAGCTGGTCCCCGGTTATCCGGTGCTTCTGAGTTCGATCCAGCACCGCGTTGACATTGACTGGTTGCCGCCCGGTACGTATACGTTCGGGATCGGCCCCTGGTCCGAAACAGAGGGGGTGATCTGTCTGCGAACGGTCGCGGTCGTGATTGCGGGCGAGCAACAACAAGCGGATGGCGCTCCGTGCCAGGTTCACACCGATCGCCAGGATGTGCGCGTGCACGTTGGTCCGGGCCGCAACCGCAGCGTTTTCACCTTCTTGCCCCCTGGAACGAACTTCACCGTGATTGGGCAAGCGCTGGACAGCGACGGTAATGTGTGGTGGCAGATCGACAAAACGCAGATACCCGGCCACGAGGCCGCTCACAGCCTGTGGGTAGCGGCGAGCGATGTCATGGCAGATGGTAACTGTAGCCAGGTGCAGCAAGCCGAAGTGCCGCCGATTATCCCAGGCGCGCCAGCCCTGCCACAAGCAGGCTGGGGAGCCTGTGGGTCGTGCGATACGTGCGGTCATCCCGCCAACGAATGTGTTACGTCGCCGGAAGGGGTGTGTCTGTGGGACCCAACCACCTGCCTGAGCGGGCAAGTACCCGGCGAGGTGCCACCCCAGCAAGGCGGCGGTTGCTTCCTGATCTATACGGCAGCGAATCCGTCCTACGGCGGGTCCGTGTCGCTGCTCACCGCGCCGAACTGCGCGGTAGGCGCGAGCATCATCGGGCCGGGAGACGGCGCGCTCAGCGGCATGACGCTGCAACTGAACGGCTACACCGCCGGTACGGTCGTGCAGGTTCAGGCTAACCCGGATACCGGCTATCCTCACTACTGCACGTTTGCGAGCTGGTCGGGTTGCGGCGCTGGCGGAAGTGCGAATCCCACGTCGTTCACAGTCGGCGGCAGTTGTACGATCACCGCTAACTTTAACTGCCAGCAGTAACACGTCGGGCCGGGATGCCTGGCTCACTATCCGTCTATAAGAGCGGGTGCCTCGTCACCATCGACGGGGCACCCGCTGTGCTGGCTGGAGTCGAAGAGTCGCCGGGCGAACCCGATCCCTACAGCCCGATCTATCCCGGCAGTTCGTAGTCGTAGCTCAGAAACTCGATGCCTTCAAGCACATTATTCTGATGATGAAAATCGAAAAACGTCGCGTTTTCCCAGTGCGAACCCTGGCCCCACAAGGTGTAACACGGGGTTGAAATCCAGGCGGGTTCCCAATAGACGATCCCTAAGCCGCCGTTGGACAGCACTGCCTGCGTCAGATCGATGAGAAAGTGTTTTTGCCCCTCTGGTGTTGCGGGGTAATCGGGCAGCAGAAAATCATCTCCGAGAATGTTGCCGGCGGTTTCATCGACCGCGTCAAACGTCCAGGGATAGGCCGTTTCGGCGATCATCACGTCTTTCTCGAACTTTTCACGCAGCCTGTTAACGAGTCGCCCGGTCGCACTAATCCCGAAATTAGACCAGCCTGGATAATAGGAAATGCCGATGATATCAAAATCCGTTACCCCGGCCCGCACGGCGGCTAACAACCAGCCTTCAACGTTTTCCGGTTGGGCGATATGCAACATCACCTGAGGATTGGTGGCTGCCTGTGCGCCCGCAGCCCGCACAGCCTGGATTCCGGCATTGATCAGCCTGGCATTACGATCCCAGTGGATCGGATACCCGGCCTCGTTCTCTCCGCGCAGGATTTCCGAGTTGACCTCGTTGCCCACCTGAACGATATCGGGCATCAGGTTTTCCTGGTCGAGCTGCGTCAGCACGTCAAACGTATAGTCGTACAGGGTTTGCGCCAAAACATCCACGTCGGTGATGTTTGCCCAGGCAGCCGGGATGATCTGCTTGCTTGGATCCGCCCATGTGTCGGAATAATGAAAATCGAGCAGCACCGCCATCCCGTGCGCTTTGGCCCGCGAGATGGTTTTTTTCACATCCGGCAGCGTGCTGTAGTCTGTCCAGGTTGGCGCGTGCCACAAACGAACGCGCACGAGATCGGCCCCATAGTCGCTGAAGATTTGAAATGGATCGGTCACTTCACCGTTAACGCGGTATTCGCCGCCGCAGTCCTCCATCTCGTTCACATACGAGAGGTCCACACCCAGGTAATACGGCAACCTGTCGGGTCCGCCGGCCTGCGCGCCGATCCCGCTGACAGGTATGGTTACCAGTATCACCAGCCCAATTCGCCACAGGTTACGCAGTATCATAACGCGTTCCGCCTTTCTACACGCTTCCCGTCTGCGCGACATGACTCGATCCGGCGCGCACCCCGTGCGATCCTGCGAGCGAGTGGCGTCAGCGCGAAACGCGCCCGGACACATCCCCACTCATCAGTTTTTCGACTTCCGCGACAGTCACCCGGTTCACATCGCCAAAGATGGAATGTTTGAGGCACGAGGCGGCTACCGCAAAATCCAGCGCTTTTTGTTTGTCGTCGTAGGTGTTCAAGCCGTAGATCAGCCCGCCCATGAACGAATCGCCGCCGCCCACGCGGTCGACAATGTGCGTGATGTCGAACCGGGGACCGGTATAAAATGCGCCGTTGTGCCACAACACCGCCGACCACTCGTTGTGACTGGCAGAGACTGAGCCGCGCAGCGTGATGGCGATGGTTTTCAGGTTGGGGAACTGCTTGTTGAGTTCCTGGGTGACGTATCGGTATTTGTCGGCTTCAACTTTCCCGGCAGTGACGTCGGTTTCGGGTGCACGGATGCCGAATACCTTGTCCGCATCTTCCTCATTTCCGATGGCGACATCGCAATACCACACCAACTCCGGCATGACCTCGCCGGGTTGTTTGCCCCACTTCCACAGCTTTTTGCGATAATTCAGATCGCAGGAGACGGTCAGACCCATATCTTTAGCGGTTTTGACCGCCTCCAGGCACACTGCGGCGGTGCCTGCCGAGATGGCCGGCGTGATGCCGGTCCAGTGGAACCAGCCCGCCCCGGCAAACACGGCATTCCAGTCGATCATGCCCGGTTCGATAGTCGAGATCGACGCGTGAGCACGGTCGTAAATGACCTTGCTGCCGCGCTGCATCGATCCCATTTCCAGAAAATAGATGCCGAGCCGTTCGCCGCCGCGCAAGATGTGGTTTGCACCAACGTTCAGCCCACGCAGAAACATGATAACCGCATCGCCCAGATCATTTTCCGGCAGGCGCGTGACAAACTCGACCGGCAGGCCAAAGTTCGCCAGCGACACGGCGACATTTGCCTCGCCGCCGCCATAGACGACATCAAATGACTGCGCCTGGCCGAACCGTTGGTAGCCCGGCGGTGAAAGGCGCATCATGATTTCACCGAACGTTACACATGTTTTGGCCATTTACCTTCCTCCATCAGGTTCGCTGCGCGCGTTTGGATACCCATTCTTCGCGCAAGATGCCATAGAGTAGCATATCGTGGCGCTGCCCTTCGCGCTGCACAGCCTGGCGGATGACACCCTTACGCTGGAAACCGGCACGCTCATAGGCGCGAATAGCGCGGTCGTTCTTAACACTGTCAGGCTGACCCGGTACAGGTTCAACTCGTTGAAGGTGTAATTCAGGATCAGGTACAGCGCGTCGCTGCCAAACCCTGCCGGCATGGGTGATAGTGTATCCCTGGCCAAGCCCGTCCGACAACATGCGGGGTACTCCTTCTGGGAAGAATACCGCTGGCGAATTTTATTCGATAACCAGAGGTGCATCATCGGAAGGTGTAAATCGATCTCTCCAACCTCATGAACTTCATTTTCTTCACTATGCAACCTTCTACAAGAAGGATACGCTCAAACCGCGTGCCGCTGCTTGAATCCGTTTTTTCGGGGTAGTAGCCATATCATTTAAAGGGGAAACACTCAGAACAGCTCATCTATTTATTGTTTAGCTAATGTGAATTCTGTTTCGGTATTAATTGTAGTAGAATTACCGTAATCCATTGAAGTCTTCGTCGCTGTGGCGAAAACATCATTGGTGCGTTGTTCCGCCGACCATACTTTCCTTTGAAAGGATAGCCCGGCTTTTTTGTGTTTCCGTATGGTCTGGAAGAGGACCCAGCACATCTCCGGGGATGCGTTGGATGTGAATCCTTGGTCGTGGATCACGCCTGCGGGGTTGAACTACCTTGTAGAGGACCGGGAGAAAATCTACAGCGGGACCTCATTTTACGATCTACCGTATTTGACAGTTGAGTAGAAAAATCTGATCAACTGCGCCCTGGCAAAGCAGTCGCTGACATACATCGTTCAATGGAGCGCCGAATTTTGACGGTGTAACATCCGAGACGGCACACCCGCAGATTTTACAGGTGCAGTGGGTTTCCCAGATGGACAGCGCCGGATGCGGCAGTAACGATTGCGGCGATGCGCTGATGGTATTGCGGTCACCCCTTGCCCGTGAGGGTGTGTTTCATGAATTGCAGGGCAAAACGGGGGAGGCTGACCCGGTTAACCTCGCGGATGAATTCCATTTGACTCTGGAAAAAGAGGCGGCAGCAATGGACCGGCTGCCTGAGTTGATCGATCAGAACAAGCCTGTGGTCGTCGCCGTCGAGTACAATTATCTCATATCTTGTTAGCGGAATTGACCAGGGGCTGTATTGGTTGTGGGCTACACAAGCGAGGAGTCTTTCGTCTACGATCCGCTGTGGTCACCTGCGCAGCGCGTGGGAAGGGCGGCGCTTTTCTACCGATGCAGCGAGAAACACTCCAAAATGCTATGATTCTCCCATCAACCGTGCTTCACAAAATGTAGAATTTCGACTGAGATTGGCTGCGCCTGGTGTGACGATCAAACTACTGGGGATGAGGAAATCAACATGTCTTCGAAACAGTTAGTTTTCAACGGAATCAATCGTGCCACTGGTGATTACCTTCTACCCCCGCAGCCGCTGGATGTGCTATCGAGTCTTTTCCTGAGAACAGCGATCACGGACACTCTGCATGATCAACTACGCCCCTCTTCTGCGCAGCCAAACGAAGTTTCGGCTCCAGGTTTTGACGATGCTAATATCACACAAGTTGGCTGGGGCGTGATCTTCGCAGCCGAAAATCCAGAGACCAAGAACGTGTATTCAGCACTGACGAGTCTCTTGACCCACAGACAAGAACAGGCCAAACAACTGTATCACGTGTACATGGATTCAGAGGGCTATAGGCCGGGCGAACCCGCGAGCGAATTCCTTGCGCGACACGGTGCGCCCTCAAGCGAAATTGATCCAGAAAGAATGCCTTTTTTTCTGCTGCTTGTCGGAGACCTGGAGTCAATACCGTTTCAGTTTCAGCGCGATCTGAGCCTGAATCATGCAGTAGGGCGCATACATTTCAACACAATAGATGAGTATTCTACCTACGCCAGGGGGATGGTCGATGTCGAATCGAGCACCAGCTGGCCGGCCCGCCAGGCGTTTTTTTTCGCTACAGAACATGAAGCCGACCAACACACGCACCTCACATCCCAGTATCTCGTAAGACCGCTGTTCCAGAAACTGGCCAATGATTTTCCTGAGTGGCAGATGAAAGGCTTGTTCAAAGAACAGGCCACGAGAGAAGCGCTGGTGAACCTGTTTTCAACGCGGGAGCCGGCTTTATTGTTCACCGCCACTCACGGCGTTGGGTTTCCCTCGGCGTATCCCGATCAGCGTTCGTTGCAGGGTGGGTTAGTCTGTCAGGGGTGGCCAGGTCCGGATGGTTCGAAGAGAGAATTTTCCCCCAGGTATGTTTTTTCTGCTGAGGATGTTTCTCCTGATATGGATTTTTGGGGCAAGATTGTGTTCAACCTTGCCACATATAGCGCTGGCACGCCAAGACAAGATAGCCTCGACCAACTACTTGGCGACCAGTTCGTTATTCAAGCGTCAGGGACTTCGCAGGGCGGTGCAGCCCTGCTGCCACAACGGATGATGGCGTCCAAAAACGGAAGTGCGCAGGCTGTGATCGGACACTTTGGCCGGGTGTGGGCCTATGCCGCTGAGGGCGAGGAAACCACCAAACAAGCCGATTTCTTCGAAACGGTCCTGCGTGATCTGTTGACAGGCATCCCCGTCGGGACCGCGCTGCATCATGTAAAAAAGCGCTATGCCGAGCTGGCTGTCACACTCGGAAACGAACTGGAAAGAGCACGTGGCGGTCTTACACCTGATCCCGTGACGCTGTTTGATCTGTGGGCCACATATAATGACATGCAGGCGCTGGGCGTGCTGGGCGACCCAGCGGCACGGGTGCCAACCCCCGTTAGTACGATGCCGACGGAGCGGGAAACCGGTATCGCCATGGACCAGTTTGTGGAATCGCCCGCATCAGAATTCAACAGGGTCGCGGGCATCGATGTTTCACGTTGGCAGGGTGAGGTCGATTGGAGACAGGTTTCGAACGCGGAGTACAGATTCGCGGTCATACGCGCCACCGCTGGAGACTATTATACGGATCCCCGCTTTAACGAAAATTGGCGCGCTGCGCGTGACGCAGGGCTGCTTGTTTCAGCCTATCACGTCGTCAAACCCAGGCAAACAGCCGCCTCTCAGATGAAACGATTTCTGACCGTGCTAGAGGAGGAGACGGCTGATCTGCCCCTAGTGCTCGACGTAGAATTGGCCGATGATCAGCCTCCGGAGATTATTACAGAGGTCGTCAGGGACTGTGCGAATATCATCGAGAGCACAACTGGCCGCAAACCGATCATCTACACGGCTTCCTGGTTTTGGGACTCAAACGTGTTACCGTCGAACGACTGGGCGAGTTACGATTTGTGGATTACGAATTACGGCACCGGAACACCTGCTCTGCCCCGCGACTGGTCAACATGGCGTTTCTGGCAGTATTCAGACAAGGGCACAGTGGCAGGGATCAGTTCTCAGTACACCGATCTCAACTGGTTCAATGGCAGCTATGAGGACTTGCTCAACTACGCCAGGCAGGAGTCACAACCTGACGAACCTGAACCGGAAGACGCCGCAGAAACCGCGCCTACCGGTCCGGAGCAGTCTACCTTCCCCTTGTCCGAAAGGGAAGGCCCTGCTCAAGACGAGTTCCCCCCATCAGAATCTGCGCCCCTTCCCGTTCCGCCGCCATCAGAAACAAAAGCGGTCGTTGGTGAAGGTGGCAGCGACGCACCGGACCTCGACGAGAAACCTGACGACTCGGTTCACCCTTCGGGTGAGTCTGCTGACCCGTCTGCGATCACTCAAGCCATACCCTATATTCCAGCACGATGGGCACAGCAGAATCTCACACCGTATATCATCGAAAAACCTGACAACACGGCTACCGTTTCTATTCACAAAGATCATGTCAGTTTACGATACGAAAACAAAACCTATGATAGCAAGATAAATCTTCCCCCCGCACACGATCCTGAACATCTCATCCGCAATTTTGCGAAAGAATACGGTCAAACGCTGTTCAGAGCGATCTTCAATCCTGATCAATACGACAACAATCCCCCAACGTATGATGGTTATGTGACGGCCTGGAACAAAACCAACGGGTATTTGCGCATTGAGCTTGACGTCGATAGAACGTACAACGGGTATGCCTGGGAATATCTGTGGAATCCCGCTCAACCCGCCCCACTGACCATCCAGCAGACTGGCCCCTTTTACCGGCGCTATACCAGTGACACCGATCCGCCCGTGATCGCGAAACCAATCCGCATTTTGGTCGCCATTTGTAGTCCGAATACGCTTGGGCAGCGCGGTCGGCTGGAAAGCTTGTCCCCAATCGAAGTGGCATTGCAGCAGCCGATCATCGAGGATGCTCTCAAGCCGCTGCAAGAGGCCGGGTTGGTCGAGTATCAAATTCTGACAAGCAAAACCGGTCCTGTTACGCTGGATAAGTTGGCGGGTGAACTGCGGCGGGGCACCTGGCATGTGCTGCACCTGCTGGCACACGGCATCGTTCTGGGCAGGGGGCGGTATCACCGTTACCGCCTCGTACTGGAAGACGACACACGCGCCGAAGACCTGGTTACGGCCATGGATTTTTCCCGGCGATTGGAGGGAACCGGGTTGCGGCTGGTGGTGCTGGCAGCGTGTGACAGCGCGAATTTTAACGCGGTAGATAACATGGAAACGGCGGCGACCACGATCATACAGCAGACTCCCATCCCGGCTGTGATCGCCATGCAAGATAAGATTTCACTGCCTGCCGCGCAGCATTTCGCCCATAATTTCTACACCAATCTGGCCCAGACCGGCCACGTCGATATGGCTATGGCTGCTGCTCGTCAGAGTCTGTTCACCGAATTGCACGAAACGGGCGAGGAATGGGGCATTCCGGTGCTTATGATGAGTACGGCCCAGGGTAAGCTGTTTGACATTGATGCCGATCAAGTAGCTGAAACCGAGAAGCAACTCGCAGCCTCGGAACGACCCTACAAAACCAGGGCTGAATTGCTTCAAAATCATCCTGATATTGGCAATTATATTCAACAGCGTGTCCAAAGCCTGGAACAAGACCTGGGAGTAACGTTAATGGACGATCTCGTTCGTATCATAAAAAACGCGCCTCGCACGCAGTTTGCCAAAGCCCAGGACGAGTACTTCGCCCAATTGGACCAGCTCGAAAAATCGTTCCAGATAAATCCCGCTGATCTTGAGGCACATGTTCGCGATGAATATGGGCTGACGCTGAACCACCTTGTATACGTGCAGACAGCATCAGCGCTGAATACCGGCAAACACATCATCTTTATCGGTCCACCAGGGACCGGCAAAACGCAACTGGCGAAAGCGATTTGCGAGTTTGCCAGGCAGCCTCTGACCGACCCGAAGTATCTCACACCGCGTGACTGCCTCACCCCAGGCTATATTGTCACAACCGCTACCGCCGATTGGACCACGTTTGATACGGTTGGCGGCTATGTTCCTGCCGAGTCCAATACGCTGGACTACCGGCCCGGCCTGGTAATGGAAGCCATTCGCACTGGTCAATGGTTGATCATTGACGAGATCAACCGCGCCGAGATCGATAAAGCATTTGGTGAGTTGTTCACCATTCTGGCCGGTGCGCCTGTTGAGCTTCCGTTTAGGGTGGGCAACCAACCGGTACAACTCTTGCCTCCGGCAATGGCAGATTCGCTATGGACAGCCCCTGATTGGCGCAACGTTGTAAATCAGCCATGCTTTGCGTATGTGCTTCACCCGAACTGGCGCGTTCTGGCGACGATGAATGTATATGATCGTTCATTCCTATTTGGAATGTCATTCGCCTTCATGCGGCGTTTTGCGTTTATCGAAATTGATCCGCCGCCAACCGGGGCTTACCAGGGGTTGATCGGCGGGTGGCTGAACCAGTTCGGGTTATCGACGGCCCCTGGGGTCCAATTGCGGGAGTTGCAGGAGAATCTGGCCCCCCTGACCCTTGCGGTTGATAGTAACATAATGCGTCACAGGACCCTCGGCCCGGCGATTGTTAAAGACATGCTGGCGTACGTTGGAAATCGGTGGAGCCTCGATAATACACGATCTTTACGCGCCCTGTTTGGCGAAGCTTTCCTGCTTTACAGCATTCCCCAACTCGATGGCTTGGAACAAACCGCCATTTCGGATATCTATGACGAATTAGCCGCGATGTTCGCTTCTGACGCCGACATCGTGGAGGCGATCAAAAAACGGCTTGCCGGGTTGTATCCCCATATCGCTTCGTTCAGAGCCGCCCCGCCCGGTGGCATGTAGCCTGAACAGGTTGGCGGCATGGACGCGCAAATGGAAGACCGTAACCAAATGGCTGTTTTGAGTGCCCTGGCCCAACGAGCGCTGTGTCTTGCCTCTGATCCCCTCGACGTACAGGCGATCACACTGCCTGCACGCGCGGCGTATTTTCTGTTAAGTCCACGCGAAGTTGGAGGGATGCGCGACGTTGTCAGCTTTGTCAGCGAGGTGCTGGACGGCCTGATCGCGCAGCTCAGCCGTACCGCGCAACCGAACAAAGTAATGTATCCAGGTCGTATCCGAGGGCAGGTCGACTGGAAAGCTACCTTCAAGGCGAGATCAGGCCCTAAATATGATCCTGGCTGTTTTGTCTGTCGCGAGATCAAACACCAGTTCGACACTCCCGAAAACCAGCTTCTCAAATCCGTTCTCACCCATATCGCCCGCTGCCTCACTCTGATCCCTGTGACAATCCGGTACGGATATTGTTTTGTTCGCACGCGGTCCTCGCTGGAGGTCATTCGTCCCGACGCTGCGTTGCAGCGAATTGAGGCTGCGCTGAAGCGGCACCAACGCAACATTTACCTGCAGGGCGTCACCATCCCCTCCAACATTACCCAACAACACCTGCTGCGTGCCACAACCTCACACGTAGAAGAATATGCCGAAGTGGCAAAAGTCTACTACCAATACGTGTCGGTAGTTGCCACACCGGCGAGGGAGGCGATTTCTCGCATTGGTCACCATACCGTGATTATGCCTGACCAGCTTTCCGAAGACAGCGGACCCTGGATCGAACTGGGAGCCTGGCTCTTGAAAAATAGCTAACCATTTGGAGGGAGAAGGACATGCCCGATGCAAAGATGTTTTTCAATGGCCTCAACGGGGCCACCGGTCGTCCCTTGCTGCCTGCACAAAGCTTCGATGACCTGGCCGCATGGATTATGGACGAACATGATCATGAAGACCCGAAAATCCGCGAAGGGTGCAGCCTGATCCTGGCGAATCGGCAAATGGATCGACTTGGGGTGGTTCCGGGTTATGATCAGACAAACCTTGACGAGGTTCACTGGGGAATTATTCATGGCCCCGACATTCCCGAAAAAGACATACGTTCTGTGCTGGGCGATCTGATTGACAAACGCAAGGCACACAACAATATTTTCACGTATGTTCCAGGCGAATCGCATGACGATTTCTGGAAGCGCAGAAACCAAAATTATGGCCTCATCGATCCGGATCGGGTCCCGTATTACCTGCTCCTCATTGGGTCTCCAGAGCAAATCCCATTCAGCTTCCAATACGGATTGGACACGCAGAATGCTGTGGGGCGGTTGTACTTTGAGGATCTTGAAGATTACCGGCGTTACGCGCAGAATGTGCTGGCTTATGAACAGGCTGAAACCCTGCAACGCGAAGCCCGGGTCGCCTTTTTTGCACCACACCATGACCACGATCAAGCGACTGAAAATACGGCAACCTATTTAGTGCGACCGTTGGTCAACACCTTCGCCAATGATGCTGCGTTGGGCTTCACGGTTGAGCATTACCACAAAGACGGGCAGGTGCCAACCAAACAGAATCTGCTTGACCTGCTCACCCGCACAAACCAACAACCATCCCTCCTCTTTACGGCTACTCATGGGCTGATGTTGCCAATCGATGATTACGAACGCCAACGAAAAGAGCAGGGCGCGTTCGTGTGCCAGGATTGGCCCGGCGACAAACCCGGCCAGGAAAAACCGATTTCCAATCACATGTATCTGGCGGGGACTGATCTGAAAGGTGACATGCGTTTTGATGGGCTAATCGCTTTTGCCTTTGCATGTTATAGTGGAGGCACGCCGCGCCTCAGCGATTTCGCTCACTTTGATGAGCAACGTCTCCCTGAATTGACCCAAAAACCCTTCGTCGCTTACCTGCCTCAACGGTTGTTGGCCCAGGGTGCATTGGCCTTCATAGGTCATGTTGAACGCGTATGGGACTATTCATTCACAATCGAGGAGCAGCCCGGTTTCGGTTATCCCAACACGGACACCTTCAAACACACACTCAGAGCTGTGCTGAAAGGCGTCCCCGTTGGACATGCCATGGAGATGTTCAATCAACGCTATCTCTCGCTGAACCAAGTTGTTTTTGAGGGATCGAAAAGCCTCTTCAGACGCTATTTCAAGGAAGAAGATGATACAGTTGACTTGGGCGACCTGGCCCGCCAGTGGGCGGCTTTGCACGACGCCCGGTCCTATGTTCTATACGGCGATCCGTATGTCAGTTTGCGAATCAAACACTTATCTGCTCTGCGTGACACATAATACTTTGCAGGGAGTTTCCCACGTCGCCGCTGGCGGCGGCACATCACAGGGATGAAAAACCAGGGCGCAGGCGAACCGACGATCCGGCAAGCAGCGCCCCCACAGGCTCTCGTTTTTGGCTGATAGCTGAACGCTGACGGCTAAATGCTATTTTCAGAGGAAAAACTCATGATGAAGCGATTGGTTTTGATCGTGGCTGTCGTGCTGCTGGTATCGCCTATCGGGAACACCGCCGCGCAAGATGCTGGCGACGGGACCCAACCTACAAGCCATGCGTATTTCAGCCAGGACACGCTGGTATTTCGAGGAATCACTGGCAAAGTCCTTCAGCGCACCGTGACGTTGGTGGTTGATGGTGATCCGATCACCGGGTTACAAATCATCCGGGATGATCTTGTCGACGCGGATGCCGGGATCATCAAGGGCAGCGATATCACCGTCGCCCCTGAAACAGTGAGCGAGATCAGCGCCCAACAGGTTTTCGAGTTCACCATAGGCGGAGTCGAGGAACCAGGCCATTATACGGGGGCATTTGAATTTCGCTACGACGATCAACCGGGGGACCAAACGCTGGCCCTGAATTTCGACGTGACATTTTGGAGCACGCCACAGGTGGATGCCGATGTCAACTCAAAGAACCTGACGATCTTCGCAGAACAGCCCGTTTTTGATTTCCCATATTCGGGATCAGCTTCAGGCGCGATCGATAGCGATTCACAAGGCGAAGCCGTGATCTATCTTAAACAAAGCGCTGCCGGTCAAGCCCGTATTCAGGATATTCATGCTTTGTCCTTTGTGGGCGCTGCCGGGCGTTCGCTCCCGGCTCACGCCGTGGGTGCGCAACTATTAGGCGAACCGGTGATCGGCCAAAATGATTCGGTCGCTGTGCGCGTGTGGTTTGCCGGAAACAACATCCGGCCAGGAGAATATAACGGCACGCTGGTTGCCCGAATTGAGAATCAGCCAACGGCGGTTGAAATCCCACTCAAGATACAGGTGAAACACGGTTGGCTCTGGCCGCTGATGATTCTCTGCATTGGCCTTGCCGCCGCGTATTTGTTTAGCTGGTGGAACAGCCAGGGGAAAGAACTGCAAAAACTGGTGGGTGACATCAAAGAAACCGTCAAGGCTGTCAACGAGGGCAAGTACATTCCGGATAACGTGAGAACGGAAACGCTTAACGCGCTCAGATCACTGTTCAACGACATCGACGAGAATAAGCCCGCCGACACGATCAGGCAGGAATATGATGGCCTAAAGACTCTTATTTCAGACACACAGGCCACATTCCAAGCATTCGTCGCGGCCAATCTGAACGCGCAGACGCCAGACTCACTGAGACAACAGGTCGAGAATCTTAAGTTCGTCACGATCATACGGGTGGGTCTGCTCGGCGATCTGGACAAAATCAAAGAAAAATGCATCCAGGGCGATTATGCTTCCCTTGAAGCGGCCCAAAAGGAACTGGACGAAGTCCGGCGAATTTATGAGGAAGTCAGCCTCATTCTGAAACATCTCATGGAACATAGCCAGGGGCAGGGGGTTTCTCAAGCCGACAGAGACCGAATCATTGACGAAATTGGTATAACGGAGTCGACTCAACTGCGGGAAGTAGTCAACGCGTGGCTAAGAGAGATGCAAAAACCGGAGTATGATCGCATCGCTACAGGTGGTTCCCTCAGCGCAGCAGTCCAACCTGTGGACCAGAAGAGGTTCGCTGGACGGCTTACGTTGAGCATAAAGCGACATTTAGTGTTGCAGGGCGTTGGTTCAATTGTGACGATAGTTGTGTACACGTTCGTGTTGATGATTGGCTGGCTTACGCTGTATGTCAACAATCCTACCTTCGGGTCCGATTCAATGGATTATGTGACGTTGTTTCTTTGGGGTGCAACGCTGGAATCATTCCGAGGCCAAACCGACATCACGTTTGCCACATTCAAGAACGTCGTAAAATAGAACCGTATCGACCCTGGCTTGACGTTGTGGCTCACGTTTGATGTCTCTATGGTAGATTCTGCTGAGACTTTCTTCGCCATATGCCTGCTCCTTCGTTGCTCTGTTTGGCGTTGAAAGTCTCCGTTTTTTAGATCTGCCCGGCCAATTCTGACACGGAACAGGAGGCGCAACATCATGAGTCCGGCTTACCACTTACTTGCAGGCGGTATCCGCCTCCCCTCACCGTAAGAATATAACGCGGGCTACGAGGATATGGCTCAATATCCTCTCGCAGGAGCTTAATCAAGGAATTGATGCGGCTTTCTTGCTGAGCATTGCGCGGTTGGTAGGTCTCATCGAATACGGTCTTCATAATCGTCCGGCGGCTCAGAATCGTCCCCCTGTTCTCAAACAGAAGCTGCAAGAGCGCTTTCTTGTGTCCCATCAGGATCATCAGATAACGATCCCCAATCCAAACCATTCCATCCTCATTCATGCGTAACTCACCTGCCAATGGTGTATTGACAGTCTCACTGTCTAGCCAACCGGCAACCATGGATGCTCCCAGTAGCAGATGAACTCCCCGACTCAGGTCAGCCCGGGTGTGGAAAGCTTGTGGGTCATAACTGGCCATGGCACCTACAGCCCACACCAGAAGGCCAGCATAATAAGGCAGTGGATTAGGACCAGTCTCCGTGCTGGCTTGCCACCTGATCTGTTCGATGACATTGACGCTCGTTCGCAAATTTGGGATCACGTCCCCATTCCGCAACCGTTCGTGGAGCTGAGTCGGTGTCACCAAACATTCCTCGAATTCCTGCCAGGCCAGCACATCGGGTGCCTGGCTAAGTTCAAAACGGATCGCTGCTTCCAGGCAGACAAAATCCCACCACTGGGGAGCCAGGCCTGCAAATGCAAAATCAGTCAACCATGCCTGTTGCTCGGAGTCAATCAGTACGTTATCAGCCGTGAGTCTACCTGGGGAGACCCTACACGTTACGGGAGCATCGTGCTGGACTAACAGAGCATATGCGGTTGCCACAGGGTCCGGATAGGTCAGAAGGGGCTGGTTAGGGAAACTAAACGTGATGAGCTGGTCGTGGCGCTTGATTTCCATGGTGCCAAATGGCCGAACAGCCTGTATCAGGGATTCTACCTGCTGTTCGGCCTCTTTCTGAGAGGTGATATCGTTCAGCAGGCCCGTCCATAGGCGGTAGAGTGCCATCAAGTCAAGGGTTTCTACTTTATGTCCGTGTTGGTGCCAGGCTGGCAGGACCTCGTCCAGCAGATTGGAGAATGCCGCTTTTAGGGGACGTTCTTTGCCGCCTTGAAAAAGAACTCTGACCGTCTGCAACGTCTCAATATCAGCATCCGGCAGTCCATAAGCATTTACGCCAAAGTGCAGTGTTTCCGCCCTGCTCTCTGGTCTGGTTTCCCGTTGAGTCTTTGGGGTAAATTCGGTGGCATACTCCCATTCTTTGGCCAGTGCTTCCCGATCTCCGCAGATCAAGAGACAAGGGACCGTCACCCCGTTTGATGAGCGAGCTACAGCGGAGAGACAGAGATGTCCCTTGCTGTGCCACAACAATTCACCGATCCACGCCTGGCTGTAATCATAAAACAACCGGCGGATGAGATCTTCCAGTTCACTGGCGAGATGCACCAGGGTATCAGCCGGCAGGCCGGGTTGCAGCAGATTGACCAGGTGTAAGAAAGATAGCGGGTTCCGCTGGTCCCACTGGATTTCCAGGTCCCAATTGATGCGCACATTGTTGGCAAAAGCTTGCCGGATTGCCTGTCTGAGCGCGCGTGGTCCTTCGTATTTAGCAATGAAGTCAACACCTGAGACCAGTCCTTTTTCATCAGGAGCCAGTACACCTCGTACGTACTCAAAACTTGGATAGGCGGTCAGGATGATTTTGGGAATGGAGGCAAATTCGGGGTTTCGAGCCACAAGTAAACCGCTGATGTCATTCTCGTCGCGTTCATCCTCCATGCGAATATCAAGAATAGCCAGATGAATCCACCTGTGCCTTAGTAGTTCCTCGGCATCTTTTGTTGAAGAAGCCCTTAGAACACAGTAGCCGTCCTCTTCCAACAAACCGCCCCATTTTTCTAAGGCTGTTATGTCATTATCCATCAACAAAATCGTGTCCGGCATCGTGTCCTCCCGCTGGTCATTGCTCGATTACGGATTCCCGGCACCCGGTTTGATCTCCGAGTTCATGTCCCCAGGCACAAGAGACACAGATGTCTCGCCTGTCGTGCGCGGATACCAGCTGCTTATCACCGCATAGATCATCTTCTCAATACAGGCATTCTCCCGTGCGGATGGCAGTCTTTCAGCAACGGAAAGCAGGAACTCAACCCCATAGGTCTGCAATAATTCTTGATGGTACAAATCCATACGTTGATTGGCGAGATGCGCACCCCTGAGAAACAGATATCCCAGGGCTTCCAGAATAAGCCCAGCCGCTGAGCCCACTACGCCCATGGTTAGTCCGTCATCCATGGCACCCGAGAAAGCGATCCCAATTACTAAAATGATGAGCGAAAAACCGGCGATAGACAAAACAAATGACGCCACAAAATACCATTTTGCTTGAGAACGAATGACCCTATGATCATCTTTTATCTGTTCAGATACTTTGGACGCCAGCAAGTTGAGGCGCGGCCATACTTCAAAGGCGCGGCGGACCTCGTCGAGTAATACCCTGGGACCTTCCTCCTTGCCCACAAATGCAACTACGGCGGGTGGCTCATCACCAACGATCTGCCAAACTTTGCGTTGCTCGTCGAGGGGCACCTTTTGGCCGGTAAAAATGATCTTGGGAATGTGACCGAATGCCTTGTCGATAGCCAGTTCCAGACCACTAAAATCCGACGCTAACGCATCGTCTTCGAGTCGCATGTCGATGATTGCCAGATCAATCCGGCTGCTTTCAAGCTCGGCGCGGGCGTCTCGGGGCGTAGCTGCCAAACGGACATTGTAGCCAGATTCACGCAGAAACGCGCCCCATTTTTGTCGATCGCTTTCAATGTTGTCAGCAAACAAGATAGTGTATTTCATGATTTCCCTTGGAATTATTTCCCCGCCTCGCCAACCTGACGTATCTCAGGATCACCACCTCGCAGCATATTCAAGATAGCATCCTCACTATCAGCCTTTCTCACGTAATCCGTAGCTCCAGTCAATAGTATACTTCTGGCCTGTTTCCACTGAGGGGTAGATGACACCACGACGATACGGACTCGAGGTGCATTGGAGCGAATGTGCTTAACGATTGACACCAAGTCATGACTTACGTCTGCATCGAGAATAACCAACTCGCATTCCAGATGGGTCGTCTTCAAAAGGGCCGAGTGGTCCATCACCCGAAAAGACTTGCCCAACTTGAGCGCGGCCCGACGCAGAGACTCGATCCAATGGGGATCGCTCTGTCCATCTGCAAAAATCATCTTTGTCATGCCAGGGTCCAGGGACTGTTCACTTACCGACTTCGACAGGCAAGGAAATTGCTATGGTTGTCCCTGATGGACCTGTTTCCTGGATAACAATACTGCCCTGATAAGCCTCAAAAATGTTTCTTGCCAATACAAGGCCGATGCCAGCCCCCCTACTGTACCTGGCCTTTTCTATCGGTTTTTGGAAAACCCTGTCCCTTATCTCCTCAGGAATACCCGGTCCTGTATCCCAGACGAGAATAGTCACTCTATCTCCTGCCAGACCTGTCCTTACCGTTAGTCGTTTCGGATCACTATCGGCTTCCAACATGGCTTGCACCGCATTGTCCACCACAATTTCCAGACCTCGCCGGAGCCACCCCTCGCTGGCCCTCACCGTTGCTCTGTCATCCAAATCTGGCTGAAGCTTAAGGTCAAGTTGTATCCCCGCATATCGCGACTGTCCCCACAAATTAAACAGATAGCCCTGAACAATCTTGTTGACTCGAACCGAACTGACCGAGTCTTCAGCCGATAAAGGTGCCGTTATGGGAATATCCTTGATCCCCTGCACCGTCACTTCCAAAACACTCAATCTCTCCAGGCCGCCCGGAATGTCCCCTTTCAGGAGCGCCATTCGCACCGACTCCGCGTCGACCAGAGATTTTCCTACTTCCTTTTTTATGTCATGCCCCCAGACGGTGCTTACCATCCTCATCCAATCCAGGGCCGTAGACGACCCTACCAGCCCCCTGATTTGCTCCAAATCACGGTAGCGATGTTCTAGTTCAGCAAACATCTGTGCATTCCGGATGGCTGATGCTGCCTGTGAAGCCAACGATTCGAGGCACTGCCGATCCTCCTCGTCAAAAACCTTGCGCTCCGGGTGTTCGACGTTGATGACACCCACTACCTTGTCACCCAGCTTGATCGGTACGGCCAGCTCCGAATGAGTCGCCGGGTCATACTCGATGTAATAATCTTTAACGAGAGTTACATCCGGTACGAGTTGCGACCGGCCAGTCTGGACGGCCCTGCCCATTATTCCGATCCGGCGACTGCGCTTAAGATCAATGACACCTAACTTTCGTCTCAGTATCGGTAGATGTTCCGCCGGCCATGCCGCTTCGACTTGAAGCTTGCTGTCCTTCAACAATGCAAGATAACTCAGGTGGGCCTGTTTTCCAGAACTGCCCGTGATCAGCCGGGCCTGCTCAACAATGCGGCTGAGAATTTCGTCCGTAGCCAGCGTACTGGTTACGGCCCTGCTAGCTTCGTAGACGGCACTTAAAGCGTTGGCTTTCCGTGAGATATCGTCATAGAGTTGGGCATTGTGGATGGCCACAGCCGCCTGGTCGGCAAAGAGTCCGATCTCGGCCAATTCCTCGCTCGTGAAAGTGTGATGATTGCGATAGTTTACAAACATCACTCCCACTTTTTGCTCCACTGCTTTCAGCGGAATCGCAACGCACGATTCGATTTTTTCTTCCTTTACAAACCTGCGCCCCTGAAAGAGCAGATCGTCAGCCGTATTCTCCACGATGTAAGGCGCGTCTTGCCGAATCATTTCGTATACAATCGAATCCTCCAACACCCGGTCAAGGAGACTGGCTCGATCTGTATGCCATACGCCCGTCATGGTAGGAGGGTAGCTTAATTGATTTGCATGTCTAGACTGGTGGTATACATACAATGTCACGGCATCACAATTGAGCACCTGCTTGATTCCCTCGACGATCGTGTCCAGAGTAGCTTGCAGGTTCTCCTGCACGCTTGCTTTTGCCACGATCCGTGTAGTCTCGTGCGACTGTCTTGCCTGCTCCAGAAGCCGTGCTTTCTTGAGAGTAAGCGCGGCGTGGTAAGCGAACGTCTCCAGCATGGACCGGTCGCCGTCATCAAATCCCCGCACGTGCGCGTAGTTTACATAAAGAACGCCTAACGTGTCTCCTTCGACTCGCAGAGCGATCCCTTGAAAGGATTTCACCTTAAGGGCTCCCCGCAACCCACGTGTTCCGGGGCCAAGAAAGTCGTACTGGTTGGCATCCACATCGGTCACAGGCAGGTAGATCCGTTTCATGACATTCTCGGCGGTGCCACCGCGATGTGGCTTGTCCTCCCTGTAATCCCGTATTAGTTTTGGCTCGACTGCATCAGCTACTAATCCGT